>NZ_JBBOCA010000001.1:5473914-5778020 GCF_038002225.1 Paenibacillus sp. FSL R7-0204
TTCTGTAATGGTTAGGGGTACGGGGAGCTCGCCCGCTGAGGAGCAAAGTAGGTTTGTTAAGTAGATTAGGTGAGGTGGGGTGCGGCAAGGTGCGGACACGGCAGGCATACAGATAGTGTTGTAGTAAATGCAACATGCAGCATGGATACTTAGGTGTGAAGGAGGATTGCTGCAGTAAATACAAGAATTCTTCTGCTGCATCGCTTGGATCGCGAAGAATGCTGTCTTTTGTACAACATTTCCCGATAATAGCCATCTGAGAATTAAGCATGTTGCATTATGTGCAGGAATTGACAGCTTAACATCGCTTTACAGGAAAAACCGCCCTCGCCCTTATAAAAGATCGGGCGAAGGCAGTCTCATGACCTGATTGCAACCGGCATAACTCCAAGTATCGTACGACGGATTACAGCTCAGCTGCAATGCTGTTATCATACAACGCAATCAATTCATCGAATGATGAGATAATGACATCCGAGCCCTTCAGCTCATCCTGCCGCCCGAAGCCGGCATAGGCGCAGCCGATAACGGTCTGTCCGTTGCCCTTGCCCGCCTGTACATCGGAGGAACGGTCCCCGACCATCCAGGCGCTGCCGATCTTGTGATTATCCAGCAGAAGGCCGAGCAGTTCGGTCTTGGTTGCCGTTCCCGAGCCGCCTGCGCTGTACAGCCCCTCGAACAGGTCCTTCAGCTCGTGCACGACTACGATGCTATGGATATAATCCTCCAGCCCGTTGCTGGCGACGAACAGCTTCACTCCACGCGCGTGCAGGGCACGCAGCGTCTCGACTACCTTAGGGTACAGAACCGTCCCTCCGGCCTCCAGCCCTTCAATCTCCAGCTGCAGTAGCAGCTCATCCGCCCGGCGGTGTACCGCCTCATCCGCTTCCGGCATTACGTTCTTCCAGATATCCGCAAGCAGCATGCCTAGACTGCCCAGAATGCGCTCCTCAGGTGGAGTCGGGCCGGAATGCAGGCCTTCTTCCCGCAGGATATCGAACATTTTATGATAGGCGGGCAATAACAGGCTCTCTGTCTGGAACAGCGTACCATCCATATCGAATACGATGGCTTCCGGCTGGTTTAAGTTCGGCAGCGGTCTGTTGCCCGCCTGTGTCTGTTCTTCGTTGCTCATGAGGTAAATCATCCCTTCCAATTGTTCTTCGGTCACACGCCCTAATGATATAGGAAGCCGCAGATGTTGTCTACGAACCCCTAATCACAGAAAGGGACCGCAGTGCAAACACATAGCGTGCTTACACTGCGGTCCCTTCTGTTCATACTGCATACTGCCTCAGAACCTTAACTTATACGTTGTCGAAGCTTGAGATCAGTTCATCGAGAACATCTTTACTGACCATTTTACCCTTGAAGTTAATCAGGTTCTCGGCACTTCCGGAGAAGATGCAAGTAGGTTCATATTTTCTGAGAATGATCTTTTCGCCGTCCACAAAAATTTCGAGCGGATCCTTTATGTCAATTCCCATTGTTCTGCGGAGCTCAATCGGAATCACAATACGTCCCAGTTCATCTACTTTTCTTACTATGCCAGTTGCTTTCATCATTATGCATCCTCCCTTGAAATAACACTTGGATCATCATTCGGTGTTAAAAGCTATCAAAGCTTCTAATAAGTAGAAATGATTACTCTATAATTGCATTGTAAAGTGCTATTTCTTTCCTGTCAATTTTATTTCTACATCTTTTGATATTTATCGACAAAAAATTCGACAAAGTTTAGAGTTTTTTCGACAAAACTATAACTGAAACCGTTTTATATCCATTTTATTCTTTTCATTCTATTTTTGCCCGGAATCCTGCAGGAGTATGGCTGAAGCAGTTCTGCTCTTAGCTTACGGCTGCTCCTTTGGAACTATGCTCTCCCCTCCTTACTTGACAAAAAAGATATATAATCTATATATTTTACTTAATATACGATATTGGAGTGTTTCCATGAGCAAAGAAGCTGAGAAAGAGCAAGCCGTCTATACCGTCATGGAGCATATGGCCAGCGTGCAGCAGAAATCACAGGCGTTCATAGACCGGATTACCAAAAAAGGATCACTCTCGCAGAACCAGATCATGCTGTTGTTCCTTCTGCACCTCACAGGCTCCCTTAATATTACGGATATCTCAGAGCGGCTTGTCATTACGCCGGGAGCCGCTTCGTTCATGTGCGATAAGCTGGAGGATCTGGGATACATCAAGAGAGTGCGCACGAAGGAAGACCGCAGAGTCGTGAATATTGTTCTCACCGGACCAGGCAAGCAGCACATCCTTTCTCTGTTCGACACCTTTGCATTGACTGACCTCGACAAAATCTCCTCCACCCTCCAAAGAATCGATGATCTGATGGGCGGAATGTTAGAGTAACACCAATAGCTATCCTTTAAGCACAGACTGCATTTCCCTTAGGGAAGTGCAGTTTTTTTGATAGAGAACAAATATTGATTATATATTTTATTTGATATATATTATAGTTACTAAAATATTATAAAACGGCGGTGAACGAACCTATGTCTGCACTGAACCCGACACCTGCGCCCAATAAACCTCTTAAAATCAACGGCTCCCGGATCTGCCGGGGGGATATGGACGCCTCCCATGTGGAGGTGCTGGGACACCTGCATGTCAGCGGGAGTTTGACCACAGCGCGCCTGAGGCTTAGAGGAGAATGCTCCATAGGGTTGTCTTGCAATACACAGGAGTTGAACAGCTTCGGCAGTCTGCGCGTTCCTGAACTCAGGGGCGTGAGCATCACGTCCAACGGATACTTATCTGTTACCGGTAAGGCTGCCGCAGAAGAATTCCAGGCTGAAGGCTGCGTACGTATAGACCGCTTATCCTGCATGGGCACCATCCGCATCAAGCTGGGTGCATTGTGCAAGATCAGACACATGACCTCTGAAGGTGATATTATCGTGTCCCCCTCCTCCAGACTGCTCCCTATGCCGCTGAGCCCTTTCCGCAAGCTGCGCTGTGAGATCATTGAAGGGGCTGACCTCACCCTGTACCGGACGCAGGCAGACCTTGTGTGCGGACAGAATGTTACACTCGGGCCGGGATGCTCTATCCGGGAGGTCCGTTACCGGGAGATACTGACAATTCATCCCCTTTCCCAGATAGGCAAGATTATTCACATGAATACATAAAGATGGAGGTACACGACATGAAATCTTCTTCCTCTGGTGCAATGCCCAACCTGCTGAACTATCTGGCAAAAGGATTCGTCATCCTCTTTGCCTTGCCCGTGCTGGGCGTCTGGGTGGCCGGGAGCTTCATCTGTGCCATCATTGCTCCGATAGCGGGCTTACTGCGGACCTTCGGAGTCAGTGCCATAGGGATGAATCTGACCCCTTCCTATTCGGTCCCCGTCTTTCTCAGCCTACCCTTCAGCCTAGTTCTAGCGTTCCTCCTTCTCTTGTCCTTTTATTACACACGCCGTTTGCTGCTGAAAAGCCTAAGCTTCATCAAGTAGCAGAAAAAGGGGTATTTCAGCAGCCATTCTCCGGTGCAGAAATACCCCTTTTTGCATGCAAATCACCCCGTATCAGCTTTCAGCCTCTTCTTGGCGGGCGAAGCAAGCCCTACGAACGAAGCTCGAAGAGCCTCGCAGTCTTGCCAGCGGGCAGCGTAACGGTCAAGCTGCCTTCTACAGCGTCCCAGCTCCACTGCGACCCGTGCGCCTCAGGATACGCACACCGGGCCTCCGCCTCGCGGCTCCTCAGCTCAGGAATGGGCAGCGTAACCGCAGCCGCTTCTCCGGCAATCCGCCATACAGCAATATAGCGGATGTCCCCATGACGGAGGCCGAAGCTGACCCATTCCCCTCCACTGTCAGGCAGACCGAGCGGCCAGAAGGCGAAGGCTTGCGGAATGTGGGCACGGATAGACTTGTAATAATCCAGCGCCTCCTTCACCAGCGCCCGGCGTCTTGGCGTTAGCTCGGCCAGATGGCCGCTCTGATGAACGCGAAGCAGCAGCGAGTTAACCATGTTGAAAATGACCTCTTCATCGTCACCTTCGCGCAGCGGATACGACCAGACCGCCGATTGCTCGGGAGTCAGTGCAGCCGGAGAGCCTGCGGCAATGGCAGCATACTTCACATAATCCTCCTGGTCGCTGGTGGACTGGATGCTGTGGCGGCTGAGCATGGCGTAATCCATCCGCATCCCGCCGCTGGAGCAGTTCTCAATGACGAGCTGCGGATAACGGGCGAAGATGCTGTCCAGCCAGGCCAGATAAGCGCGGTTATGCTGCAATAGACCGTCCCCGAAGCTGTCTGCCTCCGTCTCCGTACCAATGCCTGCATTGATGTTATAGTCCATCTTGATATACCCGATGCCGTATTCCTCCACCAGCCGGGCAATCACGCTGTCGGCATGCTTAATAACCGCAGGGTTACGGTAATCGAGCTGATAGCGGCTGCGGTCCTTGACCCGCTTGCCATGGCGCATGAAGAACCAGCTGTCGCCGGTCTCCGCAAGCTTCGGACTGTTGATGCCCATCACCTCCAGCTCCAGCCACAGACCCGGAATCATCCCCTTGCTGCGGATCACATCCAGCACGTACTTGATGCCTTCCGGGAAGCGCTCAGCCGAAGGCGCCCACTCCCCGACCCCGTCCCACCATTCACCGGGAGCATACCAGCCCGCGTCGATGCAGAAGTATTCACAGCCGACTTCGGCAGCAGCATCAATCAGCGGCAGCAGCTTCTCCGTTGTCGGGCTTCCCCACAGACAGTTCATGTAGTCGTTGAAAATCACCCGCAGCAGCTCATTATCCTCATTCGGTCTGCGGATCAGCCGCCGGTATGCGGTAAGCTGCTCTGCCGCCTCTCCGAATCCGCCCTCTACTATACCTGCGGCCACCGGCACAGAGGTGAACGCTTCGCCAGGGGCAAGCTTCAGCCACCAGTGATTGTCATGCTCCGTAGGTCCGCTGACCAGCAGTGTAAGCTGATCTCCCTGATCCGTCAGCTCCCAGTGCCAGGAGCCGTTATGTTCAATCTGCCAGAACAAGCTTGTCCCGCTCTCCTTGTTGCGCAGCACAGCCATTGGCAGCAGCTCCGCCGCTGACCAGGACCCGGTATTGCTGGCGGCAATCCGCTTCGAGCCACGGTCGGCGAGATGGGACATGCCCAGCTCTGGAAGACTGTAGCTTTTCCACTGCAGCTCACTCTGCCACCCGCTGTGAGCAATACTCACTTCAATCTTGTCATTACGGTCTCCGTTGCCCTCCTTGTCCACTCCTGTAAGTGCAAACGAAGACAGATACTCCACAGCCGCTTCCGCATCGCCTTCATTACGCAAGACTGTCCAGGCCCGCACAATCTGCACACCAGTATAGAACTGATAATGCTGTACTGCCTTCACACCCGTCAGCGGATCAGCCAGCGTAAGCTCCAGCTTCCGTCCCAGCGGATTCACCGTGTCCTTATGCCCGTCATACACCATGCGCAATCCCGGATAAGACGCACGGTGTGTCCGCCCGTGATATTCCGCCCGGTCTTCCCCCGACAGCTGCAGCTCCAGCAGCCGGAAGCTTGCCTTGTGCTTGTCTTCTATGCTCCCTGCTTCCAGCGGCGCTGCGCCAAAATGCAGCAGCCGCACATCCTGCTCCGCTGTAATTTCTATTGTAAGATAAAGCCCGTTCTCGGCTATGTCTATTAGCCTGCTGTCCATGTCTATTTGGCCTCCTTGCAAATATTCGTGACTCTTAATCTCTTAATCTCTTATCCCTTAATATCTCCGCTCTTCCTGCTTCTCCCGATATTGAGACCTTCTCTTCTATTCGTAACTCCTAATTTTCCTGCGGTGCTCGTGTAGGTGGCGAAGTAACGGAGGGAGGTTTGGAATTGGAGGAGCGACAGCGCCCGCCTTTGTCTCCGGATTTCAACCGCTACGAGCGGTATAATCAGGAAATCTGGAGACAACAGCGGCCGGAAATCCAAAGCTCACGCAGTTACGTCCAGCCACATACACCCCCCACCCTGAAATCTGCGTTACATAGAAAGAAGACCCCCTCAGTAATAAAGCTTACTTCGGAGGCCGCTAAGGTCAAACCAAAATTTTATTCCGCAGACCCGAATTGAATCCAAGCCTTCTGAATTTCATCAATCGCCTGATCCTTCGTCTTGCTGCCGCCGATATAAGCCTGCATAAGCTCCCCGAATTTCTGGTGGAACGTATCCAGGGAGTAGTTCACCGAGAGGTCGCCGGATTTCTCCGTCTTCAGGATTTCTTCCATTTCCTTAGGCATCTGCAGGTCAGGCATCGGGGCATCCTTGATTGGAGGAATGACCTTCGCTACGTTAGAGAACCAGCTCTTCCCGTAATCGGAAGTATAGAGCCAGTTGAAGAACTCAATCGTTTCCGCTGCTACCGCAGAATCCTTATTGATCCGCAGTGCCTGGTCGGCACCGGTGATAATTTGGGATTGTTCCGGTTTGTCACTGACAGGGTACCCGGCGATGCCGAGGTCAAAGTCAGGGGTGATTTTCTTAATCGCTTCTTCATCCCATGCGCCTTTACCGGTCATGAATGCTGTTTTGCCCAGGGCGAAATCACTGACCTCTGCATTGCTGTCACGTTCAAGCGGCTTGTCTGTTCCGTGCTTAACGGTTGTATCAATGAAGCTGAAGAAGTTATCGCTCAGCACCGGATGATCCTTGAAGGTCGTCTTCCCGGCGATGAAGTCTGCTACGAGCGTCTTTGCATCGGTTCCGGCATCGGTCGCGGCAGCGTCTACGAAGTGCTGGAAGATATGCTTCCATACCCACCACTCTTTATAGGCGTTGGCGAAGGGTGTGATGCCCTTGGCTTCAAGCTTGGTGATCGCATCATCCATTTCAGCAGTAGTCTTAGGCACTTCCGTGATGCCGGCATCCGCCAGCAGCTTCTTGTTGTACATCAGGACGAACAGGTTGCCCTTCACCGGCAGTCCGAGGACTTTGCCATCGGTAGAGCTCATGTTGGAGCGGACGGCATCCGTCATCGCTGCGGCCAGCGGCTCATTGGTCAAGTCAGCGCTGTATTCGGCAAAAGTATCGATATCCCCGCCCGCCGTGGTCTGGAACACATCCGGTGTGCTGCCGGCGGCAATTTTGGATTTCAGCACCGTATTGTAGTCTGCTTGCATGATTTCCAGATTGATCGTAACATTCGGCTTCACCTTCTTGTATTCCGCAATATAAGCATTGAAAGCATCTGTGTATTCGGGAGAGGCGGTGAACATATTAATGGTGACGGGCTTGGCGGAATCCGTTGGTGTATTGCCTGCTCCGGCTGTTCCACCTGTGTTGTTAGCGGTATTATTGGTGTTATTTCCACCGCAACCGGCCAGCAGTCCGCCCACCAGCAGCAGACTCGCAGATAATGCCATGAATCGTTTTAACATGATGTTGCCCCCTTTTTCCTTATGCATCTTGTGGTCTTGCTCATCATTCTAAATAAAAAGAAAAAGGATAAGAAGGTACATAAGTGAACTGATGAGGGTAAAAAAGTGTCCATGTAACCGTTTCACTTTTCTACCCCTGGCAGCCGCAGCCGGAATTCAGAAGGGGAGCAATCATAGTAATTGCGGAATGCCTTGCTGAAATAGTTCTTGTCCTTATACCCCAGCATTTCAGAGATATCCTGAATTTTGAGGGCAGGATCGGCCAGCAGTGCTGTGGCTTTGTTCATCCTTACCTTTTGCACATACTCGTGAATGCCGTAGCCGTATTGTCCCTTGAACAGCTTCATCAGATACTCTCTGCTCAGGAAATATTGTTCCGTGAACATCGATATCTTAATATCCTCGAAATAATGGTTATCAATATACGCCTTAATATTCTCCAGCACACTGCTGCGGTCTCCGGCTACCGTCCGGCTGATCTCACCCGCATAACGGTCGAAGATATCGTTAAGCACGCCGGCAAACTGCTCAAAGGAGGCGAAGTCGCTAAGGATGCCCAGGGATGACAGGCTGCTGTCCTTCCCGCTGCGGATCTGCGGCGGCATAGCATCCAGCTCTGCAGCAATCTCGCCCAGCAGCAAAAGAAAGCCCTGTAGCGTCCGGTCCGCCTCCCCGAGCGTGAAGCCTTCCGTCTCCTGGCATTTGCGGATGAACTCGCTGAGGATGCTGCGGGCATGGTTCACATTCCCGCCCTCCAGCGCGCTGCGGATCTGCGGCATCCTCCCGGTCAGGGAGGGATTATCCCGCGATACCGGATTCACTGCTCTGCCTTGTGCGATCAGGCTGCCCTTCAGACTGAGCAGGTCAATCGCATCTAGTGAGGCTTTGGCCTGCTCATAGGAGACGGCAATGCTGAGCGAATCGCGGCAAGGCTCCCCGATTCCGCCTGCACAGAGGATTCCGAACAGCTCCTTCAAGGTAGCGGCTGCTTTCTTCATATGGTGCAGCGACAGGAAGGCCGCATCTGCTTCATAACCGCCCTTCATGGTGAAGATGGCAATGAATTCGCGCTCCCCCTTGGTGCTGGCGAAGCTGAACGACTCGAACTGCCCGTCCGTGTTCTCGTTCATGACATTCGTTACGGCAAAATGCAGCAGATCCCGGTCCCCATGGAATCTTTCCTTACGTACCTGTTCCAGATTAAGCATCCGCAGCAGGCCGACAGCGAAGTGGCTGGCCGCCCCGTCCGCCCCGATCAGCGGGAGAAAGGCCTCATTGGACTGGGTCTTGAAGCTCCGGTCAATGATGGACAGATACATCTTCTCCTTCAGCTTCGGCAGCGACATATTGAGCGTAATATTGCGGTTAATGAACTCGCTCTCCCGTTTCCGCTTGGCCTCCAGCACCCCCACCGCCTTGCGCAGCGCATGGTTAAGATCTGTGCGGTTCACCGGCTTCAGCAGGTAATCCACCACCTTCGAGCGGATAGCCTGGCGCGTATACTCGAAATCATTATAGCCGCTGATCACAATCAGCAGCAGCTCCGGGAATTCCTGCTCGGCAATCTGCAGCAGCTCGGCTCCGCTCAGCTCCGGCATTTTCATATCAACCAGCACCAGATCGAACCGTTCGCGGCGCAGCAGCTCAAGGCCCGCCTTCCCGTCCATCGCCTCCCGCACCTCGCTGACACCGAGGCCCTCCCAATCCCCCAGAATGTGAATCGCTTCGCGCAGCGGCTCCTCATCATCAATAATCAGCACTCTATACATGTTGTCCTACTCCTCCCCGCGGCAGCCGCATATCCATTCGTGTTCCCTGCTCCGTGCTATGAATGACCAGACCCGACTCATCTCCATACAAAAGCTTCAGCCGGGTATTCAGATTCTTCAGCCCGATACTCTCCATACCGTCCTCTTCGGCCGTGTCCGCTGCGCGGTCCTCCCACTGCATCTGAAGGGAGCTCAGCACCTGCTCCAGCCGTTCTCCGCTGATGCCCGGCCCATCGTCCAGCACGGAGATCACACTGTGTGTGCCGGTGATATGCGCCTCAATGGTGATGGTAACCGTATTCGATACCTTTTCCAGCGCATGCTTGATGCAGTTCTCCACCAGTGTCTGGAGCGACAGCTTGGGGATTCTCAGCTCCATCAGGCTCTCATCCCAGGCGTACACCACTTGCATCCGGTTCCCGAACCGCGCCTTCTGCAGCGCCAGATAACGTTCGATATGCCGCAGCTCCTCCCTTGCCTGCACCACATCCTTGCCGCTAATGCAGTATCGCAGGGTCAGGGCCAGGTTGTCCACCATCTCGACAATATCATCGTTGTTGTTCTTGAGGGCCTTAGTTGAGATCGCCTGGAGTGCATTGTACAGGAAATGGGGATTAATCTCGGCCTCCAGCGCTTTTAAGACGGCGTTCTTTTCAACAATTTTCATTTTGTAGCGTTCATTGATCAGCTCATTCGTCTTCTCGACCATTTTGTTGAAATGGCGCGACAGGTAGGCGATCTCATCCTTGCCCGCAACCGTCGCCTGCGCATCAAAGCTCCCGGTGCTGAACCGCTGCATCTGGAGCGACAGATTCTTCAGCGGATGGGTGATCCGGTTCGAGGTGAAGCTGACCAGCACCACAGAGACGATCAGGAACAGCAGGCCAATCGCCACACTTAACGTTCGCGTCGTTGTCGCTGCCTCATAGATTTGGGTGTAGGGAATCGGCTTGACGAGCTTCCAGCCTTCCTTTTGGCTGATATCGTAGATTACGAGGTATTTCTGCCCCTTGCCGGGCCAGGTTACGCGCCCCTTCTGCTCCGGTGTCAGCAGCTTCGCCAGTCCCGCCTCCTTGCTCTCCCGGTAGAATTCCTTGTCATCCACCTTGAAGGGCTCCCCGTCCGGGCTGATATACATCAGATGCTCTCCGGTGCTGAACGGGATATCCCGCATAATCTCATCGGTCACGGATGAGTTCAAATATAGCGATAATACCGCCTGCGGCTCGCGTGACACGATGGAGCGGATCAGACGGTGATAGCCCATGAACACCTTGCCCCGGTTAACGGGGTAATCGGCGCTGTTCACGCTGGCCGGCTGCTCCTCCACGAACGACTGATAGGAACGGTTATACGGACTCTTAAGCGCCCGCTTATACCACGGCAGGTCATCAATAGGCGGATGCTCGGATACCCGGACGGTGATGTTATAGTTCTCCTTGGTGACATAATAATACTTCTGCTCCTTGATTACATAGAGGTAGACCGCCTCCAGATCATTGCGTGAAAAATACAAATTCCGCAGATAATCCTCCACGTACATCCGGGAGCTGTAGTCTTCCGATTCATGCAAAAGCGCATAATTGAACTCATCGTAGGAGATCTGCGGCAGAGACAATTGCTCAATCCCGCTCAGATAACTCTCCAGATTCCGTCCGACCAGGAGCAGGTTATTGCTGGTACTAGCAATGCTGTTATCGACCGATTCCCGCTGCAGCATGCTATAGGATATGTAGGTGAGTGAACTGACCACCAGGATGATGATAATCGTAAACAACAGAATCAGCTTGTTAGCCAGGCGGCGGGACACCCGCGCCAGTAAAGGCTCGATCAGCTTAACCCACACTTTTCTCATGATGCTCTCCGCTCTCCCCGCTGCCGGTTTTGGGAACTTTTCCGGCCTCCGCAGTCCGTTCACCTTTTTACCCTTAACTGTACTCTTAAATCCATTTTTGACGATACCGGTCTGCTCTATAATACACAATATAGACTAACCGGAATGGTTAAGTGTGGCAAGCCAGGCCTAATTCTCCCACCCTATAACTCAAGAAGAGGTGCATCCATGTTAAAAACACCCGGCAAAAGATGGCGCGAGAAATTCGAATTCGGAATCTTTACTCTCCCGGTTCTGATCTGTATCGCTGTAGCCTTCTATATTCCCTTCGCCATGACCATCCGCTATTCAATGACCAAGTGGAACGGGATTTCCAAGCACCCCAAGTTCGTCGGGCTGGATAATTTCAAACAGATCTTCTCCGGCGATACCAACTTCTCGGATGCCGCCTGGTTCACGATTAAATACGCGGTGCTCTATATTATCATAGTCAATGTGCTGGCGATTCTGCTGGCGGTGCTGCTGGACATGAAGCTGAGAAGCACCTCCTGGCTGAGAGCAGCCTTCTTCATCCCTTATATCCTCAGTCTGGTCATTGTCGGCTTCATCTGGAAGTTCATCTTCATGCAGGGCTTCAACTCGCTGGGCGAGAGCACCGGCTGGGCAATCTTCGATCTAAGCTGGCTAGGGACACCGGGACTCGCCTTCATCTCCATCCTGGGCGTATCCATCTGGCAGTCGATCGGGTTCTATCTGGTCATCTACATTGCCGGTCTGCAGTCTGTGCCTGAAGATCTCAAGGAAGCTGCTACAGTAGACGGTGCCGGACCGCTGAGAAAATTCTTCAGCATTACGCTGCCGCTGCTTGCCCCATCGATCACGATCTCTGTGTTCATGGCGCTCACCAATTCGATCAAGGTATTCGATGTCATCCTGTCACTGACCGGTGGGGGGCCCGGCGGAACTACGTATAGTATCGCTTATGATATCTACCGGGATACGTTCCAGAACAACCTGTACGGCTACGGTACAGCCAAAGCGCTCATTCTGTTCCTTGCCGTGCTTGCCGTAACGATCATCCAGCTGACCGTCTTCAAACGGAGAGAGGTAGAGGCCTAATGACAACCAACCACAACAAGGCAGGCAAGATCATCCTGGAGGTTATTCTGGTCCTCTTGTCTCTGCTGTTCCTGTACCCGCTATTCCTGACGATTATCAACTCGCTCAAAAGCTTCGGCGAGGTCATGACTGATGTCATCGCCCTGCCGCAGAAGCTGACCTTCAGCAACTACGCCTATGTCTGGGAGTTCATCAACTATCCGCGGCTGTTCCTGAACAACTTCATCATTACAGGTGTCGGCCTGCTCGGTATCGTATTCATCTCCTCCATCGCCGCCTATAAGCTGGCCCGGACCAAAACCAGATGGAGCGGTGTCCTGTATTTCCTGTGCATTATGCCGATGCTGATTCCGTTCCAGTCGATCATGCTGACGGTCCTCCAGACCGCCAAGAACCTCAATCTGTCGGAGAGCACGTGGGGACTGGGTCTCCTGTATTGGGGCTTCGGCGCTCCGCTGGCGGTGTTCATCTATCACGGCTTCGTGAAGGGTATCCCGACAGAGATTGACGAGAGTGCGACGATTGACGGCGCTTCCGGCTTCCGCCTGTTCTTCAGCGTGATCTTCCCGCTGCTGAAATCGGTCACCACGACCATTGTCATCATCGATGTCATGTGGATCTGGAATGACTTCCTGCTCCCGCTGCTGATGGTCAATGGTTCGCCGGAGACGAAGACGTTAACGCTGGCCGCTTACACCTTCGTGGGCCAGTATACCTCAGACTGGCAGTATGCCATGACCGCTATGGTAATGGCGGTGCTGCCATCGATCGTAGTATTCATCTTCCTGCAGAAATACATTGTGAAGGGCGTTGTCGCAGGGGCGGTTAAGGGCTGAGGCTGAGCCGTATGATGTATCTGTCCCTGTAAGTGGCTTGTAAACCGCAAAAAAGGAGCATATGCTGTAGCCTCTGGCTGCAGCGTATGCTCCTTTTTTGTCCGATTTTCTTACATTATTAATCACTATATGTAACAGAGAGCGAGCCTCCATTCACGGAGACTCGCTCTCTGATTCAGTAAAAATCTCTGTTTGTAATTGTAATTAATTTCTTCACATCAGCCCTGAGAGCCTCATCAGCTTCTCAATAATAGTCACTGCCTCGGCTCTGGTTGTCCGATCAGCTGGAGCCAGCTGCGTAGCGCTTCTTCCAGATACGATTCCTGCATTGAGAGCTGCCGCAAAGCTGTTCTTGGCGAACTCGGCAATACTTCCAGCATCGGTAAAATTCTTCAGCAGCTGTTCATCACTAGCATCCGTAATCTCGGTTTGCATACCTGTGAGCTTCATGGCTCTGAATAGAATCACCATCATTTGCTGGCGGGTAATGGGCTCCTGTGCACCAAAGCTGCCGTCCGGGTAACCGGATACCAAGGCGTACTCAGATGCAGTTTCAACATAAGATGCGTACCAGGCTCCAGCACTCACATCACTGAAGTGCTTGGCGTCTTCTGCACTATTTCCGCCAAGACCCAGTGCCTTCACAATCATAGCAGAGAATTCAGCTCTGGTGATGCTGCGATTCGGTTCAAAGCTCGCTTCACCTACACCGCTCACAATCCACCGGCGGGTCAGATCTGCAATGGCTGCCCGTGCCCAATGCGACTCCACATCGCGGAAAGGGGTTTCTGTCCGGGCCGTGACTACGCCAACCATGCCGCTTCCAGACAAGCTCTTGATCACTGCCGCCATAGTTCCGGCATCACCAGTGATTCGGGTTGGCAGCGGGTTGACACTTCCATCAGCCGCAACGCTCACCCCGATTGCTTTTGAGCTATCCACTGTCTGAGGTAAAGTAATCGTCCGTTCCACGTAAGCGTTCAAACGATTAATCTCCTTCTTCTGATCTCCATAGGTATAAACGGCGCGGAATACCATTGGCTTCACAAGGAAGGAATACAGACCGGCTTCACTTACTTGCTCTACAAGCTTCGTCTCCTGTTCATCCGTTGAGGCAATCTCAAGATTCAAGACCGCTTGCTCCGCTGCCGATTCATCCAGTAGCACAGCCGGAACACTGTAGACCACCATTCCGTTATCTACCCGGATCACCGATTGATGCTTGGCCATCAGCTTAACCAGCTTGCCAGTCAGCTCCACTTTGTTCACATCAGCATTCTTTTTGAAGAAGAATGTAATTTCTGCTGAACCTTCTGTATCCAGAAGCAGCTTTGTAAGAGCGGCCTCATCAACCACAATGGTAGTGGTTACTCTGCCGTTCTCAGTTGCGTCATTGGCTTGAGCGACAGATTTGGCTATCCCGTTCACCAGGATGTCGAAAGGAGGAGCCTCACTCGGCGCTGTATTAACTCCACTACCCGGATTTCCTCCACTGCCACCGCCACCACTGTTGCCACTGTTGCCACTGTTGCCACTGTTGCCGGAATCCGGTGCTTTTGTTTTTGTGAACTCCGCAATAAGCAGCCTACTGTCATTCTTGCCCTCTACCACCGTTATCGCCTTGATTACAGCGGAGTCGCTGAGCCGGACAGGTGCCTTGTACAACGGCGACACCTCAGAAGGCGCCGAACCATCCATTGTGTAATGGATCTGGCCGTCTGCTTCAGTGCTGATCAGCACCACCTCTGTCTTATCCTTAAACTCAAGCGCCGTAGAGCTTGTCGGTGCAGCCGCTGTTTCAGTGTAAGCCAGCGGTATTCTGTTAATAACAATATAACGACTCTGGCCATCCTTCGTTGCAGTCAATTGAATCGGGCCTGCTTCGCCCTGGGCCGTCCAGCGAATGGCAGCATCAGAAGTAGTGGTGTAGCTTCCGCTCACTTTAAACGCCGTATCCCCATCCTTCAATACAACTGCAACGGTGGACAGATCGCTGTCCAGAGAACCGGAGAAATACGCAAGTTGCGGATAGAACCCCTGAACTGCTCTCCATACAGAAGTGCCCAACCCCGTTGGCAGCGTCCCCCCTGTCAGCAGTGAGGTGCCTATTCCCTCCGCTTGCCCCTTCACTCCTATGATCTTGCTTCCCTCCGGAGTGTAATAGGCAGCCGGAATCTGAAGCATTTGTGCATCAAAGAAATTGTGGAGCAGAGTCATTGCGGCTCCGGTCTGGCCGGCGATACCACCGGCGAAGGTTTTGCCCTTAACCAGCTTGCCGTTGACATTGGCCGCAATCTGTCCGCCATTGACAGATCCGTTAATCGTGCCTGCCTCTGCATACCCGGCGATGCCGCCCGCCCGGGCAGTTTCTTTTCCGGCAGCTTCTACGGTTCCTGTGTTATAGCTATCAGCAATGATACCTGAGCTATCTCCGGTGACGCCTCCCGAGCTTGCATGCTTTGCATTCACGGTAACATCGGAGTAAGAGAAGCTTACTTTAATAGAGCCCTCAGCTTCATTCTGCCCGGCAACCCCACCAGCGATGCTAGTTCCGTCAGGATCGGAAGCATTGACAACAGCTTTTGTATAGGAGGACTCAACACTTCCCTCGTTACGTCCTGTGATGCCTCCCGCTATAGAAGAGGAAGTGATGTCCGTCAGACCTTTTACAGCAGCATCTTTGATCTGCCCATTATTGCTGCCTGCGGCTCCGCCGGCATTAGATGTGCCCGCAGCCTTCAGGTTCTCTACAATAATGCCGGTTAGCAGTCCCTCATTAACACCGGCTATACCTCCGGCCACCTTACCCGATACGCTGCCGCCGCTTACGGCCACATTCTTAATCATTCCCTGCGGATGGTTCACACCAGCAGCTGCGCCTGCACTAATCGCTCCGGATAATATGACATCCTGTAGCTTCAAATTCATGATACTGCCGTAATTCTCAGCGATTAGACCAGCGTGTTTCAAGACTTCAGCATGATAATTCAAGCCTGAGATAACATGCTCTTGGCCATCCAGTACACCCTTGAAGCTTGCCACAGGCAGCCACGGCTTACCAGCCAGCGAAATATCTGCAGTCAGGGTGATGCGATCAATCTCCGTTAATGCTTCTGCTCCAGGATCAAACAGTGCATACACAGACTCTCCTTCATCGTATAGAAGCGCTAGTCCCGCCAGCTCCTCGGCAGTCCCTGCCGAAAATGCAGTCTGATTCTTGCCGGCACGGGTAAGCATATGCAGATCAGGCGAGAACCGCCAGTCCGACATATCCATGAGCTCCGGAGCACTCTGCTGCACTCCATAGGCAAAGCCCCATACCGGCTGACTGCCCGAGAAATCCCAGCCCTCCAGCTGACGATATCCGGCAAGCGGCAACTCTTTCAGATGATTGTTCTGCCCGTCGTTGCTTGCATCGTGTCCGATAGGGGACAGTTTTCCTTCATAATAAGAATTCTCTATGAGACCGTTCCGGAAATTATAGCCGATAAAAGCTCCCATGTAGGAGTTGGAACCGCCAGCAATAGCTGAAACCACGGACACCCGTTCATACACCCGCGCCAGGCTGCCATCATTGTATCCGGCAAAGCCGCCAGCGTAGGATCGGGTTGCCCCATTGCTTCCGGCAACATTGACCTGTTCCTGGGCAGCATAAGCATCTTCGATTTCGCTCCCAGGATAAATAACTCCGGCAAAACCGCCGCCTCTGGCATCAAAGGCCGTGTTAGACACATTTCCCGAGGCGTAGGCCCGTTCAATACGATACTGATTGACCGTGCCGGCGAAGCCGCCAGTGTAGACCCCAGCCGCCCCGCTCACTGTAACCCGGCCTGATGCTTTTGCCAATGAAACCCTGCCGCTTCTACTCTCTCCCAAGAGACCGGCAAAGCCGCCGGCGTAGATGGTGATATACGGATTAGCACTGTCCATCTGAATATCCGGAGTAGCCGAAGAAGCGTAAATATCCGTACCGTCCGCCAGTCCAATGAATCCGCCGATATGAGCAGCCGCTTCCGTTCTTCCGGCTGCGACGCTCTCCCCAATAACAATCGCCCTGTGATCTGGCGCTTCTGCATGAGCATAGGAAATGCTGCCACCGGACGACTGTCCCACCAGGCCCCCTACATTATAGTTTGTGCTATCTTCTGCCTGCATACGGCTTCCGGTGTCAATTCCGGCTAGCCGGCTGTCCTTGACATAGCCGACTGCACCGCCAGCCGCTACAGTCTTCGCTCCACTCAGTTCAAGAGAAACTGAGGAGGAAGAATTATACAGAGAGACAGAGTCCAGCTTACCGGCAATGCCGCCGGCATACAGCTCTGCCTTCTGACCTGCCGCGTCAATGGCAATTGTACCTGAAGTAAGCTTCGCTTCATATATACCCGGATACAGCGGCACCAGTAGTCCGAAATCCAAAGGAGTGTCTCTCTTCGATGATTCCATTGTTCCGGCAACACCCCCGGCTACAAGTACACCAGACGACGCACTGGCCTTAATCTGAGGTGATGATTCCATCTTGTACAGAATAGAGTCCTTCGCCTGACCGGTAATACCGCCAGCTATAGCCCCGTTGCCTGTTGCCAGGAGGGTTCCGCTGAACACCGCCCCCTTCAGCGCGGCATCGGTCAGCTTGCCGGCAATACCGCCCACAATTCCGCCTTCACTCGGAGAGGTTATCGTCACATCCTGAACTTCTACCGTCTCTATTTCAAACGTATTGTTGCCAAGTCCGGCTTTAACACCGGCGATACCGCCGGCTGCCGCACTTGCCGCGATGACTGCACCTGGAGCCTGGTCACCTTGCACTTTGGCATTACGGATCACATGTCCTGTTGCCGAGCGGCCAAATACTCCTCCGGCAACGGAACCCTCAGCAAGGGCCTGCACTTTTCCACCCGCCAGGTTGATGCTGAGGCCATCTGCTGTCCCCGATTCTGCCACACCAGCCAGACCACCGGCAGCGCTGTCCTCGCCTATCGCCATGATTCCCCCGCCATCCTGTACGAGAAGGGATAGTGTGGCCAGGTTACCATTCATTCGCCCTGCCAGACCGCCCACAGCCGCATTGTCGCCTGTTGCTTCAATGTTTCCTGCCGCCAATTTCAGGCTGCTGTCGTCCAAGCTGGAGAGGTTATCGCCGATCAGTCCGCCAACATATGCGCCGCTCTCGGCACTGGACACCTTGCTTCCTCCACTGACCGTCATCGACAAACCGGAGACCTGACCTTCATTGCCTCCAATAAGACCTCCGGCTGCCGTCCCACCGTTAATCTCCGCGCCGCCTAACAGGCTTCCCTCCGCCTGTTCGACTTTACCGAGATTGAGTCCCGCCAAAGCTCCAGCATAGCTGCTGCCGGTTATTGAAAGGGGGGCTACTGAGACTTGCCGGACAACAGCTTCGCTGCCGATGACGCCGAATAATCCAGCATAATCTCCTTTGGTAACCTTGAAATCACTAATTAAGTTATGATTGCCGTTAAACGTTCCTTCAAAAGCATGGTTGACATCCGCCCCGATAGGCGTCCACCGCGAGGCTCTAATGCTAACAGGTCCCACCACGTTTATCGTTCTGCCGATGAAATTGAACGTTTCGACTGCTGCTGCCTTACCGTTTACAATCGCCGCCAGTCCCGCCAGCTCATCTCCCGTCTTGATGGTAAACCGCAGTGCATCAGGATTCTGAGTATACCAGTTCAAATTCATGCTGGTAGAATCATTTCCTTCATCGTCTGCGTCAGCGCTCAGGCTCAGCTCCGGGTACTTGTAATTTGCACCAGTTAAGCTATACCGCCACGGTGAACTGCCGAATGTCCAGCCGGATAGAGCAGGAAATGCTGTACGGTTAGCAAGCGCCGAAGAAAGAATCGGACTTAGACGGGCATAATTGTTCAATTCATTGAAGGTACCGCCGCCAAAATCTAAGACTCCCCTGTTGATCGACAAGCTCTCATCCTTAACATAGTAGGTATCCTGAATGAGCTTCTTGTTGGTGCTGGCGTAGTAGCCTGCAAAGCCCCCGGGATACGCGCCTTTGTCTCCGGTGATTCGTCCGGCAGAGTAGCTGCTTGCTACCGTTCCTGTTGTTATCCGTCCGATCAGACCACCGCTGTACGAGCCCTTTCCGCTGGCCGACACATCCTTGCCCGCGTATGAATCGACGATGGAACCCGAATGTTCGCCGATCAGACCGCCTACATATATATAGGCCCCGTTGCCCGTTACTTTAGACATGGTAAAGCTCTTCTCCACGCTTCCGCTGTTTCTGCCGATCAGACCGCCCAGAAGGGCGTAGCTGCCCGCTGTACCGGCAAGAACGCTATTCAGATCAGTTTCGAAATAGGAGGAGACGACCCGGCCAGTGTTCTCTCCGATCAGTCCTCCGGTAACACTAGATATGCCGCCGGAAGAAAGAACCGCATTGGAAGACATGTAATAGATCGTTCCGGTATTTCTGCCGGCCAGACCACCAATCAGACCGTTGCCGCCGTCAGATAGAACGGGAAGCTGACTACCCAAGCTGTTCTTGGCTATGAAGCCCCGGTTCTCGCCGACGAGCCCCCCCGTCACTGAAGAAGCTCCATGTACCGTGATGCTCCCGCTCAGCTTGCTGCTTTGAATGGAGCTGATTGAAGAAGCAGCAGCCACTGCAGGATCTTCATCGCTTCTGACATCATTCAAGCCGACCAAGCCACCCGTAATTGAGGAAGAGGCTGAAGACGACAGCACCATCGACAGAGCACTCATCAGGTTATCCTTGAGCACTCTGGAAGCTCCCGGGTCATTATAACCGGCAACGCCACGATTATAGCCGGCAACTCCGCCTGTGGTTGTTCCGGCTCCTTTTAAAGTAAGCTTGACAGTAGAACCCGACACCTGCCCAATCGAACTCGCGATGTTGTATCCAACAATGCCGCCTGCATACAGCCCGGTTGCCGTTTCCGTCCCGGTCAGAAGAAGATTCTCAGCCGCTGGAGCCGCCGCGCCGCCGCCGGTGAGAACAGAATTCTCAGCCCGTCCGGCCAAGCCCCCGGCCTGAACCCCGCTGCCGGACACATTCAGCACGGCATAGTCCGGGAGAACCCCCCTGACAACGGATTGTTCAATTTCACCGCCGGTAATCTGGCCGACCAGACCACCGATCCTGCTGCCATCACCCCGTGCATTCAGCACCGGACTCTCCACAACCACCCGACGAACCGGGGAAGCATTACCATCGCCCACAATTCCGCCTATCCGTGAACCGCTGGCAGATTTCGCAGTGGTAACGCTCAGACCCGATACATTACTGTCTGTTCCATTCCCGCTCACATTGGCCCCCGCGCCGGTTGCTCCGGCAACTCCGCCCACAGCGGTGTCTGTGCCTTCTGCGGACAGCCGCAATTGGCCGATCCCCGGAGCAACAACAGGGTTAATGATGGCAGCCGATGTAAATCCAGCCACGCCGCCTATCCGGCTGGAATTGCCGCTGGCCGTGATAGTTAGGTCCATCGCAGTTATTCCTGCCAGCCGGCCGCTGTTGCTGCCGACAATCCCGCCCAGGTCCGAATGATCCCCCTGAGCATGGATTGAAATCCCGGATACCGCCTGCAAGGCATCGGAATCAAGCTCCATGCCGCCCTCGCCCATTACACCTCCGATTACATTGCTTGCAGCAGCTGAAGCAATCTTTATATTCCGGACGACAATGGGTACTCCATGCACACTTGCCGTGGCTTGTGAAGAAATCTTACCCGCCAGTCCGCCTAGTCTGGAGCGGAGGGCATGCGAATCTGCGGACAGGCTGATTCTGTTGACTGCTGCTGTACCCATCACTAAAGTACCCCGGCCATCGCCAACGATTCCACCCGCCGCAGAATCGGCTGCTGCCGTGATGATACGCAGACTGTCAGTATCTTGCGAATTGGCATCGCCTATGTGCGCATCCGTGATCCGTCCGAGAGCCGTGCCCGCGATACCGCCCGCTGACCCTCCAGCTCCTGAGATGCTGACCTCTGTATACTTAACTGCTGCGGACTGAATGCTGCTGTCCGCATATCCGGCCACGCCGCCGGCATTGCCGCTCGACTGGATCAGAGCCGGAGCCTTCGCCGTGCCGCCCACTGCCGCACCAGCGATCACACCACCGCCCGTCATATACCCGGCCACACCGCCGGTATATACACCCGCGCCTCCGGCCGCCTTAATCCCGCCGGTGAATACAGTACTTTCGATTACACCACCCAGCCCGTAGTATCCTACAATGCCGCCGGTATACACCTGACTGTCGGCGCCGGGGACTATGGAATCCACAGTAATGTTACCGCCATAGGATTCACCAGCTATTCCCGAGTCACCATCCAACGCTTTTCCGACAAAACCGCCGGTATACATTCTGCTGGCTGCTGTAACCTCAATATCTCCTTCGCTGTAGACATTGCCCGCCGCCTTATGATAGTTACGGTTACCAATAATCCCTCCGGTGTGCACATCGGAGGCCGTGCCCGTTACAGTTATATGTCCGGTATTGCCATATGCTTCAGCTGTATTGCTGTGGAACAGAAGGCGATGGCCTGCGAAGCCTACCAATCCTCCTGTATACACCCCGTTGCCTGAAGCTTCGACCTGAATCGCCGCCTGATTCCTGGCGCCTGCCTGGAATGCAGTGCTCCCTTCCACCTTGCCGGCTATGGCTCCGGTGTATACCTCCGACGAGCCGACGGAAGTTACAGGCGTATTGTTAAGTATGCTGTTCCCCCAGGTGAAATCGCCAGCCACACTGCCGACAATACTGCCGGTGTATGTCCGCTGGCCTGCCTTATTGGTTATGGCAGGTGCAGTCTGCACAAAGGGGATAGATACGTTCAGGCCCCCGGAATTCTCGTATGCACCAACCAAACCGCCAGCTGCTACACCCGCAGTCGCGGCTCTGGAATTCACGAGAATCTCTCCAGAGTTCGAGGTCTGTGTGGAGAAGGTGACGAAGGCATCCGCCCCCACCCGGCCCATAATCCCGCCGGCTGAACCGCTCCCTATATCTGTTAGCATAATCCGTCCGCTGTTGCGCATGAAGGTCTCTTCGTCAGCCATGAGCAGCGGCGCGGACGCCAAGCCGACGATCCCGCCTGCATCAGCTTGGTATACACTTCCGGTGACGCTTATCGGACCGGTGTTCTCGCTCTTCTTCAGCGTCAGACTGCCGTTGGTTACAGCCGCAACGCCTCCAGCCATGCCCCAATGCGCACCGCTGAGCGCGATACTGCCGTGATTGGCTACATTAGACAGCATCCCCGAGCCGCTGCCGACGATTCCACCGGCATACACATTCCCGGTGACTGTTCCTGCGACCTGAATAGAAACTTCGCTGGTCACGTCCAGGATCATGCTGTCTTCATCCATATAACCAGCGACTCCACCTACAGCTACATCGCCGGAGACCGTAGTCTGAATGCTGCCCGACAGCGTAAACCGGCCGACTGTGGCTCCGCTCATACGGCCAACCAGCCCTCCATACACACTGTCCGTAACTCTCAGACCCGTCAGCTCCGGGCTATGCCCGGCCTGACCGATAAGAATTCCTCTGAATGGATGCTCTCCGGTGCCAATTGGCATCCACTCGTAGTCAGCAAGTGACAGGGGACTGGAGACTGCAATTTGCAGTGTTTTGCCTTTGAAATCGGTAGTTCCGTCATTGACCAGCTTGGCAACTCCCGCCAGCTTGGCCGCGGAATCGATGATATACGTAGAATAATTGGTTTCATACCAACTTGTATCTGCATGGTCGCTCCAGCTTCCGCCGCTGGCCTCCGCCGGTTTCCCGGCAGGCAGCAGGGGAATCAGCAGCAGCGCACAGCATAACAGCTTGATCCATTTTTTTGAGAATAACATAGGTCACCTTCCTGCTCTCTGAATAGTATTGCCTCTCCCGCACTCCTTACGGATTGCCTACGGGCACCAGATCACTCAGTCTGATTGCAATAGCCGCGGCCTGGGCACGGGTAAGCTCGCCGCCTGGAAGAAGGAAACTGTCCTGTCCTGAGATCAGGTTCTGCTTGACACATAGGGCAACTGCAGCTCTTGCCCAATCCGGAATAGCATCCGCATCCTTGAACTTCGCCAGAATAGCATCAGCCTCCGCCTTCGTGATCTGCTCGTTCAGCCCAAGCAGCTTCACGGCCCGGCCGGCTATGACCATGGCCGACAGACGGGAAATCTCCTCATTCGGGTGGAACGTCCCATCCGCGAAGCCGGTAACCAGCCCGTTCTTGACGGCAATGGATAAAGCCCGGCTATACCAGCTATCCGCCTTCACATCAGCAAAAGCAACCTGCTCCTGCTGGTTCATTAGCCCAAGCACCCGAAGTAATACTGCAGGATACTCTGCACGGGTAATTCTGCTGTTTGGCTCAAACCGGTCCACAGAGCGGCCCTGCATGAACAGCTTTGCGGCCGCATCCTGAACGGCCTCCTTAGCCCAGTGGGAGTCGCTCACGTCAGTGAAGGCAGGATGCTTGCTGATAAAGCCAATACTTCCGTTCCCGGTTAAGGTCAGAGTAACAAATACCTTGTTGCTGATAATATCCAGGGACCAAGGCACCGTAGTCCAGCTGCCCTTGCTGTCACGCAGCACTACTGCTGTAATGTCTTTTGCCGCTATCGTCTCTGGCAAAGCTACCTTCGCTGCAACCGAACGGTTCTTGTAAATACCTGTCTCCTGAATGTCAAGGGTGACACCCTCACCGTCGCCCAGCAGCTTAGCGTTCAATGTCTTGGCGATTTTCGCCAACTCGGTCTTCTGGCTGCTGCTGTTCTTGTCGATGGCAATCTTCAGATCTTCGCCGGTTGTTAACGCCGCACCGGAAGGGAAGGACAACTCTGCAAAAGGCAGAACCATCCGTATCCATTGCCCGCGCTTCGCCGCCTGTGCCAGCATTTGGCGATCCATAGCGAATTCATATCCGCTGACCGCTTCATCTTTGCCTTCAATCAGCAGCGTCTTCGATGAGCTGTCACTATTGTCTGTGATTCTGGCAAACAGACGGTTATCCCGTTTTTCGGCCTGAACTGAAGTGCCTCCTACGAGAACGCCGGAATTACTGCCGCTTTCGATACCGCCGCTGGCCGCACTTCCACCGCCTGCGCCGCCACCACCGCCGGCACTTCCGCCACCGCCAGTTCCGCTGCCACTATCTGACCACAGCACCGCCGGCATTAAGGCAGAGACCGCCAGGGCCTGCTTACCGCCGTCCGGGAGCTTGGCAACAGCTATACGGTCACCGTTGATCACGGGAATCACACCATCCTCAGGAAGAAGTGTCCAGCTGCTTACATCATCTTTGTAGCGTGGAGCAGCCAAAGCAGTGTCTGCCGCAGGATATACCTTGTAGACCAGCTTGGCGTCGCTCATATCTCCTGCCGCCAACACATTGACTTTCGTGGATGTTGCTTTCCCGGTGACAGCCGAGGTATAAGCCTTGATCTCGGTTACTACATTGATTACGGTCATTCCTTGAAGCGAAGTGCTGTCCGACAGCTTATAGTCTGCGGCTACAATCGCTGAGCCTTCGGCCAGTCCCTTGACCCTGCCGTCCCCGGATACTTCGGCAGCTTCTCCTGTATACAGGGAGTAGGTCAGCTTCTCCAAATCACTGCCCTCAACAGGCACTTCCTTGTACTGTGCCTTGCTGTTAGCATCCTTGCCGTCAGGCACTCTCAGGAAGGCTTCCAGCTGCCGGCTATCTTTAACCCCAAGATTTGTCACTTTCCGAATAACCAACCCGACCGGCACCTGATATACGCCATTGGTCAGGACGACTGAGGCACTGTTACTGTTGCCTGCGCGGTCCACAGCCTCAAAGGATAAATCCAGCGTTGGTTCGCTTCCAGTGATGGTTACCTCACCGTCAAACCGTCCGTTTGTGCCTACTGACACAGGCTGTCCGTTCACCTTCAGCGCAGCATCATTGCTTGTCTGTCCGGAGACTCTGATCTTCCCGCCTGCTGTTCGTGTTCCTGGAAGCGGAGTATCAATGTACAGAACCGGATCGATAGTGTCTACGGTCAAATACAGCATCGTAATCGAGAAATCACCGGTCGTCTTGTTTCTCGTCCGTAGTTCCACAGCATAAGTGCCATCTGTAGTAAAGGTCGAGAAGTCCAGCGCTCCGGCACTGCCGTCTGCAAGCTCTACTGTGCCGAGCGACTTGCCGTCATAGCTCGCCTCTACCTCCACATTCTGCTGGTTGGAACTTAATTTAACGGTCTGTTTCTTGTCGCTGCTTAGCACCTCTGCATAAGCGGCGGTTGCCGTTCCCAGCCGGGTTGAACCAGAGCCCTGAATAGACAAGACAGGCTTGGCCGGAACCGGGAGCAGCGTGTTTACCGTATCCGTCCGCTTGGCATAATGCAGATTCTCATTCTTGTCTGCAGCCTTGTCCGGCTTTACAGCCGCAGATACGCCAACTGTATACTTCTCTCCAGCCTTCAGCCCCTTGTACTTAAGCGAATCATCGGCGACCGCCTTGCCCTCCAGGCTGGAATGATCCACCTGGCTAGTCTTAGAGGTTGGCGTCCAGCCGCCAAGCCGGATCCCCTCGTATTTACCGCTCTGCTCATTCCAGTACGGCTGTAACTCCTTCTCAGTGAACAGAAGGGAGCTGAAATTCTCATACTCTGTAAGCCGTCCGTCCTGCTGCTGAAGTACCTCTATGCTGTAGCTATGCTCATAACCGGTCTGTCCCGGCTTCTTCGCCGCTGGCTTGAAGGACAACTCGAAATATCCGTTACCCGCCGGTTTAATTTCTACGTCAGTAGACTCGGCAGGAGCAAGCGGGTCGACCAGTCTGAACTTGTCAGCGCTCGTCTTCGTACCAAAGCTGGTCGACGAATGAAGTTCTGCCCGCAGATAATAATCTCCCTGGGCCATCAGGCCTCTGATATCTTCGGTTGCTCCAAGTAACGAGACTTGAGTAGCGTCAATCCGTGTGCTGCCCGAAGTGAAGCCGCCGGATGTCCCGCCTCCTTGATCTACCTTCAGATCCTTAGCAATCAGCACGCCGGCATCTCCTGGCGCTGTAATCGCTCCGTCCGAGGATACGGGAGGCAGCACTGCATCCTTCGTCAAATATAGGTTGATCGTATCGTCCGGCTTGGCACTGGATACCTTCCAGGAAGCGGTGAAGGCATTCGCGTCTGCACTGTCCTGATCCAGTTTGACCTCATCCAGCTTGGACACCTCGGGGATATTGAACAACCGCGTGTCTACCGTCTGATCCACGTACAGCTTCCACGTCCCGCTGCCGGCCCGGCTGGCAGGAATGGCAATATAGGCTTTACGGACCGTTTCGTTCTGCCCTGCAATTTCCTGTGTAAATGTATTAGCGTTCGGATCATTCGCTTTGCGCTCGTCGAACACGATCTTATAATCGCGGCTGTTATTATCCTTCAGTACAAGCTGCGGCATAGAATTACCGTAATACTGTACTTCCAGAATGGCGTTGCCGCTTACTGCCGACATCGGAATTTCGTGAAGCTTACCATCGTCGGTTACCTTGATGCCGCCGATACCCACATCCAGTGTTCCGTTGTCAAGAAGACTCACGCCATCAGCGACACTATGATACTCTATCTCATGCTGCATATTTTCCTTCGTTACCCATGACGTAGCTACGGCCTCTGCTCCCTGGCCGAATACGACCAGCTTAGGTCCGGTTTCCGGGTCCTGAACCTGCAAGTAGAGTAATCCGTCCGGAAGCTTCTCACCGGAGGTGCCGAATTCAATATCGCCGTCAAAATAATAAGTTACACCTAGACTGATGAAGAGTATAGCGAAGCTTCCCCACATTTTGTCATTGTTGACACCCAGTGATACACCGGCAAGCGGCATTCCTCCAACCATGGGCACATCAGATGGAATCTGTAGCTTCGCCCCTACGAAGCCTTCAAAGTCAATCCGGTTCTTGATCAGATTCTCCCCCACGAATAGTGAGGCTTTGCCGATAATCACATCCCAGCCAAGAACGTCTACCGTTGCGGAGGCGCTGACGAACCACGGCGTCATCCACTGGGCTGCGATCTTGGCTTCGGTCAGCATAGCCAGCTTCTCTGATTCAGGTGAAGCGCTGTAGTCCATTTTGCCGACCAGCTTGATTCCTGACTTCTTAAGCGTCATGTCTATACTGCCGTAGAAGGTGGCCGGCTGTACACCGAAAGTGATATCCGCACCGGCCTCAAGCGTCAGCGGCACATCGCCTTCTCCGGCAATCGTATCCGCCAGCTCACGGATGGCCCCACGTATGCCGGTCAGATAGGTTGCGCCTGTAATTAGAACGCCCGGATCGCCCAGTTCCGCCTTGAAGCCGATGGTATCAGGTAGAATCCGTTTATCCGCCACCTGCTTGAAGGCAAGCTCAACGCCAACACCTACGCTGCTAACGGTCGCATCGAACTTCAGGCCGTACGTATTGGACACACCCTGGGCTTCCTGAACATAATGGACGATCGTAATCTCCCCGGATGGCTTATCGCCCTCTTCCTCATCTCCCTCTTCCGATTTGGAGATCAGTCCGATATCCTCGTTCAGATCGAATTTCAGGCTCGTATCAATGCCTACAAAACCTTTATCGTTAAAAATAACATTCTTGATCTCCGAATCCAGAAGCTTCAAATTAATATCGCCGCTAAACGAAATGCCTCCAGGGCGCAGGATATAATCATTGAACTTCATGGCGAAGCCGTTAACGGAGAAGCTCGGAGCCGCGAACAGGCTTTGCCGGTTGAAGTATACATCCGGAATCATCAGCTGCCGCAGCGGATTCAGCCGCTCGCCGAGCGTACCGGTTGCCCAGGTAAGAGCACCGTTAAGCGAGTCGTCTTCCGCTCCTCCGCCCTCATCTTCTTTCTTCTGAGCGTCTTCCTCATCTGCTTCTCCTTCATCATCTCCGCTATCCTGGTCCTCTTCGGATGGGGTCAGAGACTTGCTGAAGCCGTTAAAGAAATCAAGCGTCCATTCCCCTTTGAAGAAGACGAAGCCGCTGCCCGCGACACTCAGCGTACCTTCACCTTTAACGCTCAAAGTATCGAAGAAGGGTGTACTGTCTGTGTCAATCGCCTGTTTAATGCTCAGTACATCGAGCTTGCCTTTTGCAAATACCATATCCTTGCCTTCGTAAGCCACTGCATTGTTGATAATGGCAGGCTCGCTCTTCGTATCCACCACATACTCGGCGTCTTCCCCTCTGCCGATCTGGTTAATCATCCCACGTATTTCCAGCAGCACCTCATCACCTGGCGCTTCCTCCTCATCACTGCCCGTACCGCTCTCCTCTTCTGCAAGACTCTCCTTGAATGCCTTCAGATCCTCTTCACTCTCGAAGGCCTCCAAATGGTAAGCAGGAGTCTCTTCCGCCTGGGCCAGATACTCCCCGCCGAATTCAGGATCTGTCACTTTAGCGCTTAGGACCATGGCATTCATGGCAGTAGCAAAGGCCGTCTTCATCCCTGCATATTCAGCCTGTCCAGGGAATGTGTATCCGGGGAACGCTTCTTTATAAGCTTCCTCCAGCTCACTCTTGTTGCTGTTGTCATACGGAGTCGTCAGGTCAAATGTTCGCTTGACGACAGCCAGAATACTCGCCTTTTTAATCCGAGCCTCCTCATTGTCACTCACCACAAACCGCTGAGTCGTGGTCAGATCATACAGACCGGCCGTATCCGCAGAGTCCTTATAGTCGATCTCGGCCTGATATTCACCCAGTGGCAGATCAGGTCCCAGGTCCTTCTGTTCCTTACCTGCATCATCCTTGAGGATGTTGCCGTCTCTATCCACTAATTCACCGGTACGGTAAGTGATTCGCATATCTCCTGCCAGCCCGTCATTTGCAGGCTGGAGAATAACCGACTGCTTAACCGGAACCTTGTAGCGGTTGCCAGTGGCGATTTCTTTGAGATAGAGATCGAAGTTGGGAGCCGTCGTCTCATTCCCGGTATTGTACGCTTCAATGTTGGACAAGCTCAGGGTAATATACTTTACATCTGAGGTATATACCTCTTGCGGCGACATCGCATACACATAGGTTGGTGTAGCTGTGCCGACAGGCGGGAGCAGGACAAAATTAGCCTTGCTCGACTTATACTGCGCCTTGACCGTTTCATCCTGGATGCTCTCTACCTTGGCTTCCGTCTCCGGACTGCTGACACTCAGCAGGTATTCCGGCGTTGTCGGCCAGGCCCGTCCCGTGGCAATAACCTTGAAGGAGGCCGTAACCGTCTCTCCAGGCTTGAACTTTGGCTGTATGCCTTGCTCGGCCTCCGCCGGTGTTGCTTCCTTGCGGAAAATGGCACTCTGGGAATTGCCGGTTCTGGTCATGATCTTCCCGTTCGCATCCCGCTTGATCTTGCCATTCGTATCCAACTCAACAAATTTGAGTGAATTATCAAGCTGCAGACTGACATTGATACTCGACTGCTCCGTATTGAAGGCTTCGAGATTTTCCACTTCGGCAGTGATATCAAAGATACCTTCGTTCTCGTAGCCGCTGCTGTCCTCCAGCGTCGCAAGCTGGTTCACCGGATCAATATAACGGATAGAGAATGCCTTGTCCGGCTGCACAATTTCCCCAAGGCCGTATACCGTTTCATAGCTGTGCTCAGCACCTGCCTTGATGGCGTCAGGGTTCCAATACAAAGCAACCGCTGAATCTGCCGTACCGTAATCGTTCGTGTCCGTCGTGAAATCCAGATTGGGATTAATCTCATAATCCCATTTGCTGTTAGCCATTTTGCTCCAGTGACCCACTACCATTTCATCCACGATATTCATATCGTTCTCAGAGAAATTGTTAAATCCGTAGGCCACTGCATGGGTTGCCAGTGGGTCGGTGCTGTCATATTTGTCCTTCATGACCCAATAAGCCGGCAGCGTATAGAGTGCTTTCTCGTCTTCGCCAATGCTTGAAGGAAGCTTATCCGCGTCTACCAGTCTCCGCTCTACCTGCAGAGGCGTTTTGTAGACCTTGCCCACTTGAAAGGCTGGTCCGTCGTTGCTGCCCACCATTGTATCCAGCAAAATCCGGGAACCGACCTCTACTGTGGCGTCCGTGTGATTGACAACCACATAGCTTACATTCACATTACCGGCATTCATGAGGTCCGATGTGTTCATATACAGCTTAATAATTTGTTTGATCTGAATGCCCTTAATCGTCCATACCGTTTCGATCTGCTTGGTTCCATCTGTGTTCTGCACAATATGGGGGGGACTGATCTCAGAAAAGAAATCTGCAGCGAACTTGTAAGGATTGCCGAAGATATAATCCGTTCCGTCAATCCGGAAGGTCGTGAAGGAGGTCTCCGGGTCATCCCCCTTGAACATCATATTAATATTCTGATCCTTCTTGCGGACCGGCTGGCCGTCTACTGTGCGGATGGCAAACCGACCTGTATCATTATTGACCGTTATCTTGACAAGGCCATTGCTCAGAACCGTTGTATCTGGTTTGCCGATGTCTTCTGCTAACGCCGAGACAGGTGAACCAAAGGCGAGGAGCACTACCAGTAGTACTGTGATCGCCTGCTTTAATCCTCTCATCAATCTTGACTCCTTCATTCTTGGAATTTAATTGCTTATGATTCCAAACCGCCGATAAAGAAGGTAACGATCTCCCGTTCTCTCTCCTGGCTTCTGACGATAATCGTATACCAGCCTGTCTTCGGGAAGACGACCTGGTATTGATTCGCCGTCAGCTCTTTAAGCGGAATCTCCTCGGCAATATATTTCATCTGCCCCTCCCGGTACAGTCCGGAGTGGTACAGAAGAGTGTATGTCGCCTGCTCATTGACAAGCTTTTTCCCGTTCACGCTCATCTTGTCATAGCCGAGCACACTGAAGGTAATCCGGTTAGTGTCAAACAACACGGTTTCCGCCAGGCTGGAGGACAGCACTTGTCCATTTCCCGTAATTAGCAGCCCGTTAGCATCCATAACCACAACCTGCTGTGTGATGCTCGCCTTATTGCCCACCTGATCCGTTACGGTGTAAGTAACTGTCTGCTTGCCTGACCGGGTCAGATCTAGCTTGCTAACCGTAACCTTCAGGCTTCCTTCGGCAGATACGTTATCCCGGGCGGTGTAGCCGCCAAGATCCCGCAGCGGATCAAAATCCTTCTGACCTTGGAGTACAGTGGTCACCGCGCGCTTCAGCGTGATCTCCGGTGCTGTGTTATCCAGCCCATCCACCTGAATGGAGGAAAGAACGGTACGGCCCAGTAGATCGCTCAGCACCGTTCTGGTGCTGCCGTTGGCATGATAGATGGCTGAATAGGAATAGTTGCCGTCTACACCGCTGATCTTGTTGGCATAGCCATTCCCCTGAATCACTGGTACAGCACCTATGAACATCTGGTTAGGCTCATCGATATGCCCGCGTAGCGTCACTTTCACCGCACCTTTGGCATAGGTCTTGCCGCCAATGACAACCCGTTTGCTTGAATCCAGCGGCTGCCCGTTCTCGTCGACATATTCCATGGTGATCGCAGGCTGATCCAGAGCAGCAGCAATGTGGGTGATATTGTCCTCCAGAGCCGCAGTATTTCCCTGCGGGTCCTGCACGACGATCCGGAAGGTACCGTTCTGGAGCAGGACCGCCGGATTCTTACCCTGCACTACCTGGAAGCTCTCCCTTTCCGGGGAGCTTGTCTGTGCCGACAGCACAACGCCCGCAGCCAGCACAACATTTCCTTGATTATCCAGCAGGGTCTTGAAGAACTTGGAACTGTTCAGCCCATAGGCATAGGTCTTGATCAGCGAAACCTCCGGCGGAGTTCTGTCAATGTTGGACACACTTGCCACAACAGAGCCCATGTTCCCCGCTTCATCCTCAATTTCGAAAGTAAATGAACCATTATCTTTGAAAATGTAGTTGTCTCTTCCGCCATTGTTCACGATGCGAACCGGCTCAGAAGCAATAAGCTTGGCGGTAACATTCCCCCTGGTTGGACCGGTGATATTGTACTCAACGACTCCCTCCGGCGGGGTTGAGTCGATGTTGCTCACTACAGCCAAGAGCTCCGCAGTGCGCTCCGGGTCACTCAGGTCTACCAGATCAAAGGTGTAGAGGCCATTCTGTGTAATGGTGAAATGATTGCCCTTTACCCGTTCCGCAAGCGCCGGATTATCCGCTGCAGGTGTGACTTTAACGCCTGTAGCTACGGAGATGCTAAGCGAAACACCACCGCTCTTGGTGGGCTTGAACGTACTGTAAGAAGCCAGAGCATGCAGCGGATCAGCCGCCGCATCGTAAGGGCTAGTATCAATGGCTACCGGACTGCTCTCCACTCCTGAAGGGGAACGGAATTTCGCCTTCAGCTGCAGCTCCCCTGGATCGGCCTGCGTCACGTTAACCTGCACAAAGTTCGTGTACGGCCTCCACACACTCCAGGTAGCACCATTGTCACTGGAGACGGAATATTCAAATCCGTCCTTGGATACACTCTTCAGATCCAGCTGTAAGGTTGCCTTGCCTCCTCCGCCCGCGGTGCTCTGAAAGGCAATCAGATCGGATTGCAATACCTCTACAGGCGAGGTATCCGCCTTGAACAAACGGAAGACTCCGGTGTGGGTAACAGCCTCATTGCGGAGTCCGTCCCTGGCAAGTACATACAGGACAAAACCTGCCGATGTGCCCGGGGCCAGCTGACCGCTGTCAATGACGGCCTTACCGTCATCTGGAAGCGGGCTCCAGCCGGAGGAGGACTCATCCGGCGGAGCGGCATTCTCAGGTATCCACTGGTACTGGACAAACATGCCGGACGCGGCATATTGATCCGTTGCCGTGACAAGCACCTTATAGGCAGAACGAGGATAGCTTACACCGTTCAGACTGAATGTCACTTCCGGAGCAGCATTGTCAAACCGGTACAACGAACTGTATTCATAATAGCGGCCAGTCATTTCCTCCTTGACCTTAACATGCAGGTACTGCTCTCCATTCAGGCCGTAAACTGCTGTCACAACACTGCTGTAGACAGATTCCGTAACACTTTCGTCCTTGTCGGCAACCTCCATTGTCTGATAGAGGTTATCCGCTGGACGGGCTGCAGAAGGGCTGAAAGCGTACTGCAGCTCCTCAACATTCGTTCCACTGACGGTAACCTCAATGTCACGGCTCTGGATATAGGCTTCCGAAGCTTCAGGAGCGAAGGCGATACTGACCTTATTCGTAGAGTCGACCACGGCTGGCTCACTCATCTGATATTGTGCCTTATTCCCTGCACGGTCGCAGGTTCTCAGGTACAGAATATACTCTCCATCTTCAATTACATTGTTCAAAGTTGTTACCATCCGATCAGCAGGCATAGCCCGCCAGTCCAGCTCGCTAGGTGACAGCCCGGTCTTGACCCACTGAAATTGCAGCGAATCCGGGTCAATACCGCTGTGCTCATCCGAAGCTTCCACTATGGCTTTAACCTCCGCCGTATGGTTGATGCCGGAGATGGATGCTCCAAGAACTGGTGCCGTATTGTCTAGCTGCATGGCCGTCTTATCGTAAATCCAATTGGAATCGTCATGCTTGAAGTCTGCCTCTGTCCACAGTGACAGATCACTATAATCGCCTACTGCTTCGAGAGATTTACCATCGGCATAGATTTCGGCATCTGCATCGGATGCATCCTTATGACTGGCCTTATACTCATTGATCCAACCGTTATAAATGCTGGCATAGCTGGTTTTGTATGTTTTCATTTTCCCATATTGCATCAGCTCCCGGGCTGTATCCCAGGTCATATCAGCTGCCCAGGTATGCAGATACCAGGTGCCGCTACCCTCTGCAGTGGTCGCCTGGGCGGGAGGCGATAATAGATTGGTGCTGTTATTGGCCACCATCAGATTGAACTCCCCCAGCTCACCGGGATATAAGCCTTCCCGGGGCTGTTGCCCTGTCAGAGAATAGCGCTTGACCGCCGCGAACGCGTCGGCTTCCTTCCCGTCCAGCGGATCGTTCGGGCTCTGGCTCCAGTAATAATAGACTAGGCCTAGTCCGGAGGAATCTACTGAACTGCCGGTCATGTTCAGTGGCCGGTAGATGCCGCGGCTTGGGCGGGTTTGTCCAGCCTCGTCTGGATCAAGCGCCGGAGCAACCACTCCGGGATCTTGGGCATCAATCGTAATTCTGCCTGATTTAGCCCACACTCGATCCGTTGCACCCGTGACATCGTAGACATAGCTGAAATTCGGGTCCGTGTTATCGATGGACAGCTTAGCCCAGTCAATCTTGGTGTTGGGCACCTGCTTGGAAGGGTCTGTAGGTGCAGGGTTCGCCGACTTACTGGTATTGACCGGGTCCAAGAGCAGATTTCCGGCGTAATCCTGAATCACACCCTTGTCCCCGTAAGCAGGCGTATCGCCGGCCCTGGACGAATGGGTTAGAGCTATAACTTTTAGCAGCGCCACATCCAGATCGTCCTCCGTTACGGTCGCACGGAAGGTCCATAGCGATGAATTTTCGCCCTTCACATAATAGGCCTTCATACCATTGTTGAAGTACAGGAACAACCCGTCAGCCGACAGCCCCTTCCTCGCGATAGTCTCCTCCGTCAATTGCACCTTGAAATCCAGAGTATCGCCTTTGTTCAGCGTGCTTCCTGTGACAATATCAGGCTGAATGCCGTTGGCAACGAAGCTGTATTTCGGCGGTACTGCGTCAACGATCAGCCGGAAGCCATCGTTCGCGTTGCCTGGATCGATCGTTGCATCGAACGGATTAACCGCCTTGCCGCGAATGAAGGAATCCCCTGCTGAATCAGAGGCCCTCTGACCGAAATTGCTGACAATCAGCGGGTTACCCGCAGCATCGTGGAAATCGGCATCGATAATCTTCTGCTTCAGTGACTTGTCGTTCAAGTTGATTCCTGACGGAAGCGCACTCAGCTCACCGCCGTTCATAATGGGTAAATTCCCCGTATGCTGGTAATTGACCGCCTCATAGGCATAGCTTAGCTTGTTCATATATTGGGTCCAGTTCGTTGAGGCGGGCAGCGTCATACCTTGGTTATCGCCTGCTGCAGGCAGCCCTGTTCCTGCCGGATTAGTGAACAGATTGTGCAGGTTCAGATCGGAAGCCTCGCCAGAATACGCCTTAAGCGGTTCACTGAACGGGTAGGTCAAATCCATCTTGTCCCCCCATTTCAGCAGCAGCTCATTCTCTTCAATAGTGGCATTGTCACGCTGCGTGCCATTGGAATCGAAGACGTAGTCATTGATGGTTGGAGCGGTAATATCGCGGAAATATAAGTGAACACCGACCATAGTCGCGGTTCCGTCCACTACAATGTTGATGTTAATGACATCATTCGGATCAAGGGTTTGCCAACCAGTGTTAAACCTATCATCATCGCCCTCGCCGTATTTGTGGTACCCTGACACACTGGTCGAAATTTCGGCACTCACAAAATCGTCATCAGATTCATATAGATTACGTACAAAAAAACGGAATTGTCCCTGACCGCTCAATGCAAGCTGCTTTAGCGCGGGTATTTGAGAGACTCTAATCTCCCCGTCGAAGTCATCATCAACTTTATCCGTACCATAGAGGTCTCCCTTATCATCCATCGAAAAGGATACACCTTGAAGAGGCGACTGCTTCGATCTCTGAAACCACATAAAGGCGTCATACTCACTAGCATCTGAGCCTCCATCAAACTCGTTGTCATTGGGTACCTGGGGATTGGAGGCTATGGTGCTCTGATTATAGATTGTCGTTCCGTATATATTCACATCCTCGTAGCGTCCCGCTGCCTCCGCCCGCTCTGCTCCTGACCATGGCACCCCCACTGTCAGCATTGCTGTAGCCAGTATGGCGGACAAATATTTCTTCGCCCATTTGTTCATGCATACACCTCTTGTAGGAATTTTGGTTGCTGCTCTTTCTATGTAAAAACATCGCCGGAGCTATCTGCCTCTAGACATGTGCAGCTCGGACGTTGTATTACCGTTGGCTACCCTCCTGACTGACAATCAGCTTCAGCGTTTCTGCATCCACAGCCAGATGAATGCCGCTCATCGTGCGGAGAGAACCTGAGAGTAGCCCCGCTGCATAACCCTCCTGATCAACCAGTGGCCCTCCGGACATACCGTTGACCAGCGTTGCCGACACCAGAACACGCTCTCTCCCGTTAATAGGAACGCTAGGCGCATTCACTATTCCTTCGGTTATGATCTTCGTCCCTTTCATGGGATATCCGATGGCAAACACTCTCACTCCGTGCTTAACCGGCCCTGTGCGCAAGGGCAAATACGGATAAGGACTCTCCTTGCCCGCAGCAGGCAGCTCCAGCACCGCCGTATCCGCCGCTTCATTCTGAGCCCGAATTCTGCAAGTAACCTCGGAGCCGTCATTCCCTACACAGCCAAGCCGCGATGCGCCGACCACCACATGATACGCAGTCAACGCTGTACCGTCAGGCTGAATCAGGAAGCCGCTGCCCACATCCTTCAACGTACCGTCCTCACGATACGCCCGCACATAGAGCACCGCCTCCTCCGCATAGGAATAGATGCTCTCTGCATCGTACCGGATCGGCGTCTCCGCCTGGGAGATCGACGTGCGGTCCTGCAACAGCAATACGGCAAAAACCGCCAAAATGACTGCTCCTACCTTTGTCCGCATTAGGCCACCACCCTTTCTAAACATGACTTTGGTCACACTCCTATGCTTCATTATAGAAACATATTCTCTCAAATTTCTCTCAAAAATGAGTCGACGATGTCGAACAGGGTCACAAAATGGGGTACGGGAAGCAGAAAAAACCGTCAGCCATAATCTGGTTGACGGTCCTTGTTTTATATATCGTTCAGTACTGCTTGTCACTCCCTATTCTCATTTACGAGCTCTTTCATTTCGCGGGGCGGGGCAATTCCAAACTCTTTGCAGTATCGGTTCTCAAATTCAGAATAATGTCTAGTCATTTTCTCCCGCTTGCCGCTCGATACGTATACTTTCATCAACAGGAGGTTAATATTTTCGTCGAATGGATATAACGTCAGATACGCACTTAAACGCTGCTCCGCACTTTCCCAATCCTTACGGGCCAGACACAGCCTGCCTAAATTTTGAGCCATAGACATGAATCGCTTGCTGTACTCTTCTTCTAGACGGTGCTTCCAGAGGTAGTCCTTCCTCTCAAACAGATGTCCTCTATACAATGCGCACAAGCTATCCAGATGCGATATATCTTCCTGGGCATCGGATCGAGCAGGGACATAACCTTGAAACTCCAATAGATCATACGAGGTCACAAAAGTCTCCAGTTGATAGCCCTGTCCTGTTTTCCCCACATCCAAACCAAGTTTATGTTCCTTCAAAAGCTTCTTCAGCCGATAAATTGTATTATGCAAATTATGTACGGCACGCTCCTCATCCATCTCCGGCCATAAAGCTTCTACCAATTGCCACTTTTCCGCCTCCTGATTGGGATAACACAGCAGGTAGGCGAAAAGTTCCTCCGTCTTACGTGTAGGCCAACGAACCAGCATGCCCTGGGAATTGCGAACCTCGAAGCTGCCAAAGCAGCGGATGGAGACCCTATTCTTTGGGGTAACGACAGCAGACTGATTCATTATCTTCAGAAGACGATCCGTAATCCGCTGAACACTGGCTGGTGTAATGGGCTTGAGAATATAATCAAAAGCAAATACATTAAAGGCTTCCAGAGCATATTCCTTATAGGCCGTAGAAAATACAATCCGTGTCTGCTCACAACATTCATTTATTCTATGGGCCAACTCCAAGCCCGACAATCTGGGCATCTCAATATCCAAAAACGCAAGATCAGGCTTAAGGGAGGGCAACGCCCCCAGCGCTTCGAAGGGATTACTGTACGCACCCACAATTTGTAAATTCGGATTCCTTCCTATCAATACCTTCATTAACTCAAGGATGGGTTTCTCATCCTCAACAACAACTACTCTGAACAAATCGTCCATCTCCCTTTACCAGTGACTATATAAATTTTCATGTGGATACTTAGTAATGACCTTTGACTACCTATCATCAGAGCCTCCGTGGCTAACAGGCAAATAGATCATTACCTGCGTCCCGCTGCCTTCCCCGGAATGAATCGTTAAGCTGGCTCCAGGTATGGCATCCAGACGTTTGCGAATATTATGAATGGCTATACTGCCTTCCAGCTTACCCTGTCCGGTTAACTGATATAGCAGGTCATTGGGTATGCCGACACCGTTATCTTCTATAGTAATCTTCATATAACCATCACCCGCTTGAATCTTGACGGACACTCTGCCTTGCTCCTCCTTCTCGAACAATCCATGCCGGATTGCATTCTCTACAAAGGGCTGGATGCAGAGCGAAGGAATCAGGGCAGCCCCCAGCTCCTCATCCACCTCACAAATATAATCGAAGCGCTCCCCGAAACGGGCCTGTTCAATTTCCACATAGGCTTGAACCAGCTCCAGCTCACGGTACAGAGGAATCACAAGTGTAGAACGGTCCATATCCAGAATAAAACGGATGTATTGGCTGAGCATCGTTAATAGATAAGCGGCTTTTTCTCCATCTGTATAACAAAATGAGATAATACTGCTCATGGCATTATACAGAAAATGCGGTTTGATCTGGGCTTGATGAAAAGCCTGCTCATTGCGTATCGCTTCCTGTATCGATGTCTTCATGGCAAGCAGCGTGTGAATCCGGGCAATTAATGTCTCTCCCTCAAACGGCTTGGTCACATAGTCATTTGCCCCGGCCCGGAAACCGAGGGCAATATCCTTAGGCGTGTCTTTGACGGTAGCGAACAGGATCGGCAGATCAAGGATGGAATAGCGGCTGCGCAGGGTCCGGCATAACTCAATGCCTGAAGTGCCGGGCATCATGATATCCAGAATAACAAGGTCGATATTCGGATACTCCTGCATTTTGATTAACGCTTCCTTGGCAGAGAAGGCCGAAACCACATTATATTCCTGCCTCCGGAGAATATGGAGCAGTGTATGAATGTTGGAGGCTTCATCGTCCACAATCAGTATCGTCTGCCCGTCATGCTCCAGTACATCTAACACTGTATAATCAACCGGCGCATGCGGTATATATGCTGCAGTTGCAGCGGCTTCCTGGTATTCAGGAATACGGTCCACCTTCGGAAGCGTAAATAACATTCGTGTTCCCTTGCCCTTCTCGGACCAGTCCACCCGAATCACGCCGCCCATCCGTTCCACAAGCTTCCTGCTGATATACAGACCCACCCCCATCCCGGTGTATCCGTCCTGTGGCAGCAGCTTCTCCACCTGCTCAAAATATTCAAAGATAGCAGAATAGTTCTCTTCTGCTATCCCCGTTCCTGTGTCCTCCACCTTAATGGTGACTTCATTCCCGGCTACACTTGCTGTAATTTGAATCGATCCGTATTCCGTATGTTTCATTGCATTATGGATTAAATTATACATCACCTGCCGCAGCCTGCTCTCATCCGCGAGTACCCAAACATCGGCTTCAACCTGGTTGAGGAGCTGCACCTGTTTTCCAGCCAACTCGAATTGAAGGACGTCAAAGACGATTTGCACGGCTACTCTAAGATCAACCACCGTCTGCTGCAGCCGCAGCTCTCCATGCTTCAGACGGCTGACATCGATCAGATCCTGGATCAGCATCGACAGCTTCGTGGAGGTGTCCTTAATCAGCCACAGATTCTGCTTCTGGCCTGCATGCAGATTCTCCTCCTCGTTCTCCAGTAAGTAAGAGGTCATATTCATAATTCCATGAAGCGGTGTCTTGATCTCATGCGAGGTGTTCATCAGGAATTCATCCTTAAGCTGGTTCGCCGTCCATAGCTTACGGGACAGAACCTCTGTTTTGGCGTACGCATTCGAGAACCTTACTGCAAGCAGAATATTAATGAGAACAATGAATGCTATGACTCCACATCTTCCTATAAAATTGCTATGCACGACATTCTCGGAATAGAGGCTGTCATTCATCAGATAGATCATCAGCGCAGTGCCTCCGCCAATGAACAGCATCAGCTCCGCTCGGTCTGCCACCTGACTCTGCCTGCGGATATACAAATACACCATTCTCCCTACAATTGCGAACACAACAAGCCAGAGATAGAGTATGAAGAAATATTTCACACGAATATGCACCGCATACGGCAATAGCACAATCATCGCAAGATACACTATAAACGGTGTAAGAATTAGCTTCAGCCTGCGTAGCGACATCAGGTGCGACTCCACGGTACAAAAGAAAACAATAATCAGTATCCCGCTAAGAAATTGGCTGAAATCCAGCAGCTTATACGAAATATCAAAGGGAACATGCGGCAGGAGACGCTGAAACACCTTTTCCCCATACAAGGAGTTCTGCAAGGCTAGAAACAGCAGGAATAATCCGCTAAGCAAATATTCCTTCTCTTTGCGCCCAACAAAATAGAAGCTGAGGTGATAGGCGCCGAACATGGCCAGGATTAGAATGATTCCGATATCAACACCGAACTGAATCATACTTCTACGGGAAATATTCTCTTGTTCTCCAAGAGTGAGGGAGTTAACAATGCCTCCGGTAACAAAGTTGTAGTTAGAGACTTGTATCACGATGTCGAGCTTCTTGGAATTCGGATGAAAAAATACCGAGTACGGTGTATTTCCGGGTTGAAAGACGTCTGAATCTAGAGCAGGAAGACCGCTGATCCCCTCCTCTCTGCCGCCAACAAACAGGCGGTGGGACATCCGGATGCTATTAATTTTTAAGCCAAGTATATCATCGGTATCCTTTAACAAGACCTGCAAACGGTAAGTGCCTGAACCCATTCGGCTCATACCGCCTTCCAGACTTTTGCCGCGCCAGGTACCAGGAACCTCCAAGTAAGCCGGCGGATCATGCAGACCTTGCCTGAAATCCTCAGAGCTCAGCAGCTTATCTTCATAAAACTCCCATTCACCATCCAATTTCACCAATCCCTGCTTCACAAGGTCCCATGAGGACAGATCCAGGACTCCTTTGCGCGCCTCCACTCCACTCTGAGCGATCTGGGTCTGTGAGATAATCATAAAGACTAAAGCAAAGATAATGACAAAAAATATACTGCTGCCCAACAATCTGCGGATATTTACCTTTCTCAACAAACAGCCTCCAGTACAAATGATCGATGTTATCATTCTAACTTAATGCACTCCCAAAAATCTCGCAAATGAACCAGAAAAAAAGCACCATCCAGCGGAGCTTCCTGGACAGTGCTTCCTTCTTGCATTATCTTGTTAGTCCGATCCGGTACACCGGCTCTGCCGTCACACTATGGAACACCGCAACCGATTCGCCTTCGAACACCTTCTCCACAGCCATGGCGGCATCGTCGGCCAGCTTGACAGCACCGGTGCGGCGCGGCGTGGTCTCCAGTACGATCTCGCCCCGGCGCAGCACCTCCCGGAACCGGGACAGACCGATTTCCCACGGCAAGCCGTTATAGAAATGGTCGTGGAACAGCTGTCCGGCAGCGAAGGCATAGCCCACATTTCCTGTATAGTCGATGCTCAGCAGTACTTCTTCTGCGCTCTCGAGGATATCCTCAGGTAACTGGAGGACAACCTTGTGGTCCTGAATCCGGCGCATCGTAACGGCGACTTCCTTCTGCGGAACCTGTACCTCATAAGCCTGGAACCAGCCATCCTGTCGTCCATTGACCGTTGCATCCGACTGTGCGGTATTCCACTGCGCTGCCTCCCCAGTTCCGCCCGCGTATTCACGGAATGTGAATGCATGCTGCCCCTGGCTGATGAATTCCATCCCGCCTGGGGTCGGAACCGGAGGAACCGGTGAGAATATTATGCGGTTCTGACGGTTCTGGCCGTTCTCCTCAAGCTCCCACAGAGTCACAGCTTCACGGGCGCTCATGGCATAGATACGGACTTCTCTGGCTCCGTCCCGCCGGATCACAATCATAGAAGATTGATCATGCGGAATCAGCACATTATAGCCGCCGTTCTCTGCTACGTCCCCGGCATCCACAGTCACATCAAGTATGCCAGAAGCCGTATCGATCTGGAATTCACCGTTGACACCCTCCGGCATAGAGAAGAAGTAGGTGGCTGCTTCCTCCGTTTCAATAGCCGTTACAGGCTGAGCTGTGGCAGCCTTAAGATTGAGACCATCCAGTGCGAAGTTGAACGGCAGCAGAAAGGAAGCCTTGGGCTGCACCGTCAGCTTGCTCCGCTGCGGGAAGATCAGCGTCTCCTCTCCCAGCTCTACCGCAAACACAACCTCCTCGTGTGCATCCATCTCCACATGGTCCTGATAGTTATTGACGAACAGGAACCCGGACTTGCCGTCCGTGCGGACGGCATAACGCAGCGTATGCGCATCCTCCGGCGTAATTGCTTCTGCCCCCTCGGGCAGCACAGTCGCCATAGGTGCCAGCCTGTCTGCGAACCGGCGCAGGAAATAATGCAGCGGACGAAGCAGATGATTCGACTCACGGATCTGGCCGAATTCGCCAATCGGCGCCTGGAAGTCATAGGTCAGCTTCGGGGTAGTGCTCTCGTTCAGGTATCCCGTTCTTCCCACCGGATTCGTTCCGCCATGGAACATATAATACCCGATGAAATTGCAGCCCCCGGCAAGCTTCATTAATGTCATGGCAATCACGCTCTCCGGCTCTACCTGGAAGCGGGACAGATACCAGGTCTGCATGCCGCCGCCCATCTCACAGCAGGCGAACGGGTATTTCGTCCGCGGGTACGGCGGATTGAATTCGCCGCCCGGTGCCTGCTCATCATGGAAGTTCACGAATACATATTCCGGCGTCGGCTTCTGGACCTGATTCGGATCACTGATGCTCCATGGAGTATAAGCATACCCGCCATATAGCGGAAGCACCTCATCTTCCAGGAACGGCGCCTCTCCCCAGCCGGTGCTGGTGTAGATCGGAGCGATCAGACCGGAATCCACCGCAACCTTCTTAAGCAGACGCATATGCTCCGAACCCGCTTCGCCGCTTGCTCCGCCGCTGAGATATTCGTCTCCCTGCTTCGCAGTTTCTTCCCAGAGTGCGGCCGCAGCATTCAGCTCATTCTCCAGCTGGATGCCGATCACCGGGCCGCCATCCTTGAACATCAGCCCGTCGGCCTGAGTGCCAATCTCCCGGAACAGGCGGTCCACATACTTCAGGTAGCCCTCATCACTCGAGCGGACATCGAATTCACGCCCGAACAGCCAGTCCGGCAGTCCGCCGTTACGGACCTCGCCATGACAGAACGGACCCACACGCAGGATGACGTATAGTCCATTATCCCGGCACAGCTCCACGAACCGCCGGAGATTGCGGTTGCCCGCCCATTCGAAGACGCCTTCAAGCTCTTCGTGATGATTCCAGAAAATATAGGTCGCAACCACATTGATTCCCGACAGCTTCAGCTTGCGGATCTCGCTCTCCCAATCTGCCTCAGGGTAACGGGAATAATGGAATTCGCCGCAGATTGCGAAATAGGGCTTGCCGCTCAGCTCCATATAATAATTCGTGAAGCTGAGCTCATCCCCCTGAGGACTGGTTCCGCCCAGCCGTAGCGTAGACGGGTAGATATTCTTGGGAGACACATGAGCCTGAATCGTATACTTCATGAGAATTGCTCCTTTGCCGAAATGTATGATTCATGTACAACCTATACCTATAATTTCATAAAAACTGCCCCAAAGCTAATGCTTTGGAGCAGCCCGTAAGCTTATGCTGTTATTTCTGCGCTGCGAGGAACGCATCGATCTGTTTCTGCATTTCAGTCTGAACCTTATCCAGACCTGCTGATTTCAGCTGCTTGATCAGGTCTGCCTGGCCTTTAGCCAGATCATCGATCAATCCATACTCCAGCGGAATCGAATAACGCAGCATCACGTTGCCGATGTTAGCCACTTCGTTCTTCACTGGTGTAGTGTCGAAGACGAAGGTTTCGAGCGGGAAGTGATAGATGCTGGACTGCCAAGTGTTGAACATATCGTCCGCTTCCTTAGGATAAGCTGCATCCTGACGGTTCAGCGGGGAGTTCCAGCCCCAGTTCGAGAAGCCTGTGTAGTTAGCGGCAGCAGGACCGGCGGTGTACTTCTTGTCGCCTTCCGGATTGTAGTTGCTTCCGGCGATACCGTACATCGTCAAATCATGAATTTCTTTGTCATTCTGCAGTAAATCGAGCAGCATCAGGGCGCGCTCAGGATTCTTGGATGTAGCATGCACAGACATCCCGTTCTGCGTCGAGATCGCAGCAATTTTCTTTTTGCCCGGGGTAAGGTCAGCAATGGCCAGCTCCACATCCGGTTTGTCACGGCGCATTTCAGCCAGGTTAGCAGCTACAGTACCCAGGTTGTGTGCATAAGAGGACACCTTGCCTGCTTTAATATCCTGCCATACATCGTTTTTGTTGCTGACTACGTTCTTGGACCATGCGCCGTTATCGGCCAGGTCTTTGTAATATTGAAGCAGGGAAGTGAATTCCGGTGTGTCATAGATATTAAAGACTTTGCCGGAAGCATCATCCAGCTTGTATGCCAGCGGCAGCAAGCTTCTGTCTACGATTTTGAAGTTGTTGTTCTGCTCCAGCAGCGTTTGATCCAGCTCATGGAATTTCCAGCCGTCTGCCGGCTTGGCTCCATAGGCAGTAATCCCTTTTTCATCCTTGGCAATCGCCTTCAGGTATGTTGCGTACGATTCAGGACTGTTGATTTCAGGCAGGTTATGCTTTTTGCGCAGATCCTCACGGTACAGCACCACTTTGTCGGTTACTTCAACATTGTTGTTTGGAACCATGAACAGCTTGCCGTCCACTTTTGCCTGATCCCAGTTCACTTTCGGCATAGCTTCCCAGGTCTGCGGCATATACTTGGTCAGCATATCATCCGTCAGTTCCAGGAATCCGCCCTTCAGCGCCTGATCGTTATAGAAGGCCCAGTTCGCTGTATACACGAGATCGAAATCTTCGTTCGCCGCGAATTTCAGCGGGTATTTCTGGGTCCAGTCGGACCAGTCGAGGAATTCAGTTTCTACAGTAGCATTGATTTTTTCCTTAAGCTTGGTGTTCAGTTCTCCGAAGACCTTATCATAATCCCCAGGCTGCGGCCCGAGCAGAATCATTTTGAGCTTCACTTCTTTGGAGGTGTCCGGAGCGCCGGAATTTGTTGCTCCTTCCGATGTTGCTGGAGCCTTAGTGGCCTCCGCTCCTGTATTTGCGTTATTATTGCCGCCACCGCATGCACTGAGGACCGTCCCTAGTGCCATCATCGTAGCAAGCGTTACTGTAAGTTTCTTTTTCTTGTTCATCATGACCGATATTTCCCCCTTAAGTAATAGTTGCTTAAGTCTTATATTGATAACCAGGTTACCCTGTGATCATCCTTTGACTGCACCAATCGTAAGTCCTGTTACAAAATACTTCTGGATGAACGGATACGCCAGCAGGATCGGCCCTGTAGCCACAATCGTCATGGCCATCTTCAGACTTTCGGTTGGCAGGTCCGTGTTGACTACCGCACCGGAAGCCATCATCGCCTTACGCATTCCATCCATGTTGCCTAACATTTTGTAGAGATAGTACTGCAGCGGCATCAGCTCCGACTTAGAGATGAAGAGCAATGCGTTATACCAGTCATTCCAGTAGGCCAAGGCAATGAACAGACCAATGGTCGCCAGGGCGGGCTTGGACAACGGTACAATTAACTGCATGAAGATCCGGAAATCGCCGGCTCCGTCAATTTTGGCGGATTCTGTAATCGCATCCGGGATGCTGCTCATGAAGGACTTCATGACAATAATATAGAAAACGTTCATCATCATCGGCAGAATCAGTACAAGAAGCGTATCCTTCAGATGCAGATAGTTGATGATCATCAGATACCATGGAACCAGACCGCCGCTGAACAATGTAGTGAAGAAGAAGAAGAAGGAGAAGCGGCTGCGCCATTTGAAATCTCTCCGGGACAGCACGTAGGCTGTCATTGACGTCAGGAACAATCCGACGATCGTACCGATGGCTGTAACGGAGATCGTCACGCCATACGCTCTGAGCATCTCAGCCGGATACTTGAACAGCAGGCTGTACGCTTCTGTCGAGAAGGCGGTCGGGAAGATCTGGAACCCTTTCTCAATAATCGCGCTCTCCTCGCTCAGAGAGGAAGAGATAACCAGAATGAACGGGAAGATACAAAATATAGCCAGTACGGTAAGGGTTACGTATCCGATTATGGATAGCACCATCTTGTCCCGGCCCGCAGGCTTTCTGCGTACTTCCGGTGATTGAATATTAGCAGTGGTTGAACTCATCGGGCATTACCTCCTTGTCCTAGAATAGAGCGCGATCCTTGTCGTATCGGCGTACTGCGTAGTTGGCCAGCATGATGGTTGCGAAGCCGAGCAGAGATTGGTAGAAGCCGGCTGCCGCAGACATCCCGATTTCATTGGATGTGGTCAGCGAGCGGAAGACGAAGGTGTCGATTACGTCTGTGGATGAGAACAGCAGGCCGTTGTTGCCGACCATATTGTAGAACATCCCGAAGTCTCCGCGGAAGATATTACCGATCGCCAGCAACACCAGAATGATGACGGTTGGCATCAGATTCGGAATCGTAATTTTCATAATACGCTGGAAAATATTCGCGCCGTCAATTTCGGCGGCTTCATACATCTCGGTGTCAATGCTTGTAATCGCGGCCAGATACATGATCGTTCCGTAACCCAGTGTCTTCCACGCGGATACGATGACCAGAATGAACGGCCAGTAGGCTGCCGTATTGTAAATATCGATTGGCTGCATCCCCAGTCCCTTCAGCAGCACATTGACTGTACCTACATCAAAGTTGAACAGGTTGTACGCAATCGCGCCCACAACAACCCAGGAAATGAAATAAGGCAGGAACAATACCGTTTGCGTCAGCTTGCGGAACCATTTGCCCGCTACCTCGAACAGCAGGATAGCTGCGAAGATCTGCAGCCCGTTGTTCACAACGATGAATGCAATGTTATATAGCGCTGTATTTCGGGTTACGCGCCAGGCGTCACCGGAATCAATGAAGAATTTGAAGTTGTCCAGTCCGTTCCATGGACTGCCGAATACCCCGCCCGTATAATCAAATTGCTTGAATGCCAGCACAATGCCCGACATGGGCAGATAAGCAAATAGCAGAAAGAACAATACTGCCGGTGTCAGCATAAGAAGCAAGGATCTGTATTTCTTGACGTCATCCCAGAATCCGTGTTGTTTCTGTTTCATCTTGAATCCCCTTTCCCATTCCCATTTCTCTATAGCCTTATTATAAATAAGCGTCCATCTGGTGTGGATTAGGGCTATCAACTAAAACTAATACTTTTTCAACGATCCGTTTAAATATATATACTTTCCAAAAAAACAAAAAACGTTGCCTCTGATTTGAAAACCAGTGCTGGCAACGTTTGGTAAACAAAGCTTATATCTTCTGCTTCTTGCGGTATTCCCCCGGCGTCATGCCGGTGATCTGCTTGAATTGACGGTTGAAATAAATGATATTTTTATAGCCCATCCGTTCGGCTATCTCATAGATCTTAAGCGTCGGATCACTCAGCAGCTCGAACACTCTGCTTGTCTTGCGTTCGTTGACGTATTCACTGAAAGGAACCCCGTATTCCTCCTTGAACAGGAAACCCAGATAATTCGGGGTGAAATCGAAGTGGGCGGCTACCTCCTTCAAGGTGATTTTCTTCTCCAGATTCTCCTCCACATAATTCATAATCTCGTCGATCAGCTTGCGCTTCTGCCGTTGCCGCTTCACATACAGCAGCTCCGACAGCTCGAAGAATCTCCGTCTCATCCACGACAGGATATCGTGAATCGTCTCGAACTGGAACAGGATGTCCGGCTGATGAGACTCCCACTGGAGCAGCTCATACAGATTCTCATTCTGCTGCTGCAGGTCCGCATGCAGCTTGGAGGTGATACGGATAATCAGCTCATAGACATCCTTCTTGCCGGCGTTCGTGAACAGCTCCAGCAGATGATCGTCAATCGCCACCAGATCGTACTGGATGATAGCCTCCAGCAGCTGCACAACAGTCTGTTCAATCCTGGCCCCCGGCGTCCCGCGCGGGGAGGACTCCAGATTGTCGCGGATCAGCCGGTTCTTGCCCAGCAGCCACTTCGCACTGAGTGCAGCCGTTGCCTGCTGGTAGGATTCATGCAGCCCCGCCTCATCCTGGGCGTAACGTCCGACCCCGATGGTTAAGGTGCAGGGGGAGCTCCCGGCCATCTGCTTAATCAGCTCATCCAGCAGACTGAGGAAGCTGTCCGGCGGAAGGCTGCACAGAATAACGAACCGGTGATGATGGACAGGAATCAGCGTTCCCAGCTGGGTGCTCTCTACGAACGCTCTGATCAGTCCGGCCATCTGCCGCGTCTTGACACGCGCATCCTCCTCGGACAGGTCTCGCATTTTCCATTCCAGATCATCGATCTCAATAATCGCTGCAGCCGCCCCCTTCATGAGCAGCGGATTCAGGGCACTGCGCAGATGCTGCTCCGCCGGCTCAGGCGATGCATCCTCGAACCAGCGCAGAATCAGCTCCTTGTTCACCAGAGACAGCGCCTCGGTGAAGGAGCGGTTCTTCTCCCGTTCCTGTTCCAGAGCAGCAGACAGAGATTCGAGCATATCGTAGAGATCCTTGTCTTCTACAGGCTTCAATAAATAACCGGAGGCATTGATCTCAATCGCTTCCTTGGCATAACTGAAATCTTCATGGCCGCTGATGAAGACAATTTTGACCTTCGGATGGATGACCTTGGCCCGGCGCGCGAATTCCGTCCCCGTCATAATGGGCATCCGTATATCGGACAGGATGATATCCACCCGCTCCTGCTCCATAATCTTAAGCGCATTGAAGCCGCTGTTCGCCGTTCCTACCACTGCAAGATCCAGCGGGCTGGACAGGACTCTGCGCCGCAGCCATTCCAGATCAATCGCTTCATCGTCAACCAGCAATACATTGATACTCATCGCAATTTTGTCCTCCTGTATGTGTAACTGACCCCTATGTCTTACAGCTCCTCATCACCCTGAAGCCCGGCAGGAAGCAGCAGCCGCACGGTTGTCCCGCCTCCATAGAAGCTGGCAATCGTCACTCCGTACGCATCGCCGTACCTGAGCTTAATCCGCTCATCCACATTTTTCACACCATACCCGCCTGACTGGCTCGGCCCCTGCATCATTCGCTTGACCACCTCGGGGCGCATGCCGATCCCGTTATCGATTACCTTAAGTTCAATATTGTCCCCTACCCGCTTGCCGGTCAGCCGGATGGCAATGGTCTCACCGAACCAGGCATGCTTGAATATATTCTCCACAAAAGGCTGAAGCAGGAGCTTGATCACCTGCATATGCAGAATCTCCTCGTCCACATCCACGTGCAGCGTGAAGGCATCCGCATATTTGACCCGCTGGATCTCCAAGTAAGTAGCCACCTGGTCCAGCTCCTTTTCCAGTTCAATATAGACATTGCCCTGATTGAGCGTCAGCCGGTAGAACCGGGACAGCCCCTGAACCATCTCCGTGACTTTGCCGATCTCCCCGAGATTAGCAAGGCTGCTGATCGTAGAGAGCGTATTATAGAGAAAATGCGGATTAATCTGTGCCTGCAAGGCCTCCAGCTCCGCCTGCTTCTTCTGGATTCCCTGCACATACACACTGTTGATCAGCCCCTGGATGTTGGAGGCCATATCATTGAAGGAATCCGCGATCTGCACGAATTCATCATTGCCGGAGAAGCGGATGCGCTTCTGGAAGTTCCCGTCCTGGAAGGAACGCACCAGGCCTACGATCCGGCTCATTTTGCGGCCCGATATCCGTGCCACCAAATACCCGATCAGGGTCATGACCAGAAAGCTCAGACTGCAGACCGCAATAATCACACGGCGCAAACGTCCGGCATCCTGGGTGAGATATTTATGCGGAACCATCGCTTCAATAATGAAGTTACTGCCCGGAATCTGCTCCTGCAGCCTGAGGAAGCTCCCCTCTCCGCTGCTATTATTGGCGGGACCCCGCTGGAACAGAACATCCCCGGTGGTCTCCTCCACCAGCCGCAGCGTAATTCCTTCCTCCAGAGGGAAGGTATCGAAGCCGCCGAACAGGTCCTCCAGCGATACCGTAATCCGCACATACCCGATCAGCGACTTGTAATCACTGAAGTTGACGAGTCTGCGCACATGTGAGAGATTGCCCAGCTTCTGGTCCGTATCAATCTGCAGCCATAAATTATCACGCTTGGAATCCTTCAGCGACCGGTACCATGGACTGCCTATAATATCGTCCAGCGGCAGAATGTAGTAATCGCTGGTAATAATCGGATCATCCAGATTATCACCCGACACAATGTTCAGATCAGCGTTCGGGGTGTAGAGCATGAAGCGGATCTTGTTCCCGAACAGCTGCAGCGGTGCGGTAATCTGGGGAACAATCTCGTCAAGCATTGTCAGATAGATCTCAAACGGCGTCCCCTTCAGCTCCAGCGCACGCTGGAACGGCTGACTGCCGAACAGGTTGTCCGACATCCGCTGAATCTCATCCATCTGATAGCGGATATTGTTCCTCGACTGCTCCATGCCTGTACGGATGTTCGACTCGGCCATCTCTGTCCGGGAATCGGTCAGCATGGAATAGGAGATATAGCCGATGAACACATCCGTAAGCAGAACCAGCAGCAGATAAGGAATCATCATTTTATAGGTGAAAGGCATGTATTTCTTAAGCTTGGGCATCATTCACTGGACATCCTCTGCATGGAATTCGTTATAGCTATTCTACTCCGAAACGGCACTTATGATAATACCAGGAACACGTCAAATAGCCCAGGGAGGATTAGGAAGCTGCTCCCCGGGCTTATATATTATGGCTCTGAATCGTTTCAGGCTAACTTACTTCACAGCTTCTCGCTGACTGCCCCGCCCGCTGCAATCTTCGCATTGAAGGAGAGCTGGTTCAGCTTCTTGATGGTTTCTTTATTGTAGGCATCCCCCATGAAATTCGGCTGGCCCCCAATGATTTTGACCGGTGTAATGCTGCTGGTTACCCCTGACGGGTTAATGGTGAAGTTAACCAGCATGGAATGCAGGGTCTTGTCTCCGCCCCGTGTAGAACGGTTGAACACAAAGTTGCCCAGTGAATAATAGATCGGCTTATGCTTGTAATATTCAATACCCATCAGACAATGACTGTGCGCGCCCAGGATGATATCTGCTCCGCTGTCGATCATCTGCTTGGCCAGCTTCCGGGCATACGCCTCAGGATAATCCTTGAATTCCTGATTCCAGTGAATATATACAACCGTATAATCATTATCCTTGGCAGACTTCTTAATCGCACTCAGCAGCGGCTCTGCCGTATAAGCTGAGGCTGCTCCCGGGCTGTTCTTGCCTGCATACCAGGAGGGGCTGGGCAGCACACGGCTTGTACCCAGAACGGCAATCCGCTTGCCCTTGACGGTCTTGACATACGGTTTGAACGCTTCTGCGATATTTGCACCCGCACCGGTGTGCCCAATATTGTTCTTATCCAGATGAATCAGCGTATCCAGCATCGCGGTCCGGCCGTAATCCAGAATATGGTTATTAGCAACGGTGACACCGTCGATTCCCGCTTTGCTTAATCCCGCAAGTGCCGCCGGCTTGGAGCGGAAGGCGAACGTCTTGCTGGCCGCAGCCCCGCGCACGGAGACCGGAGTCTCCAGATTGGCAAAAGCAAGATCTGCCTTCTGCAGTACCGGCGCTACCTTGGCGAATGGGAAATCAACACCATATTTGGCAATCTGGCCGCCGACAAAGCCATCCAGCAGAATATCCCCGGCAAACGTAAGGCGGATCTCATCCTGCGGGGCAACCCCCTTGGCGCTTATCCCCGCGGCAGGGACCAGCAGAAGCAGAATCATGAATATAACAGCATATCTGCGCAAAGTTCTCTAGCTCCTTTTACTAATGTAATATAATAATGACTGTGACTAGGAAATATAGAACACAACGCAGCGGTTAGCTTCACCTCATCCGGTTCCAGGGCAAACACCTCAGCGTCGGAAAAGTGCCCGATATAACTTATCGATATCCAGCTTGGGCCCGATTTCGTGCAGGCTCACTTCTTCCGTCCGGATCGACTGAAGCAATTCAGCATGTACAGCCAGATAATTGCCGATCATCCCCATGAGATTGTCTCCTTCTTTCTTCTGCCCTTGAAGCTATTCTACTACAATGGAAGGAAACAACCAAATGATGGATGAACTTTGCTAGATTTGCGCTTTTTTGAGCACTGCCCGGAAGCAGCTCAGGCCGCCCCACTGGTCTGTACGCACGGCATCTGCCGGAAGATTGAAATCCGTCTCGCCCCAATACTGAAATCCGGCCTGGAGCAGAATCTCATTCATCCGCGGCAGGTTTACGGTCGGATGATCAAAGGTCAGCACCAGCAGTCCTTCCCCATTAAGCGTTCTATGAAACTCACGGACGGCCAGTACTGCTTCCTGCACAGACAGATGCTCCAGCACCGAGATACAAAAAATCGTATCAAAGCTCTCATCCTCATAAGGCAGTGAGGTCAGATCAGCCTGGGCTAAGTGCAGCCTGTTCACAGGTCCGGTCTCCACCTGACGGGCTGCAGCTGCTCCGGCATCCTCGGTGATATTCTGCATAATCGCTTCATGCGACAGAATCCGGGCATCCTTATCACAGGCATAGACCTCAGCGCTATGCTCGGCAAGATAGAATTTGAGCGGATGAGAGATTCCGCAGGCTGCGTCCAGTACCACATCATGCGGTGAGATGAAATGCGTACACCATTCGTATTCATACGGACGGCTCCACCAGGCTTCCGGCAAATCATAAATCAGCTTGTCACGGCGTGCATCGGTATTCACAAAAAAACGGGAGACGTAAGGATGTGTCGGCATGGCCAGGACTCCTTTACTCGTGGGGATTTCGGTAGTGAGAGTATATTCACGAATCCCGGTTTCATGCTATAACCTCGCAGCAGCCTGACATGGGTATTATTTCGTAAGCTGCATAAAGTAGACCCCTATACCCAGATTATAAATGGCATGGGCAATGATGGATGGAATTAACGAATCCGTAAAATAGAACAATACAGCAAATATCAGACCATTAATGAATACTAATCCGTAAGCCAAACGTACCCCTTTGTACTGAGGGATATGAATAATCCAAAATAAAAAAGTACTTATACCGATTACAATGCCATCAAAAATAGGGCCATGACCGATAAACAGTCCAATTAATACGCCCCTGAAGAATAATTCTTCTACAATTCCTCCGCCCAGTGAGCTGACGGCAATGCCGCTTGGAGTTCTCATGATATTACGTATAATTTCCGTACCTTCCGACTGAGGAAGCACCGTTTTTGTTGTTATGATAAGACCAACCGAGATAAGCACTACAATCGTACCCACGATTAGTCCCAGCAAGGTAACTTCAAGAAAAGACATGTCACTTGGAACAAACAAGGACTGGATAAAGGGAGTGATTTCACCCCACCGGAAAATTGCAACGAGTGCTGCGCCTAAAACCAAAAACGGCACTAAACCTAACCCAATCTGGATCAGCCATTTATAATGCTGCCGGGTACTTAATTCACTCAATTTCTATTCTCCCCTTCCTTCGAACTGGTTGTTATAAAAGGCATGAATCGCTTCACCGAAAAATTCCGCCATATCATCAGGCAACAAAGCCCTCAGAATCTCTGACTGTTTGTCCAAGCTCCGCTCTGATTGAAAAAGCTCGTTCACAGATAAAGGAACAAGGTCTAACACTTCCTGTAGCTCGTGTTGTACCTCTTGACTCTCAGGACGCAGTCCAATGTCAATGGATGTCTGAAAAAAAGACAATAACCTCCGGTTTAAGAGATCGAACGCTGGCTGTTGCTGTTTGTTTTTGGGCATGATTTTATCCACCGTGGTTGCAGGAAAGTATTGTTGTAAAATCATTCTTTGATCTTCTTCTAACCGGATCGCATTCATGAGCAACATCAGCTCTTTATTGTTCAAATTGCCCGTTTCATTCATTACATTCTTAATCCGGGCTATCATTTCCAAGGATTCGTTTATTCTATTTCGCTTATCACGAAGCACCGCTTCCTGCATTTCCACCATTTCTCCAAAAGAATAAGCAGTCTCTTCAAGCATTTGTTTGATTTCAATCAGTGGCCAGCCCATAGTCTTAAGCAACTGTATGTTATAGAATTTCTTGAGATCATCTCTAGCATAAATTTTCTGATTGGCGTCGTTTTTCTTCCCAGGAACAAGAAGCCCGATTTTCTCATAATATCTTAGTGTCCTTATCGTCGTATCGACAGCGCTGGCGAATTGACCGACCGTAAGCTCCATATAATCCCCCCCAGGTATTACCGTTTTAGATTTATAAGTACTGTGTTTTTTATTATAAACTGTGACGTAACGTCCTACTCAATACCTAAGATTCAAGGTGGATCAATCCGCAAGCAAAACAGGTGCTACCCGTTAACGGACAGCACCTGCTCAGCGTAATCTATAGGACTTGTATTTATAAAATCTACTTATACATAATAGCTAAGCAGCTTCGCATCAACGCCATGCCTTGCAATCAATCCGTCCAGCATCTTGGACCAATCCTGGTCAACTGTGCACAATTCTGGATGGGCTTCGAACCAGGCAACCGACCGCTTCACGCCTTCCGTGAACGGCAGGGTAGCCTGGAAGTCAGGCACCAGACGTTTGATCTTGCTGTTGTCGAACACACTGCTGACCGCCTGATCCCCGATCAGCCCGTCCGCCGTTCCCGCCGGGGTATTCGCAGCGATGAAGTCTGTAGACATGTGTACCACCTTCGGCTCACGGCCTGCGGCCTCCCCAATGGCCGCATAGATCTGATTCCAGTTCAGCACCTCATCCGAGGTAATATGAACCGCTTCTCCAATCGCTTCCCGGAGTCCCAGCAAACCAACGAAGCCTTTGGCAAAATCCGTATTATGCGTCAATGTCCATAGAGAGGTGCCATCGCCATGAATTACGAGCGGCTGTCCCTTGCGGATGCGTTCCACCAGGGACCACGGATGGCTCCAGCTGGTCAGCGCCGCCGGAATGGCTGTATCTCCGTAAGTATGGGAAGGCCGGACAATGGTCACCGGGAAGCCGCTGCTCTGATACGCTTCCAGAAGCAGCTCCTCGGAAGCAATCTTGTCCCGGGAATACTGCCAGTACGGGTTCACCAGCGGAGTCTCTTCGGTAATCAGATAATTACGCTGGGGCTTCTGATACGCGGAAGCCGAGCTGATATAGATATACTGCCGCGTCTTGCCAGTGAACAGGTCAATATCTGTCTGCACATGCTCCGGCGTGAAGGCAATCCAGTCGACTACAACATCGAACTCATACCCCTTCAGCGCCTCGGCTGCCTGCTCCTTGTCACGGATATCACCGTGTATCACCTGTGCACCCTGCGGCACGAAGCTGCTGCGCTCTCCACGGTTGAACAGATACAGTTCTATTCCCCGTTCCACTGCCAGCCGGGAAACCGCCTGACTGATAAGTCCCGTTCCTCCGATAAATAGAACCTTCATCTGTATCCTCCCTCTCTCTTAACCGATAATTTCATCAATTCGTGCCAGTATATCCTCATTTAGCTCAATGCCCGAAGCCTTCACATTCTCCTCCACCTGCTCAGGGCGGCTCGCGCCGACCAGGGCACTGGATACATTAGGCTGGCGCAGAATCCAGGCCAGTGCCAGATTGCCTACGGAGATATCCAGTTCAGCGGCAACCTTGCCCAGCTCCTGAACCTTTGTAATCTTCTCCTCCGTAATTCCTTTGCGCATCCAGTCCAGCCGGGCAGCCCGGCTGTCTGCCGGAATATCGGAGGCCGAGCTGTACTTACCAGTCAGCAGGCCTTGAGCGAGCGGGGAGAACACGACTTGTCCGATTCCTTTGCGCAGTCCAAGCGGGATAATCTCCTTCTCGATATAACGTTCAAACATATTATAGACCGGCTGATTGACCACGATATGATCCAGCAGATACCGGTCGGCAACTGCAAGAGCTTCGGTCATCTGCGCCGCTGTCCATTCACTGACTCCCACATACAGCACCTTGCCTTGACGGACCAGATCATCAAGCGCCCGCAGCGTCTCTTCGATCGGGGTCTCCGGATCATACCGGTGACAGTAGAGCAGATCCACATATTCAGCACCCAGCCGCTTCAGGCTGGCATGGCATTGCTCGGTAATATGCTTCCGGGACAGGCCGCGGTCATTGGGTCCGTCACCCATTACCCCGAACACCTTAGTCGCCAGCACGTAGGATTCCCGCGGATAGCTGCTTAGGGTAGCTCCAAGTACCTTTTCCGCCGCCCCCTTCTCATAGACATTCGCGGTATCAAAAAAATTAATGCCCAGGGAGTAAGCGGTTTCAATGGCCTTAACGGCATTGTCCTGCTCCACATATCCTCCGTAGGTCAACCAGCTTCCCAGGCTGATCTCACTGACCTTAAGTCCGGTCCCACCTAATCTGCGGTATTTCATTAATCCCTTGCTCCTCTCTGAATCCGGCGTGTCCCACCAACCGGTTACTATATGCACCTATCCATTCTAGAACAATTTGGTAGAAATAGAAAGCGGAGCGGACGGCTCTACCGTTCCACTCCACTTCTGCAGATAGAGTCCAGGTGAACATTCAGTACCCGGATCACACGTTGTTTATTCATCCGGTCAGGCTCAAGCATGGCATGAAGGGCCAAGCCGTCAATAAGGGCATACAACCGTTCGGCTTCATCGTCCTTATCCAGCCCCTGATTGAAGAGAGCATGCTGATCCAGATAGTCCATAATTTGGACGATCAGCGGATAGATCGCATCATTAAGCTCAGTAGCTCTTTCCCCGCCAGTCTTGAGATGGAAGGTAAACGCGAACCATACCTCCATCTCAGCCATGCTGCTGTCGTCGGTAGGGAGCAGCTCCAGCAGCACCTTCAAAATCTGCTCCCGTGGAGGAAGCTCCGACTGCATAATATCCACAATTCTCGCTGTTACGCGCTCCTTTACCAGATTCATAGCAAACTCCAGCAATTCCTGCTGAGTAGAGAAATAATGGCGCAGCGCGCCCAAGGATACACCCGCTTCGGCAGCAATATTACGTACCGTAGCCCCTTTGATTCCCCGCCGGATAATGACCCGCCAGGTAGCTTCAGCAATATTCGATTTTCGTTCGGAATGATCTACAATTTTTGGCATGCCCATATTGTAGCATACCCGAAATGATAAGCACAATTTAAATAATACGATTGTATTATTTAAATTCCGCTGTTATACTTCGACTAAGCTATACTTACTATCAACTATAACAAGGGGTGCTATATGAATCTGGTTGCATGGGCGATTGTTACCTGTGAAGTGTTGTTCTGGGTGGTCATTCTTGCAGGCTTTACAGCGCGTTATATCTTCAAGCGGTCTACACTGGGACTGATTTTGCTGGCGATGACTCCGGTCCTCGATATCCTGCTGTTACTGATCTCCGGCGTGGATTTGGCACAAGGCGCTACCGCTACGACAGCACATGCGCTTGCAGCCGTGTATATTTCCGTATCCATTGTATTCGGTAAAAGCATGATCGCTTGGGCCGACGCACGCTTCCGCTACTATGTTACCAAGCAAGGCGCGAAGCCGGCCAAGCGTTACGGCATGGATCACGCCAAGCATTATTTCCAGGGCTGGGTGAAGCATTTACTCTCTTTTGTGCTCGCTGCCGGCATTCTCTATGGTCTCATAATCTGGATTGACGATGCCGCCCGCACGGAAGCCCTCTTAAGTATCCTGACAGTATGGTCCGTGGTGGTCGGTATTGACCTGATCATCACTGTTACTTATTTCATCTGGCCCCGACAGGCCAAAGGTTCAAGCTGAGCCGGCTTATACGCCGGCTCTTATATTTTTCACCGTCCGCTGCTCCAGTAAGAAATTCTTGTATATTCTATCCCCGCCATCGCCGGTAGGGGCTTGGGCCAACAACCCGACCTTGACCGTGTCTCCCGCCGGAAGAGTAAAGAAACGCATCATATCAAAGCGTACACCGTCGGTCGAATAATGAAAAGCAAAGGCATTCCCGGATCTGGCGGCCTGCAGCCACACCTCATTGCCCTCAATATTGCAGCCATTCGCATCATCCGAGGTCTGGTTCGTAACTACGCTGACCACCGCATGGGTATCGAAATCGGTCAGCTCAAAGCAGGCCTTCGCCCAGACCGACAGGTCCTGCATAATCATAATAGAAGAAGAATCGTACGTGTCCCGGAAGTCATGACTCACCTTCACCCGCAGCACGAAATCCCCGGATACTTCAGTATAGAAAAACGGCGCATTCGTCAGACTCTCAGGAGTCAGCCCTTCTTCCGCAACCGCCCCATTATTGCAGAAAAAATCACTGTTAGCAGTGGCTTCTATTATAATACTGTCATCCTCAAACCTGATGTTCCCCTCATTCATCCATTGGTACGCTGCGAAATCCATCTTAGTCATTTGGTAATCCTCCTATGTTTGGATATTTCTAATTAATTGCAAAGCAATCACATCCTATAGCAAAATGGAAAAATAATATATAGCAATATTTTGACAGACTCTTGAAATTGACAGACTCTTGAAAATTACAAGTCAATGTCCTGGTGAACAATGCCGGGATTCAGCAGCACTTCAATGTACAGACAGCGGATGTGAGGAAACATTGGGCTGATTTCAATTAGGAAATCACCACCAACCTTGAAGCCCCTCTACATCTGGCTATGCTGTTTGCTCCATTATTCGCAGCTCAGGAAGCCGCAACCATCATTAACGTGACCTCCGGCCTGGCCTTTACTCCGTTTGCCATCGCACCCATCTATTCAGCAACCAAGGCGGCCCTTCATTCGTTCACAGTGTCTTCAGCTCTCATCTGAAGTAAAAATTGCAATTGGAATAATTAGCTGCGTTCGTATTTAAATCGTAGACAACTGCCTTACCCTCCGCTTTACCTTGTTAGAAAAAGAGCAGCCCCGATTAAATGGAGCTGCCCATTTCTGCTCTGAAGCTTTAGCTTTATCTATTTATCTTACTCCTCACCCGCTTCAACAAGCTTATCCATGAGCCGTACAATCATCACTACAGCTTCAGCGCGGGAAGCAGATTCCTTTGGTTTGAAGGCGCCATTGCCTTTCCCTGAGACAATTCCTGCATTAGCGAAGGCATTAATTGGCTCTGCAGCCCAGCTTGCCGGGAGGTCAGAGAATGGTGCCGGTGTGCCGGGAACATAGCTTGTAAGACGCGCCAGCATAGCAACAGCTTCCGCGCGGGTGATCTCCTGCTTGGGGTGGAAGGAACCATCGGCGTATCCCTGAATGACTCCATGCTGTTGAAGCGCCGCAAGTGCCATAGAAGCCCAATGCCCATGCGTATCAGAGAATCCGGTCCCCTGCGACCCCGTGAGACCAAAAGCTTTTGTGAGCATTACAGCAAACTCAGCGCGTGATACTTTGGCTTCAGGATGGAATGAACCATCCGCGTAACCCGTTATCATCCCCATCCGGGCTGCACGATCAATGAATGATGCACTCCACAGAACGGCAGGTACATCCTGGAACTTGACAACTGCAGCCGTCCGGCTTTTTGCAACGATAGATTTAAGCGTATCTAAGTCCAAGGTGTCTTTCAGGACAGGCCTGGTTACCGTTGGCTTTGCGGGACCGGCAGTTATAGCCGGTGTTGGTGCCGGTGTCGTCGTTGCTGTTGGTGACGGTGTTGCTGTCGGTGTTACCGCCGGCTTTGGTGCTGGCGTTGCTGCCGGTGTTCCTCCCGATTGTGGCGTTGGCGTTGGTGTCGGCGTCGGCGTTGCCACCGGTACCGTTCCGCCCTCAACCACGATGGGAATCGCAATGGTTAAGCCGCCGAAGGAAGCAGTAATCGTTACCCCGCCCCCCGCTGCAATCCCCGTAATGATCCCCTTGTCCGATACCGAGGCAATTGAAGGATCTGAAGTCGTCCAATGGACCTGATCTGTAACCACTGTACTTACTCCATTGTCATATACCGCCGTAATCACGGATGCTGCTTGTTTGTTCACCTGCAAGGTGTGTGTACCAGGATCGGCGGTCAGCTTCAGCAGTTTAGGCAGCGTACCTTCTGTCTGAACAGTTACCGATAACTTCACCGGCGGCAGGTTGCCGTAATTCGCCTGGATGGTCGCCTCGCCAACTCCAACGGCATGAATAACGCCCTCCGCGTCTACTGTAGCTGCCTGTTCATTAGAAGATGTCCATATGGCTTGATTCGTGACATCGGCAGTGGAGTTATCGTTATAAGTAGCCGTAAGCACCGTTGCGTGTTTGTCGCCGACATTCAGCTTCAATTCGGCCGGGGCTACGGCCACGGAAGTCACTGTCCGCTCATCCTTTTTCACAATCGTATAGTTGTCAATGAATTCTGCGCTTTGCGTAGTTCGGGCTTGGATTACGATCTTATCATGGCTCACCTGAATGGCCGAATAGACTGGAACATCCTCGTCAAACATGAAATCCAGATACTCGTATTTGCTTCCATCGTAGAACTTCCAGCCAGACGCCCCGCCGTCCAGATAGACCGTACCTTGCTCTCCGCTTGGCAGCGGCTTGCCTTTGCTCATCGGATAGGTCCGCGCATATACATGGTCATGGCCTTCCAGCACCAGATCGACCTTCAATTCTTCGAGTATAGGAGCAAAATAAGTCTGTGTGTATTCAATCAGATTGCCGCGCCCATCTTCGGTATGATAGGCAGGTTTGTGGAACATGACAATCTTCCATTTTTTATGACTGCTCAGAAGATCCTCGCGCAGCCACTCCGCTTGCTTGCCCATCGTGACTTCGTCTGCTTCAGAGTTCAGTACCACGAAATGCACCTCTCCTGAGTCGAACGAATAGGCATACTCCTTCTGGAGCTCAGGTCCGTTAACAGGAAGCCCCAAGCCTTTGGCGAAAATGTACTTTCCTCCCCCTTTTACATCATGATTCCCCATGGCATACGCTGAAGGAACAGAGGAGGAATAGACCGAGGAGGCTTGCCAGAACTGGTTCCATTCATTCAAAACCGCCCCATCATCGACCATATCACCGCCATGCATAACGAACTGGGTATCGGGATAATTAGTGAGCGCATTCTTGATCAATTGTTGATAGGTCTCCAGCCCGTTATCCCCTTTGGTATGCGAATCGGTTACAAATACAAAAGAAACGGGCTTGTCCGGCGCAGCCTCCACCGTCTTATAATTGGACCAATCGCTCCAATGGCCTTCGTAGCCAACTCTGTAATGATAGCCCGTACCCGGCTCAAGACCCGTGACTAATGCGTTATGAAACTTGATTTCGCCCATAGGTCCGCCTGCAACCTCAGGAATGACCTCCACCTCGGAGAGCGCGCGCTGCGTAGCTGCTTTTGCCGGAGCATTCGTCAGATCACTATCCACCCAATCACTATCTTTCATATACTGGATGTAAGCTTCTTGAACAGTCGGCGCGGTCTGCCACCCTACACTCATCATCGTCTTCATATCTTCGGTTACAAAGGTCTGCACATATTGCGGATCTGCCCCGCCAAACGGAGCTACAACATTCATACTGATACTCTCGCTGGTACCGCCATCCTTGACAGCCTGCACGCTCCAAGTGCCAATGGCAAGGTTAGTCAGGGACGTATGGATCTCTCCCTTGGCATCCGTCAAGCCCAATCCTGTGGTGAAATCACTCTGCTCCACGTCTGCGGATGAGATGTATCCCGCCTTGCTGCCATCCGGCAAATACACCTTGATGAATCCGGAGGCACTGCCTGTTGTGGCGAACATCCGATCCCCTTTCGCTACGGCGAGCAGCACAGCGGTCGAAGGATCAGCTTTTTTTAAGATATCGGAGCTGTTAGCAGTTACAGTCACATAGGTCTGAGGACCGCTTGCATCAGTGAAATCAATCCCGGCCCCTTCTACAGGTTCTCCGGCACGGGAAGTGACGGTGATGATGCTCTGTGTCTGTAGACCTGATCCCTTGATGCTGAGCTTGTAAGGAAACCCGATCTTATACCTAAGCGGGGAGGCTAAGGAAGGAACTGGCGTCCCGCTTTCATACCCGAAACTGCCTTCCACCATGGCCATCTGCTTAGCCGTCTCGCCGCGTTCCATTTTCGCAGACCGGTTCACTTCAAAATCAATACTTGCCAGAGCATCCGCCTGATCCCCTTGCAGTCCCTCTGCGCTGACTTCAACATAGCCGCCTGAATTATCGAGAGTCGTCTGCACATGGCTGAGGCCGGAGCGTGCAGTAATCACATTTGCCTGTAGTGTCTCTGGATCGAACTTGATTCTGGCATGGAAGCTCTTGGCTTCGCCTACGTCCGCCGCCTTCAGCTTCAGCCGGTAGGTCTCATTACTGACAGCCTCCTCCGGGGCTTCCAAGGTAAATCTGGCTCCATGCTCAATCTGAAAAGCATATTCAGCCGCTGCCGGATTGCCGGCCCTATCCTTCACTTCTGCCAGCACTTGATGATAACCTCCGGCCAGCGGAAGCGCCGGGTGATAGGTAATCTGCTTAAGATTCAGATCATAGGCATAAGTTGACGGTGCCGCAGCCTGACCATCCACCGTTAACCGGATGGAGTCCGGATCAATGCCCGACTTGGCATCCTCCGCTGATAGAATAAGGTCAGAGACAGGAGCCCTCAAGGTTTGATTAGGAGCCGGTGCCGCTGGAGTTAACACTGGAACATCCATATCTTCATTAATGGGCTCATCATAGATCAGTCTGACGTCATCAATCCAAATCGAGCCTTTATTCTTTTTGCTCATTTGTCTTTCTTTCATCTGGAAGTAGAAGGCCAGTGTACCCGGCATGGTCAGGTCTGAACCTATATCCGCCTCAACATACTTCCAGCCGCTCCAGTCGATCCCGGTCTCTTCACTCCTGATTTCATACGTTTTGGATTTGCCGGTGGAAGAAACATAGAACTTGGAGGTCAGGCCATGACCTTCCTGATTGGCATATACCCACATCCCGATTCTCTTAGGCGTTCGGCTAGATAGCGGAAGCTGAGTCGCCGGACCCACGGCAACCTGAGAGGGGTTATCGGTTATGCCAATGAAGTCATAATCAATCCGCAGGGACTTCGCTCCGCTATGTACGTATTTCGGATTCGTCTCCAGCGCCAGGCTACCGCTATGAATGCGGGCACTGTCAAAGGTTAGGTCCGTCAAGCTCACCTGTTCAAAATCCTCTACCTTCACGATACCGCTGGGTTCCGCCGCATCCCCAAAGGCAGTCGGTAACGGAGATAGAGCAGGGGTAAGGATGGGAAGCAGAACCGTCATAGCCAAGATCCCGCTTAATACTTTCTTTACAAATGGATGATTACTCACGAACTTTCACGCTCCTTGTTGTCTGTTCTAGTAGACAGCATAACGGCGTAATATGTTCGTAGAGTCATCACAATGTAAACATATTAAATTTTATTGTATTAGACAGCAATCCCCTTCAGGTCCGGGGAGATCCATAGCTCGGCCCCCGTTGCCTGCTGAACGTCTTCTACCGTCAGACCCGGTGCAATTTCCATCAGCATCAGCCCCTGGCCCGGGATCACCTCAATGACCGCCATTTCAGTGACAATCGTGTTTACGACATGTACCGCCGTCAGGGGGAGCTTGCAGTCTTTCACAATTTTCGGCTGTCCGTCCTTGCTCACATGATCCATGGCGATAATGACCCGTTTAGCCCCGACTACCAGATCCATAGCTCCGCCCATGCCCGGTACTTTTTTCCCCGGAATCATCCAGCTTGCAAGATTGCCCTGCTCATCGACTTCAAGCGCACCTAGCACAGTAATGTCCACATGCCCCCCACGGATGATCGAGAAGGAGACCGCGCTGTCAAAATAGCAGGCTCCGGCTATCGTGGTCACGAAGCTGCCGCCAGAATCTATACAATCGATGTTTTCTTCTGACTTCGCCGCTTTGGGGCCGACTCCAAGTATTCCGTTCTCCGCCTGTAACATAATCTGGACATGATCAGGAATATAGTCTACCGCCAGGGTCGGCATACCGATCCCCAGATTCACCACATCGCCGTCCTTGAACTCCTGGGCGATTCTTCTCACAATGAATTCCCGGTTATTCATGCGTATTCCCCGCCTTTACAATGGCATCAATCAAGATTCCCGGGACATTGACATGATTGGGATCAATCTCCCCGAGCTTCACATAATTATCTACCTCAGCTACTACATAATCCGCTGCCATCGCCATGACGAAATTGAAGTTCCGGGAAGAGCCGTCGATCACCAGATTCCCCGCCTCGTCCGCCTTATGGGCCCGGATTAGTGCCACATCTGCATGGAGAGGCAGCTCGAGTAAATAGTCCCTCCCTTCAATATCGAGCTTCCTCTTACCTTCCTCTACAATCGTCCCTACTCCTACAGGGGTTAACACACCACCCAGCCCCGCTCCACCAGCCCGGATTTTCTCAGCTAACGTGCCCTGCGGATAGAGATTCACCTCCGCTTCTTTGGTCATCAGCAGCCTTCCCGTTTCCGGGTTGGAGCCGATATAGGAGGCATAGATCCGCTTGACCCGGCCGCTTTTGACCAGCTTATAGATCGATAATTCCGGGGTGCCGGTATCATTGGAAATTAGCGAGAGCTGACCGGCTGACTGCGTCTCGACAAGCGCACGCACCAATTCTTCGGGGTGGCCTCCAGCCAGAAAACCGCCGACCATCACGGTATCTCCATCCTTCACCCTCTTCACGGCGTCTTCGGCAGAGATTAATTTGTTTATCATAGATTTCAGGCTCCTTGTTTATTATTGGAGAAAAGCTGGCTACTGGATGATATAGTCATGAATGACTTTGCCGTAGGGCAGCGTTAGATCAGCAATGAAATGCTTTCCCCCGCGGTACGTCTTCACCGGCAAATCGGCTACAGGGGCATTCACATGGGGAATCAGGCTTAAGCGGGCCGGCCCGGTCCAAGCGCCTTTTACGTGAACATCTTCAAGAGTGTAGGCAACCAGCTGCGCAATCTTGGGGGTCCCATCCACATCGGGAATCAGCTTCAGATTCACTTGGGTTTTGGCGATAGCTCTAGCAGTGTCCTCTATATCCAGCAGATTTTGCTTGTAAGGCATCGTTCCCACGGCCACCAGGACATCGTTATAATATAGCGTGCCGGTCAGCGTCTCTGTACCTGCAACTGTCAGGCGGGGAGAGGCCCACTTTTTGGGGAACCCCCAGATCTCCCGTCCTCCCAGAATGGCAGGCGCATTATTCAGATACATCTGAGCCACAAAATTGCACGGCTCCCCCTGAAAGGTACACGGAATCACGATCCCGCTCTCCTCATAGCTTCCCAGGCCCGACGAATCGGGCATCTTGATCCATTCATAAGACACGGTGTTACTTCCATCCGGCTGCAAGGGTTCCGGGACCGCCTGTCTGATCGCAGCAGGGTCAGATTCATAAGTGATGACCATAAATTCACGGTCAATGAAGCGGTAGGGCGGACGCCCGTAACCTGGACTGGCCGCAGGCATGGATTGCAGCGATAGCACCTCTTTTGCATTCATAATGATCTTAAACTCCCTTTCTGTCATAGTTGTGTTAATAACGTGCGTTCTCAACTAGCATGGCAATGCCCATCCCCGTTCCGATGCACAAGCTGGCTATACCGTAATGCGACGATCTCCGTACCATTTCATGCACCAGTGTAACTAACACTCTGGCTCCACTTGCCCCGACAGGATGTCCAATCGCAATAGCGCCGCCGTTGACGTTCACCTTCTCAGGGTTAATCTCAAGCTCATGTAATACCGCGATGGCCTGTGCCGCAAAAGCTTCATTAATCTCGAACAGATCGATGGCATGAAGAGGAATGCCCTGGTCCTTAAGCAGCGACTTAATGGCTCTTACCGGACCCATCCCCATATACGCAGGGTCTACGCCCACCAGTGAATAGCCCTTAATATAGGCTAAAGGCTCTACCTCTTGCTCCTTGCATTTGTCTTCCGACATGACCAGCACAGCCGCCGCTCCATCATTGATCCCCGAAGCATTCCCGGCAGTCACTGACCCGTTTTCCTTAAAAGCAGGCTTCAGATGAGCAAGCTTCTCTTTGCTGACCTCTCCTCTTACATGCTCATCCTCCGCGAACCAGACTGTCTCCTTTTTGATTTTGGTCATCACGGGCACAATCTGCTCGGCAAAAACCTGGTTCCGTTTAGCTTCGGCGGCCTTGATCTGGCTGTTGTAGGCAAACTCATCCTGCTCCAATCGCGAAATATGATATTTTTCGGCAATGTTCTCGGCAGTAATGCCCATATGATATTTATTGACCGGACAGGTCAGGCCATCTGCAACCACGGTATCTATCAGCTCGCTGTTTCCAAGCTTATAGCCGTTTCTTGCATTTCTCAGCACATAAGGGGCATTCGACATACTCTCCATCCCTCCGGCCATGAGGATACTCCCTTGTTCAGCCCGAATAGAGTTGTAAGCTAAAGCAACGGCATGAAGCCCTGAACCGCAAACGGTATTAATGGTTGTTGCAGGTACTTCAATCGGAATACCAGCTTGCAGCGCCGCCTGTCTGGCAGGATTCTGACCCTCGCCCGCCTGTAGAACATTGCCCAGATAAATCTGCTCCACTAAAGCAGGCTCTACATGGCTTTGCTGAAGGCAGGCGGTCATTACCTTTGCTCCTAATTCCGTAGCACCAAGTGTCGAAAGTCCGTTGTTAAATGAACCAACTACAGTCCGTAAGGGTCTAACCAATGCAACTCTGTTCACGAAATCTCACATTCCTTTCTGATGGTATTAGACTTACATGCGGGTATTTATCACGATGTATGAGAGAGTATGCGTTACGGCTTAGATCGGCTTAATCAGTTTGATTAGCTTGATCGGCTCAGCCGCCTTGATCGCCTTCCTCCGTCTGATTATTTGGTATTTATTTACATATTCAGTGTAAGCCTAGAAGCTGGTTTCCTCAACGTTCAAAAATATACATAATTTTACATACAATTACCTCTAGGCCCTTGTACACTCCCCCAACGAGGTCATACTATCATTTCCTTTGATATTCTGGTTATTATTGGTTATTTCAGAAAATCACATGAAAAAACGCCTCCAACCCTTGCTTGGGTCTGGAGGCATTTTTTGCAGCTCTCTTAGCATATCTCTTCTTATTCCGTTTTTTGGAGCCCTGCTTACATCAGCTTCTTAATCTCTTCCACCGGTAACTCCACAGCCTTGGACACCGCTTCCGGAGTAAATCCATGAAGCAGTAACTTACGGATAATCTCTGCTTGGCCCTTTTCTATGCCTTTCTCTATGCCTTGTTCTATTCCTTCAGCTATACCCTCTTCATATCCCCAACGCTTCCAGGCTGGCATGAGTTCCATAATCGCTTCACCCTCCTCCGGGTATTGTATCATTAACTCTTTTATAATCTCTTCATCCTGGTCCCGGTCCGGTTTAAAATATAAATCTGCTACTGACATCACAAGCGCCAGCCGACCTTGATCGAGTCGTGTCTTCAGCTTCATGAACATGCGCAGAAACTCCCGGCGTACTTCTATTGCTTCTCTTGTAGTATACCCCATCTTAGCTAGTAACGCAGCAGCTACTGCATTGTCTGAATCAATAAACCGGCGCCAGTTCTGCTTACGCAATTCCACCTTGAGAAACTGGAAGCGCAGAATCTGGTGCTCAGGAATAACCATCTCCAAGGTGTCCTGCTCTTCTCTGATCTCATCTGAAGTGAAAATGGCAATTGGAATAATCAGCTTATGTTCTTTGCGGTAGCGCTCGAATAAGCGGCTGAAGTAAATAAACATCCGTTCGTGAAACTGTGTGTCCCGATACGACTGCGGCTCCAGATGAATCAAAATATAACCGTCCAGTCCTTTATAGCGGATTTCCAGCAGCAGATCCAGCTCCCGCGCTTCCTCGCCAACAATATCGACCAGCAATTCCTGCATCAGAAACCGGGTTTCACTATAGTCCAGCATCGAATCTAGCTCAGGGAAAAACAACTCAATGAATTCCTGAAAGAACGTCTCCAGCAGCTTCTTAAAAGCCTCATCATGCGGTAAGGGGATTTTAGTCGCCTCCTGTTATATTTTGCTTGTTTCTTGTGAGAATATCCCATTTTAATGGAATTAAATATAACAAAAAGCACACATGTTCGTGTTTAATGTAAAAAGAGCCGCAGATGTTGCTCCTGTGGCTCTTCTTATCAAACTATCTATTTAGATTTATGCATGCATCAACGCTCAAAACACCCGCTTCTTATCCTTCTCCTCAATCAAAATCTGCACCGATTCCTTGAACCGGATCGCATGAATGATCTCCCGCTCGCGCAGGAACTTGAGGCTGTCCTGCAGATCCACATCGTCGGTCATGTCAATCAGCCACTGGTATGTAGCCCGGGCCTTCTCCTCTGCGGCGATGTCCTCATACAGGTCAGCGATTGGATCACCCTTGGCCGCAATGTAGGCAGCTGTGAACGGAACACCGGCAGAGTTGTTGTAGAACAGCGCATGATCCCGCTGCGCATAGTTCGGGCCTAAGCCTGCGGCTTCCAGCTCCTGCACCGAGGCGTCCTTGGTCAGCTTGTAGATCATAGTGGCAATCATCTCGAGATGGGCGAATTCCTCAGTGGAAATATCCGTTAGTACACCAATTACCTTATCGGGTATAGCATACCGCTGGTTCATATAACGCAGCGCCGCAGCCAGCTCGCCGTCCGCACCGCCGTATTGCTCCATCAGATACCGGGCCATCCGCACATCACATTTGCCGACACGCACCGGGTATTGCAGCTTTTTCTCATAAATCCACATTCGTGAACTTCCCCCTCCTTAAGGCTATTTCATTCCCGGCTTCATGCCTTAGACTTGCCAAGGCCAGGGACTCTCGCTCCATTGCCATGGAGCCTTGGAATAGGCTCGGCCGAAATTCTGCAGCGGTCCGTATAGCTCCTGGAACTGGTTCGCCAGCTTGGTGCGCTCATACGTCAGCTGATTGAACTGTTCAATCGCCTTCACATCCTGCGGATGAGTATCCAGGTACAGATTCAGCTCTACGAGTGCAAAATCAAGCACCTGCAGCTGCTCCAGCATCTCGTAATAACGGGGCTCGCAAGGATTAGCTTCCATAGCCTACTTCCCTCCTTTGAACTTGGACTCATAAGGGCTGTATAGCGATGGCCATAACGTTCCATGCTTGAGCGCCTCCGGCAGGGAGAACTGCGGCAGATTCGGGGGCTGAAACGTGACGAATTGGTTCGGCGGCACAACGTACGTCTTGAACGGCACCGGCGGACAAGGATCAAACGGTCCCCTGTACGGTGTCCATACGCGATCCTGGGAGTTCAATGATCATTCCTCCTCGTAAGGTTTTGACGGCATTGCCTGATGAATGTCCAGATCTCTGATCGTTACCTTCGTAACTAACTTATGACGGTCCAAGGGTCATCATTCCTGCGCAACAAAAAAACAGGGCCCCCAAAAGCCCTGCAACCCGGCCTCTGAAGTCCCTGCTATATTTGAAAATATGAGTTACACTTCTGCTTACTCCTTCGCATCTTCCCGGCCTTCCGCATCCTCTTCAGGTTCTGGCGAAGGCTCGCGGTGGATGTTGATCCGGGTGATCCGTAGCCGGGTGGACTCCTCTACCTCGAAGGTAACGTCGCCAACCACTACCTGTTTACCTTTGGACGGGTTGCCCTCCAGCTCCTTGAACAGCCAGCCACCGATGGAATCCACCTCGTCATCCTCAATCACGACGCCCGTAAGATCGTTGACGTCTTCAATCAGCATCCGTCCTTCCACGGAGATGTAATCCCCGTTGCGCTCCACGCTGGGGCGCTCATCCTCGAACTCGTCATGCAGATCGCCGACGATCTCCTCCAGGATCTCTTCAGCGGTCAGCAGCCCCGCAGTTCCGCCGTACTCGTCAACGACCAGCGTCAGCTGGGCCTTATTCTTCTGCATCAGCCGCAGCGCATGGCTAATCTCCATCGATTCCGGCACGTTCAGAATCGGACGGACCAGCGAAGCCAGATCATTCTGCTGCTCCGGCGGGGCGAACAGCAGATCCGTGATATGAATGAAGCCGATAATCCGGTCCTTATCTTCTAAGGCCACCGGATAACGCGAATGCTTCGTTTCCGTAATGATTCGCATGTTCTCCTCCAGCGGAAGATTGCTGTATAGTACATCCATATCGGTACGCGGCAGCATCACCTCACGGGCCAGCAGGTCCGAGAATTCGAAGATGTTATCCATCAGCTTCATTTCATCCTGATCGATCACCCCGCTCTTCGCGCTCTGATTCATCAGAATGCGGATTTCCTCCTCCGAATGGGCAGCCTCGGCTTCACTGGCCGGCTCCACGCCGAACAGTCTCAGCAGAGCGTTCGCAGATGCATTCAGCACCCAGATGAAGGGCAGAAACAGATTATAGAAGAACATCAACGGTGCGGACAGCAGCAGGGCTGAGCCTTCTGTTTTTTGAATAGCCAGAGATTTCGGTGCCAGTTCCCCCAGCACAATATGTAAGAAGGTAATAATGGAGAAGCCGATAATCACAGATACCGTAGAGATTAACGTCTGGTCAGTAACACCGATCTGGTACATCAGAGGCTCCACCAGGAGTTCCGAGATCGCCGGTTCCCCGACCCAGCCGAGTCCAAGAGAAGCAAGTGTAATCCCGAACTGGGTGGCCGACAGATACGAATCCAGCCGCTTGTTGACCTTCAGCGCATATCCGGCCATTTTGTTGCCTTCGCTGACCAGCTGGGTCAGACGGGATTGTCTGACCTTGACCAGAGAGAATTCCGCCGCAACAAAGATACCATTTAATAATACGAGCACCAGAACGAGCAAAAGATTAAGCACTAATCTTCCTATTTCAAATTCCGTATGCACTATAATAACGCCCCATTTCTACAAGGTGATCGCTTTTCTGGTTTTGAAATCGACCCCGGGATAATACATATCGGCCACGAGCAGGTTAGGTCCGCAGCAGCCTGCTGCATCACAATAACAGTTCACTTGCTGATTCAAGGGATGCTTAGTCTGCCACTCGGTGAAAATGTCATCCAGCTTCGAGTTGCTGATATTACCAAAGGCGGATATGTCAGCGAAGTCCGTTACAAAGACGTCGCCCGTGAACAGGTTCACATTGACCCGGTTTCTTCCGTCCGGATCATTACGCAGCGTTACATTCTTCTCGCTGCGCAGTCTGCCGAGCAGCTGCTGGTCTTCCTCCAGGAAGCTGCAGGCGAAGAACGGCAGCGTGCCAAACAGCATCCACATCTCCGGGTCACGATGATCCAAGAGGGAATGAATCGCAGTATTCATCTCCCGGAGCGACAGCACAGGCAGCTTCGAGGCGAAGCTGGATGCGTACATCGGGTGTACCTCATGACGTCTTGCCCCCATGTCCCCAATCAGCCGGTGAATCTCGGGAAGCTTGGTGTGCGTACGGTAATTGATCATCGACTCGGCAGAGATCAGCATTCCATCGCTGCTCAGCCGGCGGGAATTCTCCAGCATCGTGTCGTACAGCCGGTAGGCGGCCTCCTTCGAGACCGGGTGACCGCTGTTCGCAAAGCCCACCTCGTGGAAGTCATCACCGTTCACATAGTTGAACGAGATATGCATAACGTCCAGGTAAGGGAGCAGCTGCTCATAACGGGAATATGGCATAGTCAGATTCGAGTTGATCTGTGAACGGATACCCCGCTCCCGTGCATATTTCAGCAGCGGTACGATAGTATTCTCCACCGTCCCGGCACGGAACATCGGCTCCCCGCCTGTAATGCTGATGGTCTGCAGGTGCTCCACCTCCTCCAGACGCTTCAGCATCTGAGTCAAAGGCAGTAGCTCTCCCTCTTTCATCGTGAGACTATCGCCGACGGCGCAATGCTCGCAGCGCATGTTGCATAGATTCGTGACCGTCATCTCTACACTGGTCAGTACATGCTGCCCGTATTCGCGGAGTGAAGTAATCGGGTCCCACGGATCATACTCCGGCGACAGCTCTTTTACAGGAATTATAGATGATGATGGCTCTAATATACTCATTTCTTAATGCTCCTTTAATGCTTATTCCTTATTATTAACCCAAAACAAAAGAAAAAGAACGATAACTTAAGCTATATCATACCACGACTACTCAAAAAAACAGCAAGGCGGAGAATATAGCTCCGCAATTCCTGCAGATACCCTATTCTCTCCTCGCTGTGCAGAACACCTATCCGGTACTTTTCACTACAGGTTCTCCCCCGTCCGTCACATCCACAATGACTACAGAGAGGGCTTTGCTGAGATCACGTTCATAGGGGGTAACCGTTTCGCCTTCGGGTCCGTTCAGCACCCGGACAACAGGCCGATGCGGCGTGCTGGGATCAATCTTGACCACCACACCGCTCTCGCCGGAGCTGAGCTTCACCGTAAGGCCCAGCGGATAGATGGCCACGCGGTCTCTGAATAACTCCAGCTGCTTCTGCTCATACAAGGTTCCCGAGCCGACATACAGCGCTTCTACCGCCTGATGGGGCAGCATGGCTTTTTTGTAGATCCGGTTGGAGGTCATTGCATCATAGGAATCCGCTACCCCCAGCCATTTCGCATATTCATGGATCTGCGGACCCGTCAGGCCGCGCGGGTAGCCGGAGCCATCAATCCGTTCATGATGCTGCAGGGCACAGTGGGCCGCCAGCAGAGGAATATTCGGCTCTTCCTTGAGGATACGGTATCCGATCTCGGTATGCGCCTGCATATGACGGAATTCCTCTTCGCTGAGCATACCGGGCTTTTGTACAATTTTGACAGGAATCTGTGTCTTGCCGATATCATGCAGCAGTGCACCTAGCCCGATGACCCGAAGCTCTTCTTTGCTGTAGCCATGGGCAATGCCAAGCACCAGCGTATACAGGCATACGTTCAGGGAATGGACGTACAGATAATTGTCAGCCGTGTGCATGTCAAGCAGCATGATCATCGGATCCTCCTGCAGGGACATGTCGTCGAGGATGGAATCCATCACCTTGGAGAACTTCTTATCCAGATGATAAAAGCCCTTGGTAATCCCCGAGGCGCCGGACATCTGCTGAAACTGGTTCCGGATCACCTTGAGCGCCTGATTGCGCGTCTCATCCTGCAGCATTCCGGGAATCACAATATCCTCCGTGAGCGAATCCTCAATATAGATATAGCCGATATCGATTCTGGCAAGCCGCTTGATCAGGGGATCGGTAAGCTCCACTCCGTCCGCGAGCAGAACCAGCCCTTCATCATTATATATTTTTTTACCCAGCTTCATTCCCGCCTGAAGCCGATTGACGGATACTAGACGCACCTTGGCTCACTCCTGCCTTTAAACGGTAAAATTGCTTTTTTGTGATGCCAAGCTGAGAATCAACGCATAATAAACAGCCAGAAGGCGGCTGCAAGGATAAAGCGGTAGATGGCAAAATGCGTCGGTCTGATCTTCTGGATCATTCTCATGAACAGAACTACCACCACATAGGCCACGATGAAGGAAATAATGAAGCCGATGACAAAATACCCGATCGTCTCGCTCGTGAAATTCTTGTACGAATCCAGCAGCTCATACCCCGAGGCCGCGCACATAATCGGAATCGCGATGAGGAAGGAGAAGTCGGCCGAAGCCTTGTAGCTCACCCCGCTCAGCATCCCCCCGGAAATGGTCGAGCCGGAGCGGGAGAACCCGGGCCAAAGGACGGAAATAATCTGAAATAGTCCGATCGAGAGTGCCTGCCCGTAAGACAGATCATCCAGATCATGCGCGGTCACGCGGATCTTGCGTTTGTTGACCCATTCGGCAATGATCATCAGAATACCGCCTGCTACCAGCGCCCAGAGGACGGTCGATGCCCCGAAGAGGCTTTTGATAAAGTCCCTTGCAAAAAAAGCTACAGCGAGCGCAGGCACAATGCCCAGCAGCACATGAATCAGGTTCAGACGGGCTGCCGGCATTACGCCCCCTCTGTCTCTGCGGCCGAAGCCGAGCAGATTCACAATCCGCTGGCGGTAGACCAGCGCAATGGCCAGAATGGCCCCCAGCTGAATCACAATCTCATACGTCTTCATAATCGAATCCTGCTCGTTAAATCCCAGAAGCTTAGTTGTTAGAATCATGTGTCCCGTCGAAGAAACCGGAATAAACTCCGTGATTCCTTCCACAATTGCCAGAATAATGGCTGTAATTGTATCCATATTACTCCTCCTGATCTAGTCAATGAAACCTGGTAATGCGTTAACTGTCAATTTGATAAAACATGGTGTGGATCATCAGGTGGATTGCCTCTCCCAGCGAACCGCTTCACACTCATCCAGACTCCCCGGCCGCTGCAGCTCCATCCGCAGCAGATCGCGCAGGAAATGAGGCAACAAATATACCGCCTCCCGGCCATTAGCTATACTCTCATAGCCTGTACGGAACGTAAACATATCCAGTGTGCCAACACTATATACCTTGGTATCCTCCAACTGCTCCCCGCCGGCAAAAATCGCAATACCGTTATCATAAGGCATGACCCTTGGATCGTACAAGATTTTTAATCCGTCCACAGCCAGGGTCCCCAGTACCTCTCCCCGGAAGCCGTATCCGTAGATGACCTTATTCCGGAACTCTGCCATCAGGCTCTGTTCCAGTGCAATACGGATATCCTTGCCTGTCAGCTGTACAATACAGGGATTAATCGGAGAAGGACATAGGGCATGCAGCATGCCTGCGGTGATATTGCCCTCCGGCAGCGGGCCGAGCAGCTGGCCTGTATTAACGAGCGAGATGGGGCTGCCTGTGAACTGGCGGACTGCCTGTGCCAGCAGGTTGCCAAAAGGAGACTCCCCCTGCAGATCCAGCGGCAGCATGCGGTCGCAGATGGCAACCGTCTCCTCCAGGGCCTCACGGCCGCGCTGCAAATGGATCGCTGCCGCCGGAGCAATAAGCTCCTCTGTCAAGGCAGGATCAACTTCCGTGCAGCCTCCTTCAGCCAGGTGAAATACTCCGTCAGGCTGCTCCCGCTCGAAGACCACCCTTCCGGCGTACCGGCCGAATTTGCCGGCGCCGCATACGGCTGTCCCGTTAATCATCTGCGGCTGCTCCAGCATATGGTGGGTGTGCCCGCCCAGAATGGCATGCACACCTTCCAGCTTCTCTGCCAGCCTCTGGTCTGCGGGCAGCCCCAGATGAGACAGAATGATCACAATATCCACCTGTGGGGCAAGCAGCTGAACCTGTTCGCGCAGCGCCTCTTCCGGGTCCAGCACATCCCAGCCGAGCAAGGAATAGAAGGAGGTGAACGCCGCCGTCGCACCAGTCAGTCCAATCTTGATCCCGTCCTTCTCCAGAACCGCGCGGCGCTGCATCCAGTGAGGCGGCTCACCGGTGGCGGACTCCAGGAAATTGCAGCATACCACATGACACTGGATGCCTGTGAATATGGCTGAGAGCATCTCCTTGGAGAAGGTGAGGCCTTCGTTATTACCGATGGTGACTGCATCGTATCCGGTCAAATTCATAATATCGATGTTTGCCTGTCCCATCGTGCCTTCCGTCTCTACAGCGGCGCGGTCCATATGATCGCCGATATCAAGCAGCAGGACCGGCTCCTCGCCCGCCGCTGCCTTCATCGCGGATATCACTGCCGCGAGCGGACTCATCATTTCAAAGTGGCTATGTATATCATTGGTATGAATAATGGTTAATCTTTGCGGCCCAGGCTTCATAAGCTGGCTTCCCTCCCACTTGTACAGCCGTTTATAAAGTAAGCGGCAGGCTTGTTCTGTTCTAGAGTTAGCATAACATTTTCAGACTCAATATGGTATATTGTAATCATTATAAGCTGTCCTAAGCTTAAGTCCAGGAAGGGTGAAGAACGCATGCATATCTCTATCCGTCTGTTCGCCGGTCTGGCCGAAATTATCGGCTCCTCCACTCTGGTCTTCCACGCCCATGAGTCCCCTGTAACAGCAGGCCGGCTGAAGGAACTCCTCTCCGCTTCCTATCCCGATGCCGCGCCGCAGATCAGTGTATCTCTGGTGGCCGTTGATCAGGAATATGCGCCTGATGATACGGATATTACCGAAGGCTCAGAGGTTGCCTTCATTCCACCTGTGTCCGGCGGTTAACCGGACCACTCCCCTTCCGCGAATCTGCACAGCTTCAGAGCAGGGTAGGACCAGCGGGTTGCACAATCTGCAAGCTACAATCAGTACTCTTACACCATTGAATATTGCGGACTTTGTTGCTATGCTGTAAAAAATTGCTATAGTAAGGTGGCCTATTCATTGAGAGTGCACGTGATGGATCTTAAACCGGGTGATCATCTGCGGATGGATACCTTCAGCTCCCGCGGGCTGCATGTACTCCCTAAAGGATCACGGCTGCAAATGGAGGAAATCGCCAAGCTGATACAGCACGGCGTTGATTATGTAGATATTGAAACGGTACAGGAAGAGCCCGCCCCTTCCAGCCGGACCTCAATCATTCAGGCCGCAGCCAGCAGCTTCGATACTACGATTGACGGTTTTGAATCTCTATATATGGAAGCGCTCAGCAAAGGCAGCTTCAATCAGTCCGTGGTGGATGATATTCTTCAGCCGATGTTGTCCACGCTGGACAAACATAAGGACGTAGTGACCCTCCTGCTCCTTCTGGACCGCGAAGATAATTATACCTACAATCATTCCCTTCAGGTAGGCATGCTGTCCTATTATCTTGCCTCGTGGCTTGGTTATTCTAAGTCAGAGTGTTACGAGATCGGGCGTGCGGGATACCTGATTGATATCGGCAAATGCCGTATCTCCCCCGCCATTCTGAACAAGCCCGGCAAATTAACACCTGATGAATACGAAGAGATCAAATTACATACGGTTTACGGGTACGAAATCATACAGAATTCCATGAACGATCCTTTCACAGCTCTGGTTGCCTTGCAGCATCATGAACGCGAGGACGGCTCCGGTTATCCTAAGCAGCTGACCAAGACAGATATTCACCCTTACGCCCAGATTACAGCTGTTGCGGATATTTACAGCGCTATGACCACTCACCGGGTCTATCAGTCCAAGCAGGAGCTGATTTCCGTTCTGCGTGAGATCAACTCCCTCAGCTTCGGCAAGCTGAACGGCAAACCGGTCCAGGCCTTCATCAATCATCTGATGCCTAACTTCATCGGCAAGCGCGTTCTGCTGAGCACCGGTGACATGGGTGTTATTGTGATGAACAACCCGCTGGATGTCTTTCGTCCGCTTGTACAGAGCGAAGGCAGGTTCCTCGACCTGTCACGCGAACGCAAAATTGCCGTCGTTGAGATTTACATGGAGTAGCCTTAACTGAGCATTTTCACACGAAAGGGCTGTCCCGAGTGAGCCATTAATTGGCCAAGCCGGGACAGCCCTTATTCGTGGGTAATATGACAGTAGCCATAGCCCCAATAATTTTACCGGATGAGTGTGAGCAGCAGTTCGCCGCTAGGCACTTCTGTCCCTGTGCTCTTAAGCACATCAAGGTATTGTGCCGAGTTGGTGACAATCACCGGTGTCGCAGTTACAAATCCGGCTGCACGGATGGCTTCAAGGTCAAATTCAAGCAATAGCTGACCCTTGACCACCTTGTCGCCTTCCTTCACTTTTTTGGTAAAATGCTGACCCTTAAGCTTCACGGTATTGACACCGACATGAATCAGCAGCTCCGCACCGCTATCCGAAGTGATGCCGATGGCATGTCCTGTCGGGAATACAGTAGTTACCGTACCGTTCACAGGGCTGGTTAAGATACCGGAAGAAGGCTCAATGACAATACCCTTGCCCATAGCGCCGGAAGCAAAAGCTTCGTCAGGCAGGGTGCCCAGCGGATGCAGCGTCCCCGCCAGCGGGCTTACAACCAGTTCTTTATCAATCAACGTAGGTGTGGTCGTACCCGAGGTTCCTCCTGGGCTAACGGATACAGCAGCATCTGTCTCAGGCTCCTTGTAGCCAAGCACCAATACCAGTACAGCAGCCAGTACAAATGCTACCAGGATACCAATGACTACCCAGACAAATCCGGTGCCGAAATATGTCGGCAGGGCCAGCAGACCCGGCAGCGAGAAGGACAATGCTCTTGCGCCGCCTGTTGCAATAATTGCCCCCCCGATAGCGCCGGAGATACAAGCATAGATGAACGGTTTCTTGAGCTTCAGGGTGACTCCATAAATTGTTGGTTCAGTAATCCCAAAGACCGCAGATAGTGTAGAAGAACCGGCGAGCGCCTTAAGCTGCGGGTTCCGCGATTTCAGGAAGACACCGAACACCGCCCCGGCCTGCGACAGAACGGCCGCACTGAGAATAGGCAGCATGGTATCCTGTCCCAATGTAGCAATATTGCTGAGCATGATCGGCACAAAGCCCCAGTGTACACCAAAGATCACGAATACTTGCCAGAAAGCCCCGGCAATAGCTCCGGCCACAAGCGGACTTAGATTGTAGAGCCAGGTATAGCCGGAGGCCAAGCCGTCACTGATCAGGGAGCCTACAGGTCCGAAGGCCAGGAAGGTAAGCGGAATAACAATGAGCAGCGCGAACATGGGAACGAGAATATTCCGCACGGACTCATGAATGAAGGAACGGAACCAGCGTTCCACATACGACTGCACCCATACCGCCAGAATAATCGGGATCACGCTGGAGGAATAGTTGATCAGTACGATCTTGATTCCCAGGAAGTGCAGCGGGTCAGGCGAGCCTACGGCCGCAATGACTGCGGGATATATCAAGGCTCCGGCTATGGCAATCGACACGAACTGATTCGCCTTGAATTTGCGCGCAGCCGTAACCGCCAGGAAGACAGGCAGGAAATAGAATACGCTGTCGGCAGCCGCATTAAGGATCATGTAAGTACCGCTGGTAGCGCTAATCCACTCCAGGGACAGAATCAGAGCCAGCAAGCCCTTGAGAATCCCCGCCCCGGCCAGTGCTCCCAGAATCGGCGAGAAAATACTCGAAATGATGTCCACCGCTTTACCCAGAACTCCGGTGCTCTCTGAGCTCTCGTCACTGCCGCTTTTCTCCGCATCCTGAAGCGAGGTTTCCTTCATAATCTGCTCGAATACCTGGCTGACATTATTACCGATAACCACCTGGAATTGTCCGCTGTTCTCGACTACTGTAATGACTCCCGGCGTTTTTTCCAGCGCTGCTTTATTGGCTTTGCTGTTATCCTTCAGCTTGAATCTTAAGCGTGTGGCACAATGGAAGACAGAATTCACATTTCCTTCTCCGCCAACGAGTGTGATAATTTGTTTGGATAAATCTTTATTGCTCATTTGGGTTTGCTCCTTTTGAGATCTGTAATATAAGCATCGCTGCAGAGGCGAATGATGCCAGCGTATTCTATTTGTTCCCCTCTGCAAACAAGAAAAACCTGAACTCAAGACAAAAAAGACGTTAGTACACGCTTTTTTGCCATCAGTTCAGGTTTTGCCTGCATGACCAGTTACACCCTGACAGATGATATGAAATTTAAAATATTGTAGTCTTGCGTATCTTACGTGTTAAATGCTACTTGTTACTCCAGGTTATTGCGTTCCGTTACACGCTGAATGTGAATCGTCAAATAGACATATTCATCCTTACTGAGGCTCTGGCCATGGGATTTCTCCAGATATTCATTGATCTTGCCAACGCATTCGAAAGCCTTAACATAGGTTAGCCTCACCTGGTTGTACAGGAACTCTTCCCCGCTGTTATTGGTCTCCTTCTTCATCACCCGCATGGAAAAATACTGCAGATGGGTCAGGAACCGCGAGTAGTTAAGCGAGGTCTCGTCCAGCACCACCTTATAATGATAGGTAACGATGTTCAGAATATTCTGAACAATCTCCGTCATCTTAATCGTCGATCTTACCTCGGTACCATCCATTCTGGCGTTGACCAGGTGGAGGGCAATGAACCCGGCTTCATCCTCACCCAGCGAGAGGCCGGTGGTCTGTTCAATCATCTTCAGGGCATCCAGCCCGATCCCGAATTCCTTCGGGTAAAAGCGCTTGATCTCAAACAGCATCGCATTCTTCAGCTGAATCCCCTTCTCAAAACGCTCCAGCGCAAAATGGATATGATCCGTCAGCGTTAGATAGAGATTATCGTTCAGCTCCGTGTGCAGCACTCCACTCGCGTAGGTGACAATGCCGCTGGCCAGCTCCAGGTGAGCCACCGGAATATCATTCAGCAATTCAGTCAGCCGGGCAGTGAATTCATTCTCATTCAGCAGAAAAATCTTATCCACCTTGGCAGGATCAACATAATCCCCCGCCACCTTATTGAAGGAAATCCCTCTGCCCATCACAATAACCTCCTTGCCCTTCTGGTTCTTGGTCAGGAGCACATTATTGTTCAGCACCTTCTCGATAATCATCTCTATTTCACCCCCTGACACATAGTTTGTACAAAAAAAGCCTAAGTTGATCCCAATATCATTCATAAAATGATACTCGCATCAGCTTAGGCATTGCCCGCGTTACCGGTCACAATCCTTTATTACTGCTATTGTAGCATAAATAAAAGCGATTTCAAGAACTTTTTTATTCTAAAGATCTGAATATTCATATTTGGCTTCATTCCGGTTTGAAACCGTATCTCCAGGGTCACGCTAATAGCAGACAGGAATACAAGGAGGAGATATGATGCTTGCAGTTCATCAGCGCCTTGCCGAGCTGTACACCCTGAGTCTGAAGCGTCCGCTGGCTCCGGCGGAGCAAGACGAGCTTCAGCACTGCCTGCATGCCAACACCGTCTACTGCTGGGAAATGGCCCGCCTCCAGATTGAAGCCCTGCTGGCAGCGGATACTCAAGATACCCAGTGGCAACAAGAGATCAGCGCTCAGCTGCTGGAGGTCCGGGTAAGCGGGAAGCCGGGGAAACGGCCTTGACGGGAACTTTTCACCCCTTCCTATAATTCCCAGTATTAAAAAACAGCAACCCATCCCCATCGGGGCCAGGCTGCTGCATCTGCTTCTACAAGAAGCGGAACTGTGCTTCAATTAGTCCGTTATAAATACCGTCGTGCTTAGTCAGCTCGGCATGATTGCCTTCTTCCTTAATCTCGCCGTGATCCAGCACCACAATCTTATCCGCATGACGGATGGTCGAGAGCCGGTGGGCAACGATGAAGGAGGTCCGGCCCTGAAGCAGCAGCTTCAGCGCTTCCTGAATCTTGATCTCCGTCTCCGTATCAATGCTGGCGGTCGCTTCATCCAGAATCAGAATCCGCGGATCGGCCAGCAGCGCCCGGGCGAAGGAGAGCAGCTGGCGCTGTCCCATGGACAGTGCGCTTCCCCGCTCCTCTACTTCAGTATCATAGCCGGCAGGCAGCTTGACGATGAAATCGTGGGCGTCTACAGCCTTGGCGGACGCCTCAATCTCTTCGTCCGTGGCATCCAGCCGCCCGAAGCGGATGTTGTCGCGGATCGTTCCCGAGAAGATGAAGGTATCCTGCAATACAATCCCGATCTGTTCGCGCAGGCTCTGGAGTGTAACATCGCGGATATCCCGTCCGTCAATGGTAATGCCACCGCTCTTGATATCATAGAACCGGCCGATCAGGTTGATAATCGTGCTTTTGCCGGAGCCGGTATGTCCTACGAGTGCAATGGATTGGCCTGCGTGGACATCCAGATTAATGCCCTTGAGTGCCGCACGGCCCTTCTCATATTCAAACACAACATTATCGAAGTGAATATCTCCCTTAATCTTGGACAGCGGGGTCGCTCCCGGCTTATCCTGAACGGCAGGCTGCTCATCGAGATACTCGAAGATCCGCTCTGAGGAAGCCATCGCAACGAGCAGCTGGTTGTACATCTGTCCCAGCCGGTTGATCGGGTCCCAGAAGTTGCTGACATAACTGCTGAAGGCGACCAGGAAGCCGACCGTAAGCTCTCCCGATTGAATTAGGTAAGCCCCGAACCAGAAGAGAATCATCGTCCCGAAGCCGCCGGTGACTTCAATGATCGGACCGAATGCCTGGTTCATGGCTGAGGCCTTGTTCCACGACTTCCGGCTGTCCATATTCATGGCATCGAAATAATGCATGTTCTCTTCTTCCTGCGTGTAGGCCTGGGTGACGCGAATCCCCTGAATCGACTCATTCAGATGGGAGTTGATCCGCGAGTTCTTCATACGCACATCCTGCCAGGCAATACGGATTCTCTGCCGCAGCTTGGTCGAGATCAGGAACATAATAGGCACCGTAATCATCACGGCCAGCCCCAGCTTCCAGTTGATCAGCAGCAGAATAATCATAATGCCCAGCAGCTGCACACAGTCAATCATTAGATTGACGACCCCGTTGGTGAACAAATCCTGCAGCGAGTTAATATCATTGGTCACCCGGACCAGGACGGATCCGGCCGGACGTTTATCGAAGAAGTTGAAGGACAGCTTCTGGATATGCCGGAACAGGTCCGATCGCAGATCATAAATCACCCGCTGGCCAATCACATTCGTATATTTGATTCGGTATACGCCCGCAATCCATTGAATCAGATACAGAATGATTACACTAGCCGTTAATGTGTAGAGCAGCGTCAAGCTGGTGTTTCCGTCTTTTGGAGCAATCGCTTTATCAATCGCCATACTGGTCAGGAATGGAACCGTCAGCTTGGTAATCGTACCCAGAATCATCATAATTGAGACCAGCGGCAGCATCTGCCTCGCATATGGCTTCATATAACTGAATAAGCGGGTGAACTGCTTCCAGTCAAAAGCCTTGTCGATCACATCATCATCTTTATAGATAAAACGTTCTTCAAGTGTCTGTTCTTCAACCTTACTGTTGTCGGTATTTAATACGCCGTCAGCGGTCTGCTTGGAGGTCTCAAGACTCATGCCGGATCACCCGCCTCTCGCTTCATATCCCTGGCTAAATAATCGGCATACTGAATCCGGTACACATCCTGGTAAGGTCCCGGGACCGCGATCAATTCCTGATGGGTGCCCTGCTGGACCATTCTCCCTTCATTCATGACAATGATCTGATCGGCATGGCGCAGGGAGGAGATCCGGTGGGCAATAATCAAGGTGGTCCGTCCGCGCATAACCTCCTGGAACCCGGCCTGAATCTCATGCTCTGTCTCCATGTCCACCGCACTGGTGGCATCATCCAGAATAAGAATCCGCGGATTCTTGAGCAGTGCGCGGGCGATGGCAATCCGCTGCTTTTGGCCGCCCGAGAGACCCATTCCCCGCTCACCGACTACCGTATCGTAGCCTTCCGGCATCTCCATAATAAAGTCATGCGCCTTCGCCAGCTCGGCGGCACGGATGATCTCATCCATGCTGACATTCTTCAGTCCATAAGAGATATTATTGCGGATCGATGAGGAGAACAGGAAGGTCTCCTGGAATACCGTCGATATTTGCGAGCGCAAACTACGGACCTGGAACTCGCGGATATCCACGCCATCGAGCTTGATACTGCCCTGATTCACATCATAAGCACGCATCATCAGCTGGGTAATCGTGGATTTACCGGAACCCGTTCCGCCAAGGAATCCAATGACCGCACCAGGCTCCGCATGGAAATGAATATCCTTGACTGCCGGCATTTTGTTGCCATAAGCGAAGGTGACATGATCGAACTCCACCTCACCCTTCACTTCTGCCGCTGCAAGCTCGCGGGCATTGTCTTTATCCCGGACATCGATTGTCTGATTCAGCACTTCCAGCACACGTTCGCCGGAGGCCTTCGATTGGGTATAGTTATTGATGTGGAACCCGAGTCCCCAGACCGGACCGATGATGTACCAGATCAGGCTGAAGAACGCAACCAGCTCACCCAGCGACATCTGCTTGTTGATAACCAGCGTACCGCCGACACCCAGCAGGATTGCTACACTGACCGACGCCAGCAGCTCCATGAACGGGAAGAATTTACTCCACAGCTCAGCTGCAAAAATCTGATTATCTTTATAACGTTCATTACGGTGTGAGAATTTCTCAACTTCGTAGGCCTCTCTGGCAAACGATTTGACCGTTCTTACTCCGGTGACATTCTCCTGTACAGCCGTTGTCAGGGAACTTAACGCCAAGCGCATCTCCTGAAAGGCCGGGTGAATCTTGGATTCAAATCTGAGTGCAACCACCGCCAGAACCGGCATTGTGATCAGAGTAACCAGCGTCAGCTGCCAATTGATGGTGAACATCATAATGGAGCCGAACAGAACCATGAAGAACACATTCAGCAATTGGGCAAATCCGAAGCCGATGAACATGCGGATTGCTTCCAAATCCCCGGTCAGCCGGGACATCAGGTCACCTGTCTTCGCCGTATCATAATACCGGAAGGACAGAAATTGCAGCTTCTCGTAACAGGCATTGCGCAGCCGGTAAGCCAGGAAATTCCCCAGCCGTCCACCGAAAAATCCATGGGCAAACTGCAGGCACGCCTTGACAATAATGACAGCAAGCACACTGAGAGCGAGTACGGGCACCTCAGTAAACTTTAGGGGAATAATAACATCATCGATCAATCTCCTTAACAAATTGGGGGTAATAAGCCCCACTGCAGTTGCGGCCGCCAAACATACAATCGACAGAATCAGATAGTGCAGCTTCTCCCGATAAAAGCCCCGCAGTTGCCTGAGAACATCCATATCTCTCCTCCTTAAAGCTTTACGAAGTAAAGCTGGCTCCGTAAGCATAAACTTGGTCTCTAAATATCGCACCGTAAGCCAGTTTTTTTAGCGCTTCCAATTTAGTGACTTTAAGCAGTTTATCATCCCTAATTTAATGCGGCAAAGGGGAGAAACCACCGTTTTCCCTCTTTTTTCGGAATAAACCGGGCTTAAGCAGGGGCTAAAGGACGCCCGTCGTTTTAAATGCTGCTATTTCCTCGCAAATACTGCTCAATTAAGATATAGCAAGATTCAACAATACGAAGCAGCTTTTTGGAAGCCTAATAAAAGGTATTTTATGTATTTTTATTGCGAATTGGCCTCTGAAGAGGACTGAAATTCCGCTAATCGGGAAAATCAGCAATATTTACTCAGCAATCGGACTCAGATTCCTTTATTTCACAGACCGACCCTGCTTTAACACCCCTAAAGACAAAATAACGGAACCTCAGTCCGTTTCAGCACCAAACTGAGCTTTTTTGAAGAAATAAGAGCTTCTCAGTCCACCTCATCCTTACTACAAAAAAAGCTCAAACACTCCTAATAGAAGACAAAAGTGCCCACAGCGCTTTGACCAACCTGCATCAAAGTTCTGTGGACACTCACTAAATATATCTTTGAGTATTGGAAGAAGCTCCCGGTTACCCGATGCTTCCTTCCATTTCGAATTTTATGAGACGATTCATCTCAACCGCATATTCCATCGGCAGCTCCTTGGTGAACGGCTCGATGAAGCCCATGATAATCATCTGCGTGGCATCAGCTTCGGAGAGACCGCGGCTCATGAGGTAGAATAGCTGCTCCTCAGATACCTTGGAGACCGTCGCTTCGTGCTCAAGCACAATGTTATCGTTCATGATCTCATTGTAAGGAATCGTGTCCGAGGTGGACTCGTTATCCAGAATGAGCGTATCGCATTTGATATTGGATTTCGCGCCTTCTGCCTTGCGGCCGAAGGAAGCAAGTCCACGGTAAGTGACCTTGCCGCCGTGCTTGCTGATCGACTTGGATACGATGGTTGAGGTGGTATCCGGTGCCAAGTGGATCATTTTGGCGCCTGCATCCTGATGCTGATTCTTGCCCGCTACCGCGATGGACAATACAGAACCCTTGGCTCCACGGCCTTTAAGAACAACCGCAGGATATTTCATAGTCAGCTTGGAGCCGATGTTGCCATCTACCCATTCCATCGTAGCATTCTCTTCGGCAACCGCACGTTTGGTAACGAGGTTGTAGATGTTCGGTGCCCAGTTTTGAATGGTGGTATAACGGACACGAGCGTTCTTCATGCAGAGAATTTCAACCACTGCACTATGCAGAGAGTTCGTGCTGTAGATCGGGGCAGTACAGCCTTCAACGTAATGCACGAAGCTGTCTTCGTCTGCCAGAATCAGAGTACGCTCGAATTGTCCCATATTCTCGGAGTTGATGCGGAAGTAAGCCTGCAAAGGAACTTCACACTTCACACCCTTCGGAACATAGATGAAGCTGCCTCCTGACCAAACGGCACTGTTAAGTGCGGCGAACTTGTTGTCTGCAGGCGGAATGATTGTGCCGAAGAACTTCTTGAACAGCTCAGGATGATCACGCAGTGCGGAATCCGTATCTGTGAAGATCACACCCTGATCCTCCAGGTTCTGCTGCATGCTATGATAGACTACCTCAGATTCATACTGTGCAGAGACACCGGCAAGGAACTTCTGCTCCGCTTCCGGAATTCCCAGCTTGTCGAAGGTCTCTTTGATCTCGGAAGGTACCTCCTCCCAAGTCTTGCCCTGCTTCTCGGAAGGTCTAACATAATATTGGATATCCTCGAAATCCAGATCATCCAGATTGCCGCCCCATTTCGGCATTGGCATCTTACGGAACTGCTCCAGGGATTTCAGCCGGAATTCCAGCATCCATTCCGGCTCGTTTTTGATTGCGGAGATTTCCCGGACGATTTCTTCCGTGAGTCCTTTACCAGACTGAAATATCGACTTGTGCTCGTCACGGAATCCGTACTGGTATTCCTCCATATCAGGCGCTTTCTTAGCCATGGTGTCAGCCTCCTTGTGTGTAATATTATTTTATAAGCTTCTTTGCGTATCTATGCCTTTGCGAAGCGCGTTCCAGGCCAGAGTGGCACATTTGATCCGCGCCGGAAATTTATTAACACCGGACAGGGCTTCAATATCTTCGTAGTCACCGAAATCTGCTTCCTCACCCTTCATTAGAGAGGAGAAGCTGTCGGCCATCTCAAGCGCATGCGCTATCGATTGGCCCTTGACCGCTTCCGTCATCATCGAAGCCGACGACATGCTGATTGAACAGCCTTCGCCGCTGAAACGGGCGTCCTGGACGATCCCATCCTCCACCTTAAGCTGAAGCGTAATGCGGTCGCCGCAGGTAGGGTTATTGAGCTCAATCTTAAGTGCGTCATCTTCAAATGAGCCGCGATTCCGGGGATTTTTGTAATGATCCATAATTACGCGTCTATATAAGTCATCCAAGTTCATAGCTGAAATACTCCTTTGCCTTAAGTAAGGCTTGAACCAGCGCATCTACATCTTGTTCAGTGTTGTACAGGTAGAAGCTCGCCCGGGCGGTGGAGCTGACCTCCAGCCAGCGCATGAGCGGCTGGCAGCAATGATGCCCCGCGCGGACAGCCACGCCTTCCGCATCCAGCACGGTGGCCACATCATGCGGATGAACATCACCCAGATTGAAGGTGACTACCCCCACCTGACGGTTGCGGGGACCATAGATCGTCAGATCACTGACCTCCGACAGCCGCTGCTCCGCATATGCTGCAAGCTGCATTTCGTGGCGGTGAATCTCATCCATCCCGACCTCCTGCAGGAAATCAATCGCTGCTCCTAAGCCGACGGCACCAGCAATAATCGGTGTTCCGCCTTCGAACTTCCACGGCAGCTCCTTCCAGGTAGACTCATACAGCCCGACATCATCGATCATCTCGCCGCCGAATTCAACCGGCTCCATAGCTTCCAGCAGCGCCTTCTTGCCGTAGAGAGCACCGATACCAGTAGGTGCAAGCATCTTGTGCCCGGACAAGGCGTAGAAATCGCAATCCAGTTCCTGCACATCCACCTTCAGATGCGGTGTGCTCTGTGCACCGTCCACCACAATTACTGCACCGTTCCGGTGGGCAATCGCTGCAAGCTCTTTGATAGGATGAGTAACGCCCATGACATTGGATACATACGCAATGGCTACGATCTTGGTCCGGGCAGTAATCGTCTGCTCGGCATCCTCCAGCGTGATCGTACCGTCCTTTTGCAGCGGCAGGAATTTCAGGGTAGCCCCGGTGTTCTTGGCCAGCTGCTGCCAGGGAATGAAATTGCTGTGATGCTCCATCTGGGTAATCACGATCTCATCCCCTTCCTTCAGGACGGAAGGACCGTAAGAGGAAGCTACAATATTGAGCGCGGTCGTTGTCCCGCGTGTGAAGATAATTTCCTTCACACTGCGGGCATTAATGAAGTTCTTCAGCTTCTCGCGGGCACCTTCATACGCATCGGTTGCCCGGCTCCCCAGGGTATGCACCCCGCGGTGTACGTTGGCATTATCCCATTCGTAGTAAGACTTGACCGCCTCAATGACCTGGCGCGGCTTCTGTGAAGTGGCCGCACTGTCCAGGTAGACCAGCGGATGGCCGTTGATCTTCTGGTTCAGGATGGGAAACTGCTCCCGGATCTGACTGCTAATCATTGGCCTAACTTCCTTTCCACAAGAGATTGGAGCTGATTGCGCAGTCCCTCCAGTGGAATTTGCGATACAACAGGTGCAAGGAAGCCGTATATGATCAGTGTTTCTGCGTCATGCCGCGATAATCCCCGGGACATCAGGTAATAGACTTGCTCGTAATTGACCTGTCCTACGGAAGCGGCATGGCCTGCGGTTACATCATCTTCATCTATAAGGAGGATCGGGTTGGCGTCTCCGCGCGCTTTGGGGCTTAGCATCAGAACCTTCTCTGTCTGCTGTCCGTCAGCTCTGGTAGCGCCCTTCTCAATCTTCGTAATTCCGTTAATAATCGAGGTTGCTGAATCCCGCATAACAGCACGCGTGATCATGTCACTTGGTGTATTTCTGCCGAAGTGCTGGGCTTGTGTAGTATAGCTCAGCTTCTGCGAACCGGAGCCTACAGCAATGACCTTCGCATCTGAGCTTGAGCCGTTGCCTTTAAGCACCGATTTGGTATCGCTGGCTGTATCTCCATAGTTCATCTCACCGATGATCCATTCAATGGTGCCGTCATTCTCCACAACGGCGCGGCGGTACGTCACATCCGTTGTATCCTGTCCCAGCTGATGTACGGTAGCGTATCTCACAGTGGCACCTGCACCTACGAATACTTCAACGGCTCCGTTATGCAGACCCGCTTCAGTCTTATCGGATACGTAGTTATCCACGTAGGTCAACGAACTGTTAGTATCGGCAACAATCAGAATATGCGGTACAAAGGCAGCTTCAGCGTCATCCGTGAGCAGAACCGCCTGCAGCGGAGTCTCGATGACAACATTCTTCGGAACATAGAGGAATACCCCGCCGTTCCATAGTGCTGCATGCAGTGCGGCGATGGAGTGCTCTTCCGGCAATACTGCCTTATGCAGATAACGCTGAACAAGGTCTCCATGCTCTCTGACTGCAGTCTGCAAATCGGTGAAAATAACACCTTGCGCAGCCAGCTCCGGAGCCAGGCGGGCATATACAGCCCCTGAATTCCGTTGAATAATCAGGCTGCCTTCCTCTTGTCCTTCAATCAGCCCGGCAATAGAAGCCGGTGCATCTTGAAGTGCCGCCAGCGCCTGGCTTGGCTTGTATTCCCCGTAGTTGTTGATATTCCAGCGGTCAATCCGTGTCTTCTCCAGCTTCGGCAGGTCAAGCCCTGCGGCAAGCTCCAGAGCCTTCAAACGGCTGTCCTTCAGCCAGCCCGGTTCGCCGCTACTCTGCGATTGTGCGCCGAGCTGCTGTGCATCCACGGGAAGAATGGTTTGCGTCGTCATAAGTGGTTTCCTCCTTCCAGCGTTTCTAAGCTTCTTGTCCTACAGTTTCGTCTTCGATGCCGAGTTCTTCCTTAATCCATTCATAACCATCAGCTTCCAGTCTGTGGGCCAGCTCAGGGCCGCCGGATTTCACAATCCGTCCCTGCATCATGACATGCACATAGTCGGGCTTGATGTAATTAAGCAAACGCTGGTAGTGGGTAATAATCAGGAATCCGCGTTCCGGGCTGCGCATGGTGTTCACACCATCGGCAACAATTTTGAGTGCGTCAATATCAAGGCCGGAGTCAATTTCGTCAAGAATGACGATCTTAGGGTCCAGCATCATCATTTGCAGAATCTCGTTACGCTTCTTCTCCCCGCCGGAGAAGCCTTCATTCAGATAACGGTGCAGGAATTCAGGGTTCATATCCAGTTCTTTCATCTTGGCTTCCATCTGGCGGATGAAGCGGATCAGTGAGATCTCACTGCCCTCTTCACGGCGCGAGTTAATCGCACTGCGCAGGAAGTCGGAGTTCGTCACTCCGCTGATTTCACTTGGATATTGCATCCCGAGGAACAACCCGGCGCGGGCGCGCTCATCCACTGCCATCTCAAGCAGATCCTCACCTTCAAGCACAGCTGTGCCTTCTGTAACAACATATTTCGGGTGACCCATCAACGCGGAGGCCAGCGTACTTTTACCAGTACCGTTCGGTCCCATCACGGCGTGAATTTCTCCGCCCTTCATCTGAAGGTTAATCCCCTTCAGAATTTCTTTTCCTTCAATCGTCGCTTTCAGTCCCTCAATGACAAATTCTGCTGCCATAATTATTATTCCCTCCATTGATCGATTTGCGAAATCAGAAAGTTGTATTGTCACAGGTTAACCCTGATTACAAGCAATTAGATTTTATATCACATTATAATTATTATAAAGTGAATCAGGATGATTATCAATGATTCTCACTAATTTTATTACATCGGCCCTTTTTTATCAAATTAATTAATGGTTATCTTCACTGCGGGAATAGGAAAAACGGAATTTGAATACCGCTTATGTTCCCCCGCTTCAAGTACTGCGACGATCCGTTCCAGCGGACGAAGCCCGAAGGACTCACACAGCTTCCGGTCATAGACCCATTCCGGAATCCTGCGGCGCAACTGCCACCCTTCAGACCGGGCCAGCAGTTGAAAATTCTGTATTAGGCTGCACACCGCGGCATAATCCTCGTCCTGCTTGTGCGGGTCCGTCTCTTCTCTGGCTACGACCAGCAGAAACGGCGGTGAAGGTGCCTCTTCAGAGAACTGCAGTTTGCCTGATGCCTCTGTCTTATCACCCGTCACATAGATGAACCGCCAAGGCTCCCGCATGCCATCATTCGGCGCCCAGACCGCCTCGTTCAGCAGCCTAAGGACATTGTATGCAGAGAAAGGGGCGGCATCCTCAAGCTGGCGGCTGTCTTCCCCGATAATTGTCCATTTCCGTTCTGCCGGTGTTCTTTTTCGTCCTCGCGGCGCTTTGTCGAAGGAGCCGATTTCCAGTATCCCCGCAAACCGCTCTCCTTCACGCCAGCCGATGAGCTTATAGAACGATTCGCTCAGAATCAAGGGATCCGTGTACCACAGCATCCCCAGCCCCTGTTCCCAGCCCAGAAGCTGAACCGTTTGCATGATGCTGCAGACCGCCGCGTAATTCTCATCCCGCTGCCGCTCCGTGCCGGCGGACTCGGCGATGAAGATTACATGAGCGGGAGTACCCGTGATTTGCCTTCTTAGAAGATCTGTCATGCGGGCAGGAAGGAGCTTCCCGAGCCGGCCGCCCGTCACCTTCGCCATCATGGATTCAGCCAGCTCTTCACGGGACTCGGGAGTACCGAAGTAAAGACAGCGCCAGTGCGGCGTTCCTTCGGACTCGTATAAGCCAGCCGCCTCATTTACCAAGGAAATAATCCGTTCTTGTTCAACCGGTGCAGCGCTGAATCTCCGAATGGTCCGCCGTTCCCTAACCGTTGTGGACACATCCTTCATCTTCATCCCCCCAAATATCGTTTGGCATTCAATATTTTATATTGTTTACCAGTTAACTATATTTTGAAAGAAATACGATGTCAATCTTTATTATTTAATTTTATAATCAGCAAATATAATAAATAACTTGTCTGAATAGTTAGTTTACACGTTAATAATTTTAAGTTAGAATAAAGGTACTTTGCAGAAAGGAGCTAAGCCCTATGCATTCCTCTGAAGGACTTAAGCGGCTGCTGTATGACCGTTTTCTCCACTTCTCCCATTTAGTTGAAGAGACTTTCGCAACCGAAATGGATGTATTTACTGATCTCACACGGAAGAACGGGATTACTCTCACTTCAACCAGCTTGACCAGCATTCATGTCATCGACTGCATCGGCAATCAGGAGCCTGTCAACAGCACTACCATTGCGGAGAGCATGAAATTGTCCAAGGCGAGCATCACTAAGATCAGCACCAAGCTTCTCCAGGATGGCTGCATTAAGCGGAGCCGGATGAATGACAACAAGAAAGAAATCTACTTCAGCCTTACTCCTAAAGGCAGACAGCTCTTTGAACTCCACGCCCGGATGCACGAGAACCTGGAGGAGAAATTCATTGAGAAAATGGGTGAATTCTCGGAACCGGAGCTGCAGGCTTCACTGAAATTCATTCAAATGATGATTGATGAGAATAGAATGCTCCCCCTGAATCTTAGTGAATTCGAGTAGAAAGGGCTACGCTGCCCTTTTAAAGGGGATCATGCGAAGCACATGAATCCTTATATTTTGAAAAATAAATAAAGCCTCCCTTCAGGGGAGACTTTATTCCTATATTCAAATCATTGTGCTACTTCTCCCGCAATCAGCCCAGGAAAGCGCGCAGCATCCACTGGTTCTTCTCCAGATCCGTGCGGATCTTAATGAACAGGTCTGCTGTCGGCTGGTCGCTGATTTCTTCTGCCAGCTCGATGCCTTCTGTCAGTTCTTCCGCTACTGTAGCGAAATCCTCAATCAGTGCCTGAACCATACCGCGGGCATCTTCTTTGCCTGTGGCTTCCTGAATGGTAGCCAGTTCCAAATATTCTTTCATAGTTGCTGCAGGGCTGCCTTTGATGCTCAGCAGGCGCTCAGCCACCTCGTCCATTTTGAGTGTAATATCATCGTACAGCTCTTCGAACTTCACATGCAGGGCGAAGAACTGCTCACCCTTCACATACCAGTGATAGTTATGCACTTTCACATACAATACGTTCAGGTTGGCAACCTGACGGTTCAGTACCTGTTCCAATGAAGCGGTGTTCACTTTGTTTGATGCTTTAGCCATGAGATGATCCCTTCCTTATCCATTAAATTTAGCCGGCTGCTTGTCCATTGTCCGGCCTTGCAGTTGTCTATTCTTCATTTACCCTTTTGCCTGGAGGGCGAAACAAGCATGACCCCGGGTAAGCCCTCATCCCCGCCACCAGATTCAAGCTTCTGTCCTACCCCGTAGGATGAACCAAGCAGTCGCCGGTTATGCTTAATGATACGGCTCAAAGACAGAATAAAGTCAGCCAAGGGGCTAGGAAGCTCCTTGGCTGACTACACATCGCTATGCATCTTACATCATTAGCAGCAGGGCCTCTGCACCGGACATGCCCGGAACAATTCCCAGCTTCTCTGCTTCTATAGTTACAGACTCCAGCGGCGCGGCCAGCAGCTGAGTAAGCGTGCGCACCCCGACAGCCCTTGCCGCAATAATCTTCCGGTCGCTCAGCACCTCATTCAACAGTCCAATATCCAGCGCCCCGCACATGATATATCCCTTGTCTGTACTGATGCTGAGCAGCGTAGTTTTGGGCAGCTTCACCTCAACACCCACCAGGACATGGTCGCCCACCTGCATAGGCTCTAACGTTACCATTTGCAGCACCTCCTTCTTTTCACATTCACGTTGTAGGTTATGCTTGCGGTTCAGAGCGCGTGTGGACGATGGTCCTAGTTCATAGAGAAATTGGAGGGTCGGAAGTCCTTATTTCTATGCAGGAGGGTATATAATTTCCGCTTATTTAGTGGTATAGTTTATATACTAATTTAAATTAAAGAAATCGTGACTAACGATTAAGCTGGGGGATTAATGGATAAGAAACTACAACACACCGACGGCAATTATCTATTCAATGTCGACATCCTGATTAATGCCCGCACGAACCCGCTTGCGCTGCAGTTCCTGCTTGAAATATTGAATGCCAGCGACAAAGTCACGGATTTCAACATTAACTCCGGGCTGGAGCTTGGAAGAGCCATTGATCATCTGCTGAAGTCTGCAAAAATGGCTTTGAAGAATGACGGCTTCACACCTGCTCCGGTGCAAGTGAAGTTGCCGGAGAAGCCGGCTGACCCTCCGGCGGCAGCCAAGCCTGCAGAGAAACCAGCAGTCAAGAAGCCAGCAGCAGCACCGGTAGAAACTCCTGCTGATGTATTCGGCAAAATCAGGCAGTACATTCAGAATAACCAGCTGGTCCGGCTTCGTGCGAACCGGCATGGCAAGCAGGTGTCCATGCCCTGCCGCATTCTGAATTTTGACGAAACCGAGAATTCGCTGAGTGTATACCATGTGGACGAGAAGCAGGTCTACACATTCAAGCTTAATGAAATTGATGAATTTCTGTAAGACGAAGAAGCACCCCCTCCGGGGTCCGGGGGCGGGTGCTTCTTCGTCTTACCGTTATTGTGGTGGATACATGCTCCGGCCGCACTTCACTTCTTGCGCGGGAAGGCCTCCAAGGCGAGACAGATCCAGCCCGCAATGAAGCATACGCCTCCAAGCGGAGTGATCGCTCCGAGAACCTTGATACCGGAAATACTGAGAATATACAAGCTGCCCGAGAACAGGATCACCCCGGCAACCATCAGCCGCCCTGCCCAGCGCAGACGTACACTTTCGCCCCACTGCCCTGCGGTAAGCCCGATTAGTATCAGGGCCAACGCATGGAACATATGATACTGGACGCCCGTCTCGTATATCTGCAGATAGTGCTCACTGATTCTAGGCTTCAGAATATGCGATCCGAACGCACCGATGGCAACGGACAGCATACCCAGCAAGGCTCCCCAGCCTATCAATCTTCGTTGCATGGATATACAGCTCCTCCTTCCCTGAGTTGAACTTCTCCTATCTTAACGTATCTGCTTCGCCTTTTGCCAGCCGCGTCATTCTGAGCGTATGTGCACTGACTGAAGACTTGCATTTAGAGCGGTGTTATGATGAAGTGGTAGTAATAACCTATTACATCCCAAGGAGTGCAGCCCATGGATTATCATTCACCGCCCAAACCGGACAACGCCGCAACCGAACCTGCAAGATGGGGCTCTTCGGAACAAGATACGAACACTGATTATGTATACCAGGAGAACAAACGCGACTATAAGCACTCCGGCCCCGGTATCGCTTCGTTCATAATTGCTCTACTCACACTGGTCTGCTATGCCGTTACCTTCGTGTATGTAGGGGCGCAAGCGTCTTCTCTGATGAATGAGCATAATAAACTGATTGCCGATTCAGCAGAAACGATCATGTATCTGGGGCTGATCATGCTGATCCTGGTCGCAGTGAATATCATCGGGGCGGTTACCGGCATTATCGGCCTGACCCTGCGCAGACGGCGCAAGGTATTTGCTGTCATCGGCACCATCATCAACGCCGGCTTCCTGCTTCTGTTCATGCTTCTGCTATCCGTTGTTCTGGTAAATGCCGGAGCGTCCTAAAAACTAGTGTACAGCAAACACAGCATATCCCCTTGAACAGGGACATGCTGTGTTTTGTTGTGGAGCCATGTATGCAGGCCTGGACGCTTAGATCTCGAACTCTTCGCTTGAATCGGACAGTCCGCCGTTCTGCACTCCAGAGCTGTTGGCTACCGCAAGCACGTATACCTTATACTTGGTGCCTTTGATAACCGGGTTACCGTTAATATCTCTGGCTGCAGCTGCTATAGAGAGATTGCTTCCGTTAGGGACTGCTGATCTGTAATAAGACGACTGCACGTTAAGGGCCTCAGTTGTACCGAAACTCTGCTTGGACGGGACTACGAATACCCGGTATTCGGAAATATTCGACTCACGGGCAGACTTGATGAAGTTAACCGCAAGTTTGCCGTTATCCATGCCGTAAGTCACATTCGTCACGGAGGTGACGGGAAGCTTAGCCGATAACGTAATGGCTGCCGATCCCTCCGACAATATGTTAGCTCCCTGGTAGGTGCCGTTTCTGACAGTCAATACATATACCCTGTAGCTGATTCCCGGCTTGATGGCTGCGCCGCGTACGTCTTTGGCTAAGGCATCGAGCACCTGATTGGTGCTGTCCCCGGAGGTAGCTGCGGTAGTATAAGTCCCCGCATTGTTCGCATCCGACAAGCTGAAGCTGCTGTAATAATTCATAGGCACCACCAGAATCCGGTAATGGCTGATGTAGGATTCGTCTGCGGCATGATTGAAGGCTACTCTCAGATCACGCCCATCTCCATAATCATTCACATCACTCACACTCAGATTCGATATGGCACTGAGGCCGGAGGTATTCACCAGCGTAATCGCCGGAGAAGCAGCAGATAGCACATTCGAGCCCGAATTGTTCCAGTTGCCTGCCGCGAGCACATACACTCTGTAGCTGGTTCCGTTCCTGATCAGGGAACCGCGCACATCTCTGCTGGAGGAGCTCAGAATCTGTTCGGTATACGTTCCTGATGTGTTTACCGCCGTATAATTCGCACTGGATACGTTATTCGCATCATTTAAGCTGAAGCTGCTGTAATAGTTCGCAGGCACAACCAGAATGCGGTATTGGCTGATGTTGGTCTCGTCTGAGGCATGGTTGAAGGTAACCTTCAAATCCCGCCCGTCATTATAATCATTCACATCGGTCACATTCAGGTTAGATACCCCTGCATTGGCGAGTATAAGAGCCGCCGAAGCAGGTGACAGCACGTTATTCGCTGCATTGCTGCTGTCAACCGCCAGTACATATACCCGGTAGCTGACACCCGTCTTGATCTGCGCTCCATCTGTATCTCGCGAGCCGGAGGAGAGGTTCATGCTGATGTTGTTCCCTGTCTTGTTGATCTGCGTGTAATTGCTGCTGGAGACCGCATTAGCTCTGCCCAGATCAAAAACCTGGGAATTCGACGCTTTGACTACGAAGATCCGGTAAGAGCTTATCTTACTCTCATCGGCCAGCTTGTTGAAGCTGACGGAGAGATCCCGGCCGTCCCCGTAATCACTGGTATCCGTTGCCTGGACGGTGCCCAGTGCCGGAACTGCCTTGTTCTGCAATGTAATAACGGCAGATGCACTGGAGAGGGCACTGGTGTTATTACCTTTGCCGACTGTCACTACATATACGCTATATCCCTGATTATTCTTAATCAGGTCACCGTCGATCGTTCTGGCGGTTGCATTCAGCTTCACAACAGGATTCGCTCCTGTTACCAGAGCAACGGAGTAGTTATAGGACCCTACTGCCAGTGCAGACGACAGATTTAGTGTGGTGCCGTTCTTGGTGATAAGCACGCGGTAATGATCTACCAGCGATTCGTCGGCCGCACGGTTGAAGCTGACCTGCAGATCCCGGCCGTCTCCATAATCGCCGATATCCTGGGCGGTTACCCCCGATACCGGAGCCGCATTCCCGCCTACCGGAACCGGAGTGGTGATCGTTACAATCTGCGCAGCCGGATTCCAGCCGACCTCGCGGCCGAGCGCTTCACTGACGAACCGGGTAGGCACCATTGTGCGGCCCTTCAGATTCTGCCCCGGCACATCCAGGCTGACTGCCTTATTGTTGATTGTTGCGATCTTGGAGCCAATCTTCAGTACAATCGTTGTATCATTCTGGGAAGCAGTTACTGTCTGTGTCTTTTGATTCCACTTGATGTCGGCATTGAAGGCTTCAAAGATAGCCCGCAGCGGTACCATGGTCCGTCCGTTCACCATTACCGGCGGTTGATCGGTGGACAAGGTCACTCCATCAATAATAACTTTGATGGGTTTTGCTGCTGCCTGGGCAGGGGCCTGAAACAACATCGGGAACACCAATAATCCTGCTACAATCGAAATCCATAACTTTTTCACAAGCTCACCCTCCCGAAATAGGAAACATCTCTCATTTTTCTATCTCTTTGACGCAAGCTGGGCGGAAAAAGTTTCTCTCAAAACCGGTTACAAAAAAATAACCTTTGGAGCGGGCTCCAAAAACGGCAAAAAGACTGCTACAGGAGGATACCCATGGGGTATTCCACCATTGCAGTCCTGGTTCCGGACACCCTGCCGAATCAGTCCGCTTTGGTCAGACTGGACAATACCCGCTGAATCACGACAGGATCTTTTCCGACTATTTTTTCCACATAAGTAAATACTACAGGCTCATCCATCTCAAGCCCTTCCGGCGCATCCTCTGTACCTGCACCGAGTTCAAAGGCCGTCGGCCCTTCCTCTGTCACAATCTCCACGGAATGGGTATCCATCTGCCCGACATAAGTGCCTGAGCCCTGAATCTTCACAGGCTCTGCGGCTGCGGAAGGACTAGACTTAAGCACCGGACTGGCGAGAGGTACCGCCGCTGTCTGTACAGGGATATCCGTAGAGCCTGCCGAGGACGATGCTCCGGGGGCTTGCGCCGGGCTGTTCCCGCCGCAAGCCGTCAGGGTGAGCATCAATACAGCGATTCCTGTCATAGCGGATAGCGTACGCTCTAGTCTCATGATGTGTACCTCCTCTGTTGGTTGTGTGCTGCTTACCTTACCTATGGATTACCCCATAAGCCGGGTAGTGTAAACTTGCCGTTACGGGCTGGGCATCAGCCGTACGCACAGAAGCGCCAGACTAATATAATAGATGAAGAGCCTTATTCAGCATTTGAAGGAGTGGTATCCTTGAGAATCGATATCGGCTGCGGCCCCGGCAAAGAGTCCGGGTATCTGGGAATCGACCGCACACATTACCCCGGGGTGGATATCGTCTGCGATATTTGCGAAGGAATCCCCCTGCCCGACAATACGGCCGAATTCGTGATGGCCAGCCGGGTCATGCCTTATGTGAACGATCTGTTTGCAGCGATGTCAGAGATTTATAGAATAAGCACGCACCAAGCAGTTGTGTGTGTCCTCTCACCCTATGCCCATAGCTTCCCGCATGCCTCCAACCCTATGTTTAAGCAAAAGTTCGATGAGTATACCCCCCGTTATTTCACCGGCCGCTTCTTCCAGCCCTATCAGAGCCCGCTGTGCCCGGAAATCCCGGATTATCCCGTACCGCTGCCGCCGTTTGACTTCAGACTGCTGCGGATGGAGCTGTTCTATCAATATCCGTATGACGACAATCTGTATGATACGGAAGAGCTGGAGGTTCTGAAGACGCTGCAGTCCAATGTCATCCATGAAATTATGTACCACTTCGCCGTCATTAAGCGGGAGATTACCGATGAGGAACTAGAGGCGATGAGCCGGAAGGTGCTGCCTGAGCCACAGGCGCTGCTGGAGCGCCGGCTTCGGCTGCAGAACAGGAAATACATGTTATGAAATTCGGGATGGACATACAAGATTGCCCAAAACGGAACATAGGCTAATACAACACAAGCAAGATGGCATATCGGCTCACACAGGAGCCGGTCTGCTTTTTTTTTGAAAATAGAAGAATTTATTTGTTTCACATGATAACTTATCCTTCTATTTCTCGCTGAAACGGTACCGTCCTTTACAAGGACGGTAAAGCCGTTTCCACTTGCTGTCAGAGCTTCTATTCAAAAGGAGGTGAAAATTATTCCTCTAGTCGTTCGGTCTACGGTTAATGCAACAGGCGCCATCACTTTCACAGGCAACACGCTGGGACTAAGCCGCTCTGAAACTGCCGGTGTACCGGGTACACAGGACAGTATCGGAGGCTTCTCTACGATTAATACAGCTTCTGTATACGGCACCTATCCTGCTGGCACTACCAGTCTATATCAGAGCAACAGTTCAGCAGCCATTCTGGTTCTCCCTGCCGGAAGCACAGTTCTGTATGCCGAGCTGATCTGGGGCGGTTCCTATGTTAACGGTACCGTCAATCTCACTGCGGCAATCAACAACCCTGTATCCTTCACTACACCGCTAGGGAACACGGTCAGTGTAACCCCCGATTCAGCCACAGCCAATTCGGTGGATCTGGGCGGGGGTGCACTCGCATATGTCCGTTCCGCAAATGTCACCAGCATCATTCAAGCCTCCGGTGCCGGAACCTATGTCACTGGCGGTGTAGTCGGAACTATTGTAATTCCCGGAGATTCCACTGCCAACCATGCCGGCTGGACACTTGCTGTCATCTACCAGAATCCGTCGCTGCCCTTCCGCAACATGTCCCTGCGCGCAGGCGCTGTCCTTGTCCAAGCCTCCTCGGCCCCGGTGGTCACCACCATTACCGGCTTCGCCACACCTGTTACCGGCGCGCTGGGCGGACGTATCCAGTTCAGCGCCCAGGAAGGAGATGCCAACCGCTCGGGAGACCAGGCGCTTTTCGGCCCTACCTCCACCACTCAGGTCGCCCTCTCCGGGCCTAACAATTTTGCCAATAACTTCTTCGCTTCGCAGATTAACAATGATGCCGGCAATCTGAATACGACCGGTACGTTCGGCACCCGCAACCAGACCAACGGCAGTCCGGGCTCCAACATTGTCGGGGGGCGGCAGGGCTGGGATATCACGAATGTGGATGTCTCTGCGCGTCTGGTCAATAACCAGTCCTCTGCACTCCTGACCTTGACTACTTCAGGCGATGCGTATGTCGTTAACGCCAACGGGCTGCAAATTGACATCAATGCGCCCAAGATCTCCTTGACCAAAAGCGCCAATGTCGCCGGTACCATCGTTGGCGATCTGGTCACCTACACCGTAACGGTCAACAATACCGGTACGGCAAGTGCAGCCAGTGTTGTATTGTCGGATACTTTACCGGCAGGTCTTACTTTTGTCGCAGGAAGCGTGGTGGTTGCCGGTGTTTCCAGGCCGACTTATGATATAACCTCCGGCATCCCGCTGGGATCACTGGCCCTTGGCACTTCTATAACGGTTACCTATCAAGCCAGGGTAACTTCCTTGCCTAATCCGCAGTTTGTTCCCAACACAGCCACCGCCGCCTTCACCTTCCAGAGTGTGGCCGGAGGCCCGATTGTGAGCGGGGTTATTCCATCCAATACACAATCGCTGCCGGTCTATTCTCCGGTTCTCGGCATTGTCAAAAGCGCCAATACTTCCAACGCAACCGTCGGAGACCAGATTCTCTACACCCTGCAAATCTCCAATACCGGCAATATCGGCGCCACGACAACGCTCACGGATAACATCCCTGCCGGCAGCTCCTATATCCCGGGAAGCTTCACGGTAAACGGTACGCCTGTGGCGGGTAATCCCGCCGCCGGGATCGCCATCGGCACCATCGCGGCGGGAGGAAGCTCTACAGTCCAGTTCCGTGTACTGGTGAACAGTCTGCCTTCTCCCCCGCAGCTGGTGGACCAGGCTACAGCCGCCTATACCTTCCTGGTTCCTGACGGGCGGACTGTGAACGGTACGGCCGCCTCCAATACGCTCACCATACCTGTAAGACTGCCTAATGTCGCCCTAGTCAAAAGCGCCAGCTTCCCGGATGTCGCCGCAGGCGATACCCTGCAGTATACGTCTGTGGTTACTAATAACGGAATCGTCGCCGTCACGAATGTTGTGCTCTCTGATCCGATACCAGCAGGCAGCACTCTAGTGCCTGGAAGTGTGGTGGTGGCGGGAACTGCCCGGCCAGCCGCTGATCCGGCTTCGGGGATATCCGTAGGCACCATTGCGCCAGGGGCCAGTGTAACAGTAACCTTCCAGGTGAGTGTCATCTCTGTGCCGGGAAGCGGCCAGCTCGCCAACCAGTCATCGGCCTCTTACAGCTCGGGGACCTTCAACGCCATCACACAGTCCAATACAACCCTCACCCCTGTGTACCAGCCAATAATCGGTATTGTCAAAAGCGCCAGCCCCAACAGCGCCACGGTTGGGGGAAATGTGCAGTACATCCTGCAGGTACAGAACACCGGCAACCTCGCAGCAACGGTAACCTTAACTGACACGATTCCTGCCGGGTCTGCCTTCGTCGCCGGAAGCGTCACAGTGAACGGCGTGGTCCGTCCGTCAGATTCTCCGGTAAGCGGAATTCCGCTCGGGTCCGTAGCACCGGGAGCCGCCTTGACCGTAACCTTCCTGACCACTGTTCAATCCCTGCCGTCTCCGGCAACCTTGACGGACCAGGGCAGCAGCAGTTACACCTATCAGTTGCCCAGCGGACGCTCTCTGTCCGGTGGAAGTGTATCCAATACGGTAACTATTCCAGTCTCTGCTCCGAACATCACGATTCTCAAAAATGCCAATCTCACCTCAGTGGCTGTAGGCGAATATCTTACCTACACCGTCTCTGTATCCAACCCCAGCGGCGTAGCTGTTAACAATGTAGTGCTGTCTGATCCGGCTCCGGCAGGCAGTGCCTTTGTAGCAGGAACTGTCACGGTGAACGGGACGGCCGTACCCTCTGCCAATCCAAATGCCGGGATTGCTCTCGGAACACTTGCTGCGGGTGCCACAAGCATCGTTGTCTTCCAAGTGAATGCCAACTCTATTCCAAGCCCGCCTCAACTGAGCAACCGGGCCAGCGCATCCTTTACGGCCGGCTCATTCAGCGGAGCAGCCCTGTCCAATACAGTGTCTACTCCGGTCTTCATTCCAGTCATTGGACTGGTCAAAAGCTCAAGCCCTGCGCAGGCCTCTGTCGGCAGTCTGCTCTCCTTCTCCATCCTGGCCAGCAACACCGGCAATATCGCGGCAATGCTGAATCTGACCGATGCCCTGCCGCCGCAGACGGTATTCGAGACCAACAGCGTAAGTATAGGCGGGACCCCGTTACCTGGGTATAGCCCATTAACAGGCATTCCGGTGGGGCCGCTTGCTCCCGGAGACAGCGTCGTAGTCAGTTTCCTTGTTACGGTTATTTCGCTTCCCCCAAACCAGCAGCTGCCTAACTCGGCAGCTGCATCCTATACTTTCACCCTGCCGGATGGGCGTCAGCTTGGCGGTAACACCGTGTCGAACACACTTACGGTTCCCGTCTCGGCACCGAATGTCAATGTTGTCAAAAGCGTCAATGCCATTGATGCCGTGACCGGCGACATCCTTACCTTCACCTCCGTGTTGACGAATAACAGCATTACCTCTGTCAGCAATATCATTCTCAGCGATCCCTTGCCAGAGAATGCAGCGTTCCTTCCCGGAACCGTAATTGTCGGCGGCGTCTCCCAGCCGTTGTCAGTTCCGTCGGCCGGCATCCCAATCGGCAGCCTGGGGCCTGGAGCCTCCGTTGCCGTCACATTCGAGGTGAGAATAACCATGCCGATTCCTTCACAGGTGAATAACCAGTCCACCGTCAGTTTCACCTCCGGGGTCTTCTCCGGCTCTTCATCGTCCAACGTCACCACCACACCGGTCACACAACCGCAGATCTCCCTTGTCAAAAGCGCCAGTGACCTGAACGCCACAGTAGGCGATACGGTCATCTATACCATTGTGGTCAGCAATAGCGGTAACCTTGCAGCCAATGTTACGTTAACCGACAACATCCCGGCGGGTACTACATTTGACCCCAACAGCGTCATTGTCGGCGGATTCCCTCAGCCGGGGGCTGCACCGGATACCGGAATCACTGTTGGAACTGTAGCTCCCGGTGCCAGTGTATCTGTCAGCTTCACGGTCTTCATCGTGTCTCTGCCTTCACCGCAGCAGCTTGTCAATCAGGCAAACGCCACCTATACCTTCACTCCGCCTGACGGGCGGCTGCTCAGCGGAAGTGCCGTCTCCAATACCGTGACCATCGCAGTCTCCGCCCCCAATCTGGCGGTGGTCAAGAGCACAACCTCCACCTCCGTTGCCCTTGGGGATACCATTTCCTATTCCGTGAACATCACCAATAACGGGATGGACCCTGTCAACAATGTCGTGCTCAGTGATCCAACACCGGGCGGGGCCACCTTTGTGCCGGGCAGCGTATCGGTGAACGGAGTGCCTTTTCCGAATGCCAATCCGGCCTCAGGGATTACTATCAGTACGCTTGCCTCCGGGGCTAGTGCCGTCGTCTCGTACAGTGTCACTGTCACCTCTGTACCCGGGGATGCCTCCATAGACAATCAGGCTACAGTTACTTACACCTCAGGTGTATTTAGCGGATCAACCTTCTCCAATCCCGTCGCAGTGCCTGTCTTCCAGCCCAATATCGCTGCGGTCAAAACAGCCAATACCGCCAATGCAACGGTCGGCGATACCGTAACCTACACCATAAATGTCACCAATACAGGCAACTACGGAGCAAGCCTTACAGTAACGGACAACATTCCAGCCGGCACCACCTTTGTAGACAATAGCGTGCTGATTGGCGGGCTGCCTCTGCCGCAGGCTAATCCCTCCACAGGAATTGCTGCCGGAACTATCGCTCCGGGGGCCACTGTAGCTGTCTCGTTCTCGGTGGTAATCACTTCACTGCCATCGCCGCAGCTGCTGGTGAATCAGGGAACGGTTGCTTACAGCTTCACCTTGCCTGACGGAAGAACCCTGGGAGGGTCGGTGCTCACCAACACCCTGACCATCCCTGTCTCGAACCCGAATCTGGCTGTCGTCAAAACCACCGCAACCACCGCAACCAATGTGGGCGACACCATCACTTATTCCGTGACCCTGACTAATAACGGTATTGCTGCGGTTAATAATGTAGTATTCACAGATGCTCTGCCTGCCGGTACCGCCTTTGTTCCGGGCAGTGTGCTCGTAGACGGCGTGTCTCGCCCTGCTTCTTCACCAGCTACCGGGGTGACCATAGGCAGCATCGCTCCGGGCGCTTCTGTAACGGTGGCCTTTAACGTAACGGTTACGTCTCTGCCGGCTTCAGGTGTACTGAACAATCAGTCATCCGTCAGCTTCACTTCCGGCGCCCTGTCCAGTGTAGCCTTCTCGAACATTGTGACCACTCCGGTCTTCCAGCCGGTTATCGCTGCAGCCAAGAGCTCCAGCTCTCAGAATGCAACGGTAGGCGATACCATTGTCTATACCGTTAATGTCAGCAATTCAGGGAACTATGCGGCATCGGCCACGCTGACTGATACCATTCCCGCAGGTACAACTCTGGTTCCGAACAGTGTACTGATTAACGGCTTCCCTGCTCCGGGTGCAGATCCCGCTACCGGAATCCCTCTGGGCAGTGTTGCAGCCGGTGCATCACTGACCATAGTATTCTCTGTAGTGATCGACACGCTGCCAGCCAGCCAGCAGCTCAGCAATCAGGCCATTATCGCCTTCAACTATACGCTGCCTGACGGACGCGTCTTCAATCAGTCGGCCAGCTCGAACATCAATCTGATTCCGGTATCGTCGCCGGATGTCCTGGTTGCAAAGAGCACTACTGTAGTCGATGCAGTCCCGGGGGATACCGTTACGTACAGCATCGCAGTCACCAATAACGGAATTGCACCGGTTAACAATGCAGTGCTGAGCGATCCGATTCCGGCCGGTTCTTCCTTTGTAGCCGGCAGCGTGGTCGTGGACGGCACTCCGCTGCCGGGAGGCAACCCTGCGAACGGGATCTCGCTCGGCACTATCGCCCCTGGTGCAGTGGTCCAGGTCACCTTCAATATTCTCGTCAACAGTCTTCCTAATCCGGCCACACTGAACAATCAGGCTTCGGTCAGCTTCACCTCCGGTGCATTCTCCGGCGCCTCTTATTCCAATAATCTGATTACCCCGGTATTCCAGCCGATTATCGGTGTCCTGAAATCTGCGGATACCACTAATGCCACGGTTGGAGATACTGTTACTTATGCACTCAGCGTCACCAATACAGGTAATCTTGCGGCAGTCGTCACCTTAACCGATTCTATCCCTGCAGGAGCTGTTTTCATACCGAACAGTGTACTGGTTAACGGCCAGCCCGTTCCCGGCGCTGATCCGACTACCGGAATCAATCTGGGTACAGTTCCAGCGGGTGCCACAGTTACTATGCTCGTCACCCTGCAAGTTACGCTGGCTTCCCTGCCTTCACCGCAGCAGCTGGTGAACCAGGCGGCGGCAACCTTCACCTTCACGCCGCCTGATGGACGTCTGCTCTCAGGCTCTGCACTGTCGAATACACTCGTCATCCCGGTCTCCTCACCGGATGTAACAGCAGTGAAGAGCACACCAGCTGTCGATGCGGTTGTCGGCGATATCATCACCTATACGATTGCCGTAACCAACAACGGCATTGTTCCCGTCAACAATGTGGTCCTTGTTGACCCGATCCCGGCCGGCAGCCAGTTCGTTGCAGGCAGCGTAACTGTGGATGGCACTCCGCGTCCCGGAGCAAATCCGGGCACCGGTATCGTGATCGGGACGATCGCCCCGGGAGCTACCACAACGGTAACCTTCCAGGTTCAGGTCATCGTCATATGACAGACGGCTCACGGCTCCAGCCTGTCGTAAGTAATCAGTCCATGGTTCTATACAGCTCGGCAGAGGGCGCTGACTCGGTTACCTATTCCAATACCGTCAATACGCTTGTGGTGGGCCCGGTATTATCACTGCAAAAGCAAGCAGACCGTCTGAGCGCTTCTCTGGGGGAGACGCTCGTCTACACTGTGACCGCCAAGAATAGCGGCAATACCGGGGCGGTTGTCACCATCACGGATGTGCTTCCCCCAGGCGTCTCGTTCATTGCCAATAGTGTGCTTAGAGACGGAGTCCCCCTTCCGGGGGTCACTCCGTCTTCCGGTATTCCCCTTGGCCTGCTCGCCCCCCATTCGGGAGTCAGTATCGCCTTCCAGGTCATTGTCATCTCGCTTCCGCCTTCACTCGCGCTGCATAACAGGGCGGTTGGCACGTATTCCTTCAATACACCTGAAGGCAGAGCGGTGAACGGGGAGGTCCGCTCCAACCCGGTCAGTGTCTCCCTGCTGTCTTACCAGTTGTCCTCCCTGCTCTCGGCCAGCACTCCAACTACCTTCATAGGAGATGTCGTCACCTATACCCTCCAGCTCAGCAATGAAGGGACCCGTCCGCTGACCGGAGTCATTGCTACGCTTCCCGTTCCGGAAGGTACCTCCTTCCTTGCCGGAAGTGTTATCGCAGCCGGGATTTATCAGCCTGAGGCCAACCCGGCTTCAGGCATCGGGCTGGGTTCGCTCCCTGCAGGCTCAGGCGTCGAGGTCTCCTACCGGGTCCGGGTGAGCTCCAATCCTTCAGGATCGGTGATTCTGGCGAGTGCACAGATCTCTTATGAGGCCAACGACAACAGTACCTCCACCACAAGCAACTCGGTTCAGATTACGGTCATCCAGCCTGGATTATCGGTAAACCTGAAGGTTGATCTCTACAGCGTAGCGCCCGGCGACAACTTGCGGTACGAGTTCACTGTACAGAACAGTGGCAATCTGGCTGTAAACGCGCTGCTGACGGACGCCATACCGCCAAGCGTACTGTTCGTCTGGGACAGCGTCCGTATTGACGGGGTTCCCCAGAAGGGAGTCCGTCCCGGGGGCGGAATCCCGCTGGGCACCTTACGGGCAGGCGCTGTTGCTGTAGTTGATTTTCTCGTATCTATTCCGGGTGCCACCGATATCCGCCAGACGCCGGCTATTCAGAATCAGGGGGTGGTCCAGTATACCTTCTCCCTGCCGGACGGGCGTAATGTAGGGCAGCTCTCCCGCTCCAATGCGGTGACCACGTTGCTGTTCACGCCCATCATTTCCATTCAGATTGAGGGCGAGCCGCCCGTTGTCGAGCCTGGAGGCATCGCGGAATTCAACATTTACGTGTCCAATAGCGGGAATTATCCGGCTGAGGTGTCAGTGATCCGGATTGTACCGCAGGGTACAGTCATTGATCCCGATATCGTTACCATAAGCGCCATCACTGTACCCGGTACGCCGTACAGCGGAACCGTTACTCTGGGAACGCTGGAAGCGGGGCAGACTTCCACACTCACTTATTTTGTCAAAATAAATACCGATTATATGGGCAAGGATCTTCAAGGCTCTACGGCCGCCCTGTATCTGTTCACCATCGACGGACGCAGGTACTCCGGCGAAGCCCGTTCTAACAGCTACAGGCTGCTCATTGAAGAAATCAGTGAATAATACAGCTCACATATCCCCCATCTCCCTGAATATACTTTAGTTACAACCTGCTGCTTCGTCTTAGTCTCCGTAGTGACAATACCGAATAACACAGTCCATGGGAGGTGGTCATCCTTGTCCCAGCCGTCCGGTCCATACGCTTTTGTCGTCTCCAAAGAAGACTGGTCCCTTCACCGCAAAGGCCATCAGGATCAGGAGCGTCACCAGCAAAAGGTCAGAGAAGCCATCAAGGGCAATCTGCCCGATCTGGTTACTGAAGAGAACATTATTTTGTCGGGCGGCAAGCAGATTGTGAAGGTGCCGATCCGCAGTCTGGATGAATACCGGATTATCTATAATTTCCGCAAGCAGAAGCATGTCGGCCAAGGAGATGGCGAGAGCCAGGTAGGCGATGTCCTCGGGCGTGATTCCCAGTCGGCCCAGCCGGGCAAAGGGGATAAGGCGGGCGATCAGCCCGGCGCAGATACCGTTGAAGCCGAGGTCGATCTGGAGGATCTGGAGGATATTCTGTTCCATGACATGGAGCTGCCCCATCTGAAGCCGAAGGATAAGGAAGAAATTGAGGTCAAATCGATTGTCTTCAATGATATCCGCAAAAAAGGCATGATGTCCAACATCGACAAGAAGCGAACGTTACTTGAGAATCTGCGGCGCAATGCCAGCAGCGGCAACCCTGGAATACACAGCATCAGCCCCGATGATCTGCGTTACAAAACCTGGGATGACATCACGGTCCCTCACTCGAATGCCGTGATTATTGCCATGATGGACACCTCGGGCTCCATGGGCACTTTTGAAAAATACTGCGCCCGCAGCTTCTTCTTCTGGATGACCCGCTTCCTGCGCCGCCAGTATGAGAAGGTGGATATTGTGTTCCTGGCCCATCATACGGAGGCCAAGGAGGTCAGCGAGCATGACTTCTTCACCCGGGGCGAGAGCGGGGGGACAATCTGCTCCTCGGCGTACCAGAAAGCCCTGGAGATTATCGACAGCCGCTATCCGCCTGCCAAGTACAACATCTATCCCTTCCATTTCTCGGATGGAGATAATCTGACCTCCGACAATGAGCGCTGTGTCAAGCTGATCGGCGAGCTGCTGAAGCGCAGCAATATGTTCGGCTACGGTGAGGTGAACCAGTACAACCGCAGCAGCACTCTGATGTCCGCCTACCGCCACCTGAAGCAGGAGCAGTTCATGCATTATGTGATTAAGGATAAGAAGGAAGTGTATCAGGCGCTGAAGGCTTTTTTCGGCAAAAAGGAAATAGAAGCCTGAGCACCTGCTCTCCGGATTGACCATGGAGCGAGTGCAGCGCGCAGATTCATATTGTAATGAGATCCCCTGCAAACCGTGCGAACGGCGGGCGGGGGATTTTTAATGCGCGGAATCCAACTGTGCTGCAAAAGTCTGTTGACTATTATATCGCCAGCCGATATAATCAATGTATCGGTTGACGATATAACGTCAGATGTTATAACGTCAGATGCTATAACGCCGAAGGATATAAATGAAATTCCCGGTCTGTGGAATGAGACACAAAGATTCGCGATAAGGAAGGTGATGGCATTGTCGGGCAACAATGAATACGGGGCGCTGACCGAAGGCGTCTATTATATCCTCTTGTCCCTGCTCACCCCGATGCACGGCTACGGCATTATGCAGAATGTAAAACTGCTGAGCAATCAGCGCGTGGAACTGGGGGCAGGCACGTTATACGGGGCGTTAAGCACGCTGGTGGAACGGGGCTGGATCAAGCTGCTGGCCGGTGGAGAAGATTCCCGCAAGAAGGAATATCAGATTACGGAGCTAGGCAAATCTATCGTCCAGAGTGAAATGGTAAGGCTTGACGAGCTGCTCACAAATGGAAGAAAGCTACTGGGAGGCGAAGTGTAATGAGTCAAGTGGTACGCAAATTTTTCATAGATTTCGAGAAGGAAGAAGCGTGGCTGAATGAAATGTCGGCCAAGGGATTGGCACTGGTGGAGCATTCTTGGGCCCGTTATGTATTCGAGGAGAGCGCCAAGGGGGAGTATATTTACCGGATTGAGCTGCTTGAGAAGGACCCTAAGGAGGAGGCCGGCTACTTGCAATTCATGGAGGAGACCGGAGCCGAGCGTGTGCCGTCCGGGACCCCTACCAAAGCCAATCGTGCATTTATGAACCAGCGCTGGGTGTTCTTCAGAAGGAAGGCCTCGGAAGGCCCCTTCCAGATCTATACCGATGCAGATTCCAAAATCAAACACTATCAGAGAATCTACAAAGTCTATCTGGCCCTCGCGTTCATGGAGCTGATCATCGGCTCCTTCAATATCATGCTGATTATGCTGAACTCTTCCTCTAACATCTACAAAATCAACCTTATCGTAGGAGTGTCCGTTATCATTCTGGGCCTGTTCTTCCTGTGGCTCAGCCTGCCTCTCCGCCGCAAGATCGCGCGGCTGCAGCAGGAGAAGCTGATTCGGGAGTGAGGGGTTACTTTACAACCTCGCTAACCCGTGGAAGTAGCAGAACCAGCACTCTACAGCAGGACTAAAACTCTTTAGCAGAACCATACTCTGCGGGTTGCAAGTGCCCCCACTAACAGCAGCCAACAATTGGAAAAATGCATCTTATTTCATAAATTTCTTACGATTAAAGAGAATTAAGTGGAAAAACAGCATCTGCTGCCGCCGATTTTGCTGCTTTCGGAAGATATGCAAACATTTAAGTGTTGTTTTTCCACCTCCTGCAGGAGAATCGATGGCGTAAAGTAAGTTGTGTACCAAGATTTGGAGCCTAGTCAGGCACCAAAAAAGTAGGGTATCCTCGGGATTGCGAAACCACCAAGGAGGAACCCTACCAATGAATATTTTACCCGAAAGTTCGCTGAATAATCTATTTGAAAAACTTGTTAAAGATTTTGTGAAAGACAACATGGAACGCCTGTTGCGCGCCGAAATCCAGGGGTTTATGGAGAGTGAAGAAGCCGGCGCCAGCAATAGTCGCAATGGCTACTATACGCGAGACTTACACACGAAATATGGCCATATCGAGGATCTTCAGGTGCCCCGGGACCGCCAAAGCCTTTTCCAGACGCAGTTGTTTGAGCCGTACCAGCGGCGGGACGGATGGTTAGAAGAGGCCGTCATCCAAATGTATAAATCGGGCATGGGTACGCGGGATGTGGCCCGGTTCATTGAAAGTATGTTTGGTAGCCACTACTCCCCAACCACGGTCAGCAATATTACGGCTACAGTGCTGGACGATATCCACCAGTGGCAAAAGCGGCCACTGAGCAAACGGTATTCTGTGATCTATTTAGATGGGCTGTACGTGAAGCTGAAACGGGGCACGGTTCGTGGTGAAGTGGTCTACTTTGCGATGGGAATTGACGAGGAGGGACAGCGTCAAATTCTCGGGTTCTACGTGGGTGGCCAAGAGAGTTCGAATGGCTGGCGGGAGGTACTCAAAGACCTGTACGACCGCGGAGCGCAGGAAGTCCTGCTGGGTGTGTTTGACGGGCTACCGGGACTGGATGCGGCGTTTAAAGAGACCTATCCTCAGGCGGATGTACAGCATTGCGTAGTGCACAAAGTGCGGGCCACGTTTCATAAAATTCGGGTGGAGCACAAAACCGATGTCATGGAGGCGTTGAAAACCGTATATACAGCACCGGATGAAGTGGTAGCCCGGGCTAACTTTGATACGGTCAAAGCGAAGTGGAACAAGCTGTATCCGAAGGAAATGAGGTCCTGGGAGGAACAGTTATCCACACTCCTGACGTTCTACAACTATCCGCTGTCGATCCGTAAAGCGATCTACACGTCGAACCCCATCGAGCGGATGAACAAGGAAATCCGCAAGCGTCTGAAACCGATGAACAGTCTGACAAACATGGATGCCGCAGAGAAAATCGTGTACCTGGAGATGCTGGAATACAATGAACGTCATGCAGGGCGGGTCGCCCAAGGCTTTGGAGTGGATGCCGTTAAAAAGAAGCTAAAAGAGCTATTCGAAACACGCTACCCCTCTTTGCCCACACCGGAAGAGGCGTAGCAGATAAATCCAGTTTCTGGGAGTCGGGGTTCCCCCTCCCCCCAGAAACACTACATCCCAACCCGTAACCCGGGGGAGGCACTTCTACTCTTTTACACAAACTTCTTGACGCTACCGGAGAATCGTCGATCCGTTCGATAACAAGTGCCCAAAATCCACCTATTTCCCCATTACGGCAAGCAGAGCAGTTTTTCGCTTACATCTGGCCCAAACGCCTAACCTGAGCACATTTTGTTCGGTTTTTTGCATACACATACGCCCGGACCCTGCCCGCTCGCCCCACACCTCCACCTCTACCAACATAAAGGGCTATCCCAAGCAGTCATTTCATGACTTTGGGACAGCCCTCATTCCAATATTTCTTCGCTTCGTTAGACTGATGCCTGCTCCGCTTACTTCACCTTCTCGCGGTCCTTGCCCTTGTCAGACTCCCCGGCGTTCTTGTTCGCGGCCTCGCGGTCCTGCATCATCTCGTCTACCGTCTTCACCTTCAGTCGGGCCGCACCTTCGTTGCCGGCATTCGTCGGGATCAGATCACCGGAGGCGAGACGTTCCTTCGCTTCTGCAATAGCTGCGCTGTACTGCGGCAGCCACTGTTCTCCGGCCACCAGCATCTCGTCAACCATCTGCCAGATCTCCTTCGGATTGCAGACGGCGCCGACCAGCGGGTCCATCATGAATGCCTGGCGCAGCAGCTTGTCGTCCCCATGCACAGCTGCTTCTACCGCCAGTCGCTGCACGGAGATGCTGACGTTGCAGACCGCCGCCAGGCCGAGCGGCAGGTCGCCGACCAGCGGCATCGAGATGCCGTTGCGGTCCACGTAGCCCGGCGCTTCAATAATAGCATCATCCGGTAGATTGGAGATGACGCCCTTATTCACCATGTTGAAGTGGCCTCTGTACACGCGCCCGGTCTCCAGCCCTTCGATAATATACGAGCCGCGCTCCTCTCCGCGCTTCTCCGGGATGTACTCCAGCGCCGGGTCTTTCATCCAGTTCGGGAAGTCCGTCTCGAACCAGTTGCGGCCTTCCGTGCAGACCCGCAGGTAACCGCCTGTCTCTCCGTTAATCCATACGTCCAGATCGATCCAGTCCATGATTTCATTCGGGCGCTTACGGTACCAGGGCACATATTCGCTCAGGTGTCCGTTCGACTCCGTGCTGTAATAGCCGAAGCGGCGGAGCATATCGATCCGCACCTTCTCGGTACGGCTGTACTCAGGGTGCTTCTCGAAAGCCTCCAGCAGACCTGCCGTCAGATCCTTGCCTTCATGCTTCGCAGAGATGTACCAGGTCTGGTGATTGATCCCGGCACAGATAATGTCCACCTGCGACTTCTCCAGGCCGTACACCTGAGCGATTTGCTGATGTCCATGCTGTACGCCATGACAGAGCCCGATGGTCTGCACACCGCCGTATTTATTACAGGCCCAGGTCAGCATAGCCATAGGATTCGAGTAGTTCAGCAGCAGCACATCCGGAGCAGCTGTCTCGCGGATATCGCGGCAGATCTCCAGCATCTCCGCAATCCCGCGCTGCCCGTACATAATCCCGCCTGCGCACAGCGTATCTCCTACACACTGGTCCACGCCATACTTCAGCGGAATATCCACATCGGTAGCGAAGGCCTCAAGGCCCCCCATACGAATAGTACAAAATACGTACTTGGCATCCTTGAGCGCTGCTCTGCGGTCCGTAGTGGAAGAGATGGTGATATCCAGACCATTCTCCTGAATATCCCGCTGGCACAGCTCAGTGACCATGTCCAGGTTATGGCTGTTTATATCCATGAAGGAAACTTCGATATTACGGAATTCCGGCACAGTCAACAGGTCGCGCAGCAGTCCGCGGGTGAATCCGATACTGCCTGCCCCGATAAAGGTTACTTTAAAAGACATAATAATCATCCTCCGGCAATGAATTATTGACTCCTCTTCATTGTAACAAGGGGACTGCCGGAAGCGTAACCAATATCATGACCATTTTGCAGGTAACCTGTCAACTATCCTAACTTTCTGCATATCATACCCATCCCGGGTTGAGCACGAAACTATCCTTCACTCCAGTAGTGGCGTTCGATAGAGTTACGGTATTCGATAGGAGTACAGCCTGAATACTTCTTGAATAACAGATGAAAATACTGCCTGCTGCTGATCCCCACATAGTCGGCAATCTCCGCTACCGGAATCTCGCCCTGAACCAGCAGCATCCGGGCCTTCTCCATACGCAGCTGGTTCAGGTAGTCCGTCAGGGTCTGCCCTGTGTGTGTCCGGAAGATACGGTGCAGATAGCCCGGATGTACATTCACAGAGAGCGCGACCTCCTTAACCTGGATGCTCCGGTCATAATTCTGGTGCAGGAACTCGATCGCCCGCCGCACATAGAGCTGTGAGGGCTGCTTGCTGGACGGGAGCGACTCCACGCGCAGCCGGGCCAGACGCAACAGCAGCTCCGCAAAGAGCAGATGCACCATGCTGCTTCCCTTCCGCTCGCGCTGATCCAGCTCCAGCACCAGCGCCTTCAACACATGGAAAACCTCCTCCTGATCGGACAACACCAGACTATCGAATGGATGCCGCAGCAGCTCTGCCAGCACCTCCTCCTCCCGGGCCAAGCTGCCAATGGACGGAACTACGCCCCCATATTCGGTAAAAGCAAATTCTACGTTTAGCATCCGGCATGAGGAGCCCTCTTCCACAATCAGCCGGTGCGGCACCTCCGCATCCAGCAAAATCATCTCTCCCCGCTTCAGCCGGAAAGATGTGTCACCGCCCGCTTCATCCCTCACCTCCACTACACAGCTGCCCGAGATGAGATACATGATCTCGGTGGAGTTGTGATGATGGTAAGCCATCGTATAATTGCTCCATTGCTTGTAGTAGTACGCCAGAAAGTGCGGGCTGTAATCCCTCTCCAGCAATCCCTGCTCAAAAAGACTCCCGTTCATCTCCGCCACACCGCCCGCCTCCCCTCTGCCAATATTGATAGCACAAGTGTATCGCTTGAGCGCAGGCAGGACAAGAAGCGAGTTGTCCCCTCCCCCCATCCACAAGCCTACGCACCCCTCGCCAGCCGATTGTGATCGGTTTTTCGATTACATTCCGCCACCGCTCCCCTCGCCAGCCGATTGTGATCGCTTTTCCGATTACATTCCGCCCACGCACCACCGCGCCAGCCGATTGTGATCGCTTTTTCGATTACATTCCGCCCACGCACCTCTCGCCAGCCGATTGTGATCGCTTTTCCGATTACATTCCGCCCACGCACCACCGCGCCAGCCGATTGTGATCGCTTTTCCGATTACATTCCGCTTACATGCCTTCATACCAGTCTGGAGCTTACATGCCCAGGTTCCCCTGCGCAAAAAAACAAGAGCAGAAGGCCCGCGCCCTCTGCTCCCGTTCATCATCCTCAGTGGATTCTTGTCAATATTCCATTCACCAGACTATACACCCCGCCGCCCTCTATCTCTTCGGGCTGTCCATTCAGCAGGTAGATGCCGGTCTCTTCGTCAATTCCGTAATTCGGCAGCTCGCCGAAGGTACGGACCGCTGTCCGTAAATGCTCTTCCTCATCCCACTGGGTGAAATGAACGGATAGCAGCAAATCAGGAATCAGATGGAGGCCCTTGCGGTGTTTGAATTGTCTGCTCTCATTATCCCTGGCGGAAATTACGCAGCACTCCGGGCTAATCAAGGCTCCTGCCGAGAATCCCGCAACCGGTATTCCAGACTCATAACGCTGCCGGATCACTTCAGCGATAGGGGTATCCACAATGAGGTCGGCATACAGATCCGTATCCCCGCCCCCGATGACGATCCCGCCGCAGGCCCGGAGGCTCTCTATAGCAGTATTCACCTCAGTAGACTTCAGCGGCAGATAACAGAATTCGGCTATCCCCGCATCAGTCAGCGGCTGCATGCAAGCAGCCATATAATCCGGCCAGTCTTCTCCTTCTTCAAATAATACAGCGACTGGTCCTGCTGCCATCACGCTTACGAACCTCCGTGCCAGACCACGGGTAAATGGCGGACCGCCGCCGTTCAGAAATAAATGCTTGTCCATGACATCACCTTCAGTATTCAAGATATCCTGCATCTAACCTCATCCATCTTATAGAAAAGTGCAGGTTCCCGCAATACGCGCTTCCACACCCGCTCTCCCTTCATCCTTTTATCCCTTCAGCCCTTAACCCTGAAAAGAAATCATCGACTGCTTCAGCTGCTCCGCCAGCTCCTCCAGCCTGTGCGACAGGGCGACCAGCTCCCTGCTGACCGTGAATTGCTGTGAGGACATAGACGCCACCTCTTCCGTAGAGGCGCTGGTCTGCTGCACTACCGAGATCACACTCGCCATGGATTGTCCCAGCTGCTGCTGGTATTCGGCCAGCTCGGAGACCGCCGCCGAGGATTGGTTCAGAACTCCGCTGAACTCCTCCATCTCGGCCCTTACACTCCCGAAGATGAGAGAGGATTCCCGGACCAAGGCCAGCTGGCTGTCAAACATCGGCGCAGCCTCACTCACAACCTTGACCGTATTCTCGATATGGCCGCTGATCTCCTCGGTAATCCGGGAGACGGAGGCAATCGACTCGCTCGATTGATTGGCCAGCCCTCTGATCTCGTTGGCAATGACAATGAAGCCTCTCCCGGCGGCACCGGCGCGCACGGCTTCAATCGATGCGTTCAGCGCCAGAATATTCGTCTGCTTGTTCATCGCAATCATCGGGGAGAGGATGCTGCGGATCAGCACCGTGCTATCCCGCAGCATGGCTGAATTCTCCTGAATCAGATCCATCAGCTTCAGCACCCCCTCGCTCTGCGAGACCAGCTTCTTCATCCGCTCCGCTCCCTGGTCGCTGACCTCCATAACCTTCCCTGCGGAAGCAGCCATGACTGCATTGTTCTCTGCTACTTCGCTGGTCTTGCCGCCCATCAGCTCCACCTTGGCATTGCTGCTCTCCGCTTCGGCCGCCAGACTGGCCGCTCCCCCGGCGATTTCGCCAGTGGCGGTTGCGACCTCACTGGCCTGGCCGCTAATCGCGCCGGAAGCGGCAACGAGCTGCTCCGAGGTCGCCAGCACCTCCGCAGCCGAACTGCTGCTCTGCCCGGCCATCCGGGAGATCTGCTCCATCATCCGGTTGAAGCTGTGACCCACCCGCCCGATCTCATCCCGGCCCTTGAAGCTGGTCCGCACCTGCAGATTGCCCCGCTCGCCCTCTTCCATCAGCCGGGCCAGCTTGCCAAGCGGACGACCGATCAGCCGCACCAGAACATAGCCGATGATGAGAGCAATCAAGGCTGCAGCCAAAACTACCAGCAAGGTTATGTAGAGCAGCCTGTCGGCAGATTTGGTAAAATCACTCACCGGCGCATAGCCCAGCAGCGTCCAGTCCGCTGTGCTCAGCGGCTGGTAGACTACCAGCTGCGGACTCCCCTGCTCGTCCCCCGCCGTGAAGGACCGCTTTCCGCTTACCCCCTTCTGTGCTCCGGCCGGCTCTTGTTCCTCACTCTCCCGGGTATGTATGTAAGAAGCCTGCCCGAGCAGTGCATCGTCAGCACTGTATGCAACCCGGCCCGAAGAATCGAGGATGCGGATCTCCCCACCCAGCCCGATATGCAGGTTGGACAGCACATCCGTCAGCGCCTGGCCCTTCACCTCGATCAGCATATAATACTCTGCCGCCGGATTCTGAATATTCCGCAGCAGACGGCCCATTGTCATAGCGGACTGGCTGTATGCATCGAAGAAGCCTTTAGCCCGGACGGTGAACCAGACGGGATTGCCTTTAGCGTTATCGATCTCCTTCATCCGTGCAAGGATGCCCTCATCACTGCGTACACCGCTAATCCCCGTTGATTTGTAGGATTCGGCGTCCACCATGCTTCTTGCGACCAGCCGGACACCAAGCAGCCGCTCATCCGATCCTCTGACGGAGTCCAGCTTGCGGCGTATCCGGTCCTCTGCGGCTGCCCGCGCAACCGTACCGGCGGTTGGAAGATTAACCGTCTCCATATCAGCCTTTAGCGCCGGATCTACAGCGAATTGCCTGGAGAGCGCTTCATATTCAGCGAACAGGAAATCCAGCTTGTCCACCGCCTGGACAATGGACTGTGAGGAGGCAGCCGCCACCTCATCGGTAATGATCCCTTTTGCCGCATAATAGGAGGTTAAGCCCAGAACTGAGGACAACAGGACAATAGTACAGAACAGAATTACGAATAACTTGACGCCAACCGAGCTGAAATTAATGAATCGCCGCCATTGCATTACATTCTCCCCTTATCATCCAGATCACGATTTCTCCACAAAAGAAAGGTGCAGCCCCTCAGAACTGCTTCAAGGCCGCACCCGTTATTCGTACATGCATTGTCTAATTACTATTTCCTATCCCTTGCTGGCCCCCGCCGTCAGCCCGTCAACCAGCAGACGCTGCAGGAAGCCGAAGAGAATCATAATCGGTACAGAGATCAGCACGGCACCCGCCGCGAACAGCGTGAAGTTGGAATTCTGCATCGTATTGACCATATCCCACATCCCCACAGCAACCGTCCAGTTCTCCTTGGTCCGCAGAATCAGCTTGGCGAAGATGAAATCGACCCACGGGCCGACAAACAGGGTCAGCGCTATATAAGTGATCATCGGGCGGGATAACGGCAGAATAATCCGGGTAAAAATCCCGAAGTTGCTCGCCCCGTCGATCCGTGCGGCTTCATCCAGCGAACGCGGAATCGTGTCCAGGAAGCCTTTGGCGATCAGCGTTCCTCCGAGCGGCGCTCCGGCTGCATAGACGATAATCAGCGCCAGATGGGTATCCAGCAGATTGAACTCCTTCAGCAGCAGATAGATAGCGATCATGCTCATGAAGCCCGGGAACATCCCGAGGATCAGCAGAGTGGACATGGTGGTCTTGCGGCTTTTGAAACGGAACCGGGATAAAGCATAGCTGGTCAACAGCGTCAGCACCACCCCGATCAGCATCGAGAACACTGCAATCTTGAGCGTATTCGCATACCAGGTTCCAAACATGTAGACCGGTGAGGTGAACAGCTCCTTATAGTGGCTGAGCGTGAACGTCTCGGGAATCAGCGTCTTGCTGTACAGGGATTTACCCGGCCGGAACGAGGCAAGCAGGATCCAAAGTGCCGGATAGATTGCAGCAACCGCCAGTGCAACAAGAACGATATAGCTTAAGCAGAGACGAATAAAATTCGCTGCCTTGCGTCCGATGATCATTGAATCATGTCCTCCTCTTGGAACGATTTGGTCCGGCGGTAATTGTACAGGGAGAACCCGGCAACAATGATGAACAGGATAATGCCGATCGCAGACGCCATATTATTCTTGTTCTGATCCAGCGTCAGCTTATACAGCCAGGTAACGAGCAGATCCGTCGAGCCGGCGTACTGGTAGTTCCCGTTCACCGGGTTCCCTCCCGTCAGCAGGAAGATCGCATTGAAGTTGTTGATGTTCCCGGCGAACTGCATAATCAGCGTAGGTGCGGTAGAGAACAGAATCATCGGCAGGGTGACGATCCGGAATTTCTGATAATTGGTCGCACCGTCCACCTCAGCCGCCTCATACATATCACGGGGAATCGTAGTCAGCACCCCCATAATCAGCAGCATCGATACCGGAATTCCTACCCACATATTGACGACAATAACCGTAACTTTGGCCCAGAATGGATCAGTCAGCCAAGGCAATCCATCCAGACCGAAAAAGCCGAGATACTGGTTGATCGGGCCGAACTGTCCGTTGAAGAGGTTGCGCATCAGCAGGAGCGAGATCATCTGCGGAATAGCGTAAGGAATGATCAGGAGCATTCTCCACATGCCTTTGAAGCGTATGCCTTTTTGGTTGATCAGCAGGGCAACCAGCATCCCGCCGAAATAAGTAGTTACAGTCGAAAGAACCGCCCAGATTATCGTCCAGGTAAGTACACCGTAAAAGGTATGGCTCCATGATTTCAGCACCAGCAGATTGCGGAAGGTCTCGAATCCAACCCAGTCTACAAGTTTGGCCGGAGGAATATGGTTCGGTGCAGCATAGTTAGTAAAGGCCAGCATGATCATAAAGATGATCGGCATAATGGTGAAGAACAGAATTCCAAGCCCCGGGAGCAGCAGGAAGCTCTGGGCGAATTTATAATCCAGAATATAACGTAAAGATTGAGTAAATGTATGCGATGGACGGCCGTTTTCGCGTTCTGCTCCGATTTTATAGGCATCCCTAATATTCATGTACCAGACGATCAGGAATAACACAAAGAACAGCAGGGTAATCAGACTTTCAATCAGAATAACGATGGAATGGTCTCCGGGCACCATTTTGGCAATCCCTTTAACCTTCTCCAGCCGGCTTGGCGATTCCCCGAGTGTGGTGATCCCCCAGAAGGCTCTTGCCAGATTGCTAATGAAATAGATAATTGCCACAGCTTCTACCGCTATGAACATTAGGCCTTTGATGAATTGGCGGTTATATATTTGCCCGAATCCCATGAAAATGGCCGACAGTATTCCAGCTCTCGTTTTGTGTCGCTGCATTTCCCTTCCGTTCTCCTCTCCGTGCGGAATTCAAGGAAACTGCCCGCAGCAGACTATGCGGCGGGCAACTCTAATTCCACGGTAAGCTGATGGTTGTGTAGTTACTGGGCGGATGCCCCGTTGTTCAAGTCCTTAATTTGCTCTACGGCTTTGTCCATGGCTGCCTTCGGATCGGCATTGTTATCCCAGATGGCCGGAAGTGCTGCATTCACCGGGCTCCATACGTTCCCCATTTCAGGAATCGAAGGCATCGGCTGGGAGTTCTTCGCTTGTTCGGCAAAAGCGGATACGAACGGATCACCCGTAATCTGCGGGTCCTTCAATGCTTCATTGTTCGTTGGTACGGAACCGATCAGCTTGTTAAGCGTCAGCTGCGAATCTTTGCCGGAAGCAAAGTGTGCATAGAGTTTAGCCGCATTCGGATATTGCGTGTAGGCGTTGACGGTAAAGATTTTGATCCCGGAGAAGGTAATGGCAGTTTTGCCGTCAATGGTAGGAACCGGAGCGATTCCCAGCTTGTCGCCCAGCGCTTCTTTATATCCGGCAAGCTCCCAAGGTCCTGTAATATCCATAGCTACATCCCCGCTGTTGAACAGACTCCGCTTGATATCGGGGTTAATATCACCGCTCTTGATCGGCAAGACTTCCTTCAGCTTCGCAAATTCAGTCAGACCTTTGATCGCACCTTCATTGTTGAGGCCGATGTCGTCCTTGTCGGTACCGTCTTTGCCGAACAGGTAGCCGCCGGTAGTGGCGATGAACGGATAGTTGAAGTACATATTGCCGACTTCCCACATAATGCCGTACCGGTTTTTAGCTTTATCGGTGAACGTTTTGCTGAAGGCAATAACATCATCAAAGGATTTCGGAGCTTCTTTGACCAGAGACTTGTTATAGAACAGCGCATAGGTCTCTGCCGCTCTCGGATAGCCGTACAGCTCGCCGTCATAGGAAGAACCTACGATGGAAGCCTCCGTGTTCTCCGCCTTGGTTTGCTCTGCAAAAATATCGTTTGGAAGCAGCAGGCTCGCGCTGGCCGCCTTGCCGAGATTATCATGAGGTATGACGATAACGTCCGCAGCCAGACCGGAAGGACCATCCTGGGTAAGCTTGCCGACTTGATCCGGCGGGGCTACCTCTTCGATTTTGACCGGAACATTATACTTGGCAGTGAACTGCTTGGAGATTTCTTCGGCGAACTGTCTTTCTTCCTTACTCTCCCAGATCACAAGGGAAGCGCCCTCTTCAGGGACGATCTCACCAGCTGCCGGAGCGTTGTCGCTGCCAGCCCCCGCATTATCCGTAGCTGTGGCACTTTCCGCAGGAGCATTAGTCGCCGCTGCATTTCCCCCGGTATTGTTGTTTGAGCCGCACGCCGAAATTGAGATTGCCATGGAGCACGCTGCGGTGATAACCATTAGTTTTTTGAGATCCATTCCTTTTAACCCCTCCTGTGTGTGTATATCACTTGATTTGATGATGATGCTTCTTTTGACTTGACGATGTAGCTCCCTAATTTGCGCAAACGATTTCAGAAGATTCAAAAAAAATTCTGCTTGCTCCCTGTGCCTCTTCCGAATACGTTATACCCGGTTTAGAAAGCGCTTCATTCCTGAATACATAATACATCAGCAGGCTTGTAGTTGTAAAAACGTTTGCACATAGTAAATTCACTAATATTATGCCATTTACAATGGATAATGTTACCTTTACTCCTTTTATCGCATAATTTCTTTAAATAACTTTGATATACTTCGATTCCAAAATTCAAATCTGCATTTTTTGTCGTATTTAGACGAATTTTGTTGAATAAATGCTAAATATTATCAATTTACAGACTTTGGAAATCGGTTTCCCCCTTCTTAAACTTTGTACAACTGTTTGCACAAACCTCTTGAACCTCATTTTGTTCCGTGTTATAATCCAAACCATCATGAAACACCTCATTCTTCACCAATCTAAAGGCACTGTCCCTTATCGGGTACAACCTCGGCGTAATCTAACCGGCGGTTGTGCCTCTTTGCCATGTGCAGAAACGGGTGCGTAATCTATATAAATTGAACGACTGGTGTTTATGTTTTGGGATTAGCCGTGACTCCAGAGAAGTTTTGGACTTCCAGCCGCTGTTGTATTTAGATTTCCTGATTAGAAACCGCTCTACGCGGTAGAAATCCAAATACAGCCTATGCTTACGGTGCGAGCTTTCCTGCGGAAAGCTTTCAGGCGGGCGCTACCGCTCCTCCAGTTCCAAAATTCCCCTCCGCCACTTTTCCCTTAACTTAACCAGCTAAGTTCAATCTATATAGCCAAACTAAATCTAGGAGGAATTAATATGTTATTAGAAGCCGTGTATCATCGTCCCCGTCTGAACTGGTCGTATGCCTATGATCACAACACCATCCACCTGCGGCTGCGGGCCAAGAAGGGGGATCTGACCGAGGTCTTCGCCTGGGCGGGTGATAAATATGCCTGGGACACCACTAAGGAATTGATTCCGATGACCCTGTTCACTTCCGATGCGATGTTCGATTACTGGGAATGCGAATCGGTTCCGCTCTACCGCAGGCTGAAATACGGCTTCCTGCTGCAGCAGGGCAAAGAGCGCATCTGGATGACAGAGAGTGATTTCCAGAAGGAGCGTCCCGCGAACCCCAACCGGCTGTTTGAATTCCCCTACATAAGCCGCGGTGATGTCTTCACGCCTCCGGCCTGGGTCAAGGATGCGGTGTTTTATCAGATTTTCCCGGAACGGTTCGCTAACGGCAATCCCGGCATAAGCCCTGCTAATGTGGAGCCTTGGGGCGGAACCCCCCGGCCGGATAATTTCTTCGGCGGAGATCTGCAGGGTGTCATAGATCATCTCGACCATCTGACAGAGCTGGGCATTACGGGCATTTATTTCACACCGGTCTTCACTGCCACCACCAATCACAAATATGACACGGAGGACTACATGCAGGTCGATCCGCATTTCGGTGATGTGGCCACACTGAAAAGATTGGTCGATGCTTGTCATGAGCGCGGCATCCGCGTGCTGCTGGACGCGGTCTTCAACCATGCGGGCCGTACCTTCGCTCCGTTCGTGGATGTGCTGGAGAAGGGTGAGGATTCGGAGTATAAGAACTGGTTCCATATCCGGGAATATCCGCTCCAGGTCGTGAACAATATTCCGACCTACGATGCCTTCGCCTTCGAGCCGCTGATGCCGAAGCTGAACACAGAGCATCCTGAGGTGAAGGAATATTTGCTGAAGGTCGCAGAGTATTGGATTAAGGAGGTCGGCATCGACGGCTGGCGTCTGGATGTGGCCAACGAGGTGGATCACGAATTCTGGCGTGATTTCCGCAAAGTGGTGAAGCGTGCCAACCCCGAGGCTTACATTCTGGGCGAGATCTGGCATGAATCAGCCCCTTGGCTGGAAGGCGACAAATTCGATGCCGTCATGAACTACCCGTTCACGGATGCGGTGCTTGACTTCTTCGTCTACGGAACGCTGGATGCGGAAGGCTTCGCCCATTCGATCGGCAGACAGCTGTCCCGGTATCCGCTCCAGGCCAGCGAGGTTGCCTTCAATCTGCTGGGCAGCCATGATACTGCGCGGCTGCTGACTGTGGCAGAGGGCGATAAGAACGTCATGAAGCTGGCTGCGCTGTTCCAGTTCACCTTCATGGGTACGCCCTGCATTTACTACGGGGACGAGATCGGAATGGATGGCGGGGGCGACCCGGATTGCCGTAAATGTATGGAGTGGGACCCGGAGCGGCAGGACCGCGATTTGTTCAACTTTTACCGTAAGCTGATTCAGATCCGCGGCAGCCACCCGGCGCTGCGTACCGGACGCTTCACCTTCCTTGAAGCCGGAGCCGGAGGCAGTAAGCTGGCATACGAGCGCAGTCTGGGCGATGATCTGATCATCGTGCTGATCAATACGGAGGAGACGGTACAGACCTTCCGGCTGGACGTTCAGGAACGCAATTGGGAGAATCTCTGGACCGGCGAAGCGCTCCGCGCCGAACGAGGCAAGCTGTCACTGCGGCTGCCGGCATACGGCTTCGCTGTACTTCAGGCCCAGATGTCCTAAGGTATTGTCAGGTATAAATTTATGGATTGGATCTGCTGTACACGTTTGAACGGGAGCAACTGTACTTTGTACAATGGAATGCTGTAAAAAGCGGCTAACCTACAGACTCTATTGCATTCTGTACACTTGAATTTCAAGAAACGGCCGTTTTTCCGCCCAAATGCAGCATTCAACTGTACGAACTACAATAGCATCCGATTTAACGGCCAATTCGGAGGTTTCTAGTGTACGAAATGCAATTGGTTAGTCAACGTATGCTCCAGACACGTCTCAGATACGATAACGATGGGTTTGGCGGAAGGTAAAGTTAACACGCTGTTGGTTTCTTGCTGCTGTTTTAATTCTTTTTACTCTTTCGGGCAGATGGAGTTGGACAGACTACAGTTAGAAGAGGACTGCTTGCGCAATATTGAATGCATTCACTTCGCATACCGGCAATTACCGGCAACACAAACAGGGTATTCCGCAGCGGCCTTCAGGCTGGCGGAATACCCTGTTTCGTTATGAAGCCGGATTACTTGTACAGGCTTACTGGCTGAGCAGGTTATAGATCACCTGCGCGCTCTCTGCACGGGTCAGCTGTCCCTGCGGGATGAACTGCCGCTGCTCTCTGCCCTCTACTAGCTTCAAGGCTGTAGCAGCATTGACATAAGCTTTCGCCCATTCACGAATGCCGGAAGCATCTGTATATACAGTCGGCTGTACCGCCGCTGCGAGTTTCTCCCTCTGCTTGAATTCAAGGGCATGGACAAGCCCCTCCGAGTGAATGCCCCAGTTCATTCCCTCTCAGCACACTGGCTACCCAAAGCGGCAGCAGCACGGCAGTCATGCCCGACTCTAGACGAAGTTCTGCCTGGCCGTCCTTGGCTGAGCTGAGTTGCACCTCACTGACCTTCAGGCGCTGTACCGGCGTTGACGAGATCTCTCCGGATTCTGCCGATAAAAAATGACGAATTTACCTGGTCCAGGCCCGCCAGATTGATGGCGACCTTCCCGTTAGTCGATGGATAAGTTCGCCACTGGTTATGGAATTAAGTTTATCTGGATAATTAATGGGATGTAGTGGATACAACGTTGACGCAGTTCGAAGTGGAACTTGAGCAACCTTTTCTCGAAATCATATTGGGTAAACGGAGTGAGGTGCAACCTTTATACCGCTATTTATGCGATAGCAAAGGAATATCCTTATCGCATCGAAGCTGTGCGCCCTGGGCTTCGGCAACGGTTAACGGAATGGATTTGTACCATAGGAGAAAATAAGGGATGGAGACAAGATCAGGGATGAAAGGACGAACAGTATATTTAACTGAGTTTGAACGTGAATTATTGTCAGGTTATTTTGATATTGGTAATGAGCCTTGAAGGGAAAGAAAATGAAGCAGCCTTATATCAGACGTCCTATCATATTCTAACCAATGTGTCCAGCAGCCAAGCGACCCTTTGACGTTGGAATCGAAGCCAAGTATACCTGGACGCTTAAGCTGGCCATGCTCTTTGTGGAGCGGGAATTCGGTGAAACCTACACGGAAAATGGTATTTCCGTCTTGTTGCACCGGCTCGGATTTAGCCAAACCAAGACAACCTACACTATGGATCTAGCCGATCCTGCGGGCAAGAAACGTTCAGGTCAGAAATCTTTCCTGCACTAAAAAAGTCAATTAACCATGAAATCGACATTTGCTGTTTGAAGACGAGTGTATGGTTCGGGCCTATCAATCACTGCAATACACCTGGTTTCCTTTAGGCCAGCAGCGAAAGGTGCCGACGTATGGCCAGCATGAAGGCGTAATATTGTTTGGTGTCCTGAACTATGAGACGGAGCACGTCCTTTACCGAGATGGCGAGCGATATGACACCCCGGTACTCCTCCAGTTTCTTGATGCTGTCCTGAAGTCTTATCCGAATGGAAAAATTGTAATGATTCTGGACAATAGCCGGATTCATCATGCTGAACAGGTGCAAGCCTATCTGCAAAAGCATACACGGCTGTATTTTGTTTCCCTGCCAAAGTGCTCACCAGAGCTCAGCTTGGTGGAAGGGCTATGGAAATGGATTAAAAGTGACGTTGTCCACAACGTATTTTACAAGAAGTTCTACCACATTCGCATCAACGTTGCTGCTTTCATGAAAAGCGTCAATGATAATCCGTTGGAGGTCGTTAATCGGCTTTGTATAAGAATGTAATTCAAAAGTTCAGTCTATATAGCGTGGATAAGGTGTTGCGAATGGGAGAGAAGTGCTCTTAGAATCATCAGCATTTAAGACAATCGAGGTGATCACATGATTGCTTGTCTATTCACAATGGACTACTAAATTCCCCTACTAAACAATGAAGAGGAATTTATGGAATACAAAAGGTGAATTCCATGAATTCTATTGCAAAAGGAGACATTTATGAAAAAGACAGTGAAGTATATTTTAGTATTTTGTCTACTATTGTTTGCATTCCCTAGCAGTATTTTTGCCGAAGAGGTTACAGGATCTGATTTAACCGCCCCTAATAATGTTACTAGAGATCTTGTTGCTGAAGAGAAGCTTCCAACATTTGCACTAGTTTTTAACGGGGATGATCAGATAGGCTCAAAACAAATTGGAATAAATCAAAAAGTTGACATGGAAGCGTTGAAAAAAGAGTTCTTATCTACCCCAGATCCTTTAAATAAGGCTGACATTGAAATGTCAAGTAAAAACAAACTTTTTTTTGATAGAGATGAACCTGGATTGACTCCTATTTCCAGCCCACAAGCACTAACACCTGATGGTATCTCGGTTGTACTTGTAAGATCAGGACTTGTCGTAAACAATACTCAAAATCATTAACATATTACTACTCAACTTATTCAAGTATGTATGGAATTTGGACTGATCCTAACGGTGGATTATCTACTGCTGGAGATACAATGACAGAATCTGAGATACTCTTAAACAGCTTAGGTCAGCAATATCCAACCTGGAGAAATGTTGATGTTCTTGGGTTTTTAAATTCCACTATGCCAAGCACAGCACAATGGGCAACGGTTCCTTCTTCAGTTACCGCAGCCCTTCGCAATACCTTTGATAGCACAGTGAGAGCTAAATACAAAACCTATTATGATCAAAATTATGGATACGTAAATTGGGTTCCTACAATTGAAATTCACCATATTCGTCCGTTACAATTTGGAGGAGGAAATGATTTTTCTAACTTAATACCACTTCATGCGGATATTCATGCTAAATTTTCCTTCTGGTTTCAGTACTATTAATTTATTGAGGGGAGGGCAAAATGTCAAAATTAATTATCGCATCTTTAGAAGCTTTAAAAAAGGTGATTTGTAATAACAAAAATATTCACATTCAAAGAAATTTAGGATTCCAGCTTTCATGTACCTTCTCATTCTCCAAGCCCGTTTCATTGGAAGAAATCGAGGATTTCGAGGCAGAGACAGACTTAAAGTTGCCTGATGATTATAAGTTCTTTTTGTCTCTTCACAATGGAATGGAATTGTATAAGGATGTTGAAGAATCAGCTCCTCATTGGCATATTTATGGGGTGGATGAAATTATTGATGCCTTAGAAAAGTTTCCTACCCCTGAGAATGTGTATGTCATTGCAAAATTCAGTGAGACATTAATTTGTGTGAACAGCGATTATGTAAAGCAAGGCAGAAAAGACTATATTTTTGACCAATCAATTTACACCTCTACTCGTGATAATGGTGATCCACTTAATTTGAATTTTGAACTTTGGTTAGATCGATTGCTGGTATCACAGGGGGATCAATTTTGGTTGTGGAATGGCATCACACCTGAAAATCTTAATGAATATTTTCCTTAAATACTCCCCCACTCAGTTGACGCTTGAAGTGGTAGATTTTTGCAAACAGGAGAGAAACATCTTCTTGTATAGCAAGCGATCCCTCGTTTTTTGCAGTTTTATTGTTTTTAAGGGTAGCGGTTAAACCGCTACCCTATTTATGTTGTAGGAATCATTCTCGTCACGGTTATGGTGCGTCCCGCACGATGCAAAACTCCAAACTCGAACCGCAAAATTCTTTGCTTTAGAGTTCGTTGTGCTGAGATCGACAATCGCCGCCTTGCCAACCGTATCGCCGCCAGCGCCTGCTTCCCCTGCCGTATTCACTGTGAACACGGCCATCGACTTGGCATAAGGATCAAGCACCTGCCGGGTGACCGAATCATTGGTGACCTCATACTGGTAGTAGAAGCCTCTCACATCATCAGCACCGGGAGCTCCATCAAGATCAGCGGCTCTCAGCCGGGCCGACCAGACACCTTTCTCACCAAGGGTCAGCTCCACACGGCCAACCGTGCGGTCAGCATCCGCTGCATCGTATACCATGGCAGTCACAGAGCTTGCCTTGGGCGCCCACAGCTTCAGCGTTGCCGAATGATTGTCCTGATGATACGTGGCTCCCAGATCATCCCCGGTGTAACTGTACATCTCATCGAGCATTCTCCAGCCGGTGGAAGCGGATACCGTTGTCCCGGCGTAAGTTACACGGAGTGAAATCTTGCCCAGGTCAAAAGCACCAGTAGCCACCTCCAGGGTGCCTCCGCCCGTAATCGTCACCGCTGTGACCGGAATGGCCGTCCCTTCCGCATCCTTCACGGTAATAGCGGTCTTCAGCGCAGCAGGGTCCAGCCCGTCCGTCATAGTGAAGCCCAGCACCAGCTTGCCGGCAGACAGCACCTCAGCAGACAACAGGCCAATCGGCGTCTCGCCGAAAGGAGAAGTGTAGACGTTCGGATCATTCTCCTTCACCCATAGCTGATTGTAGCGGTCCAGCAGTGTAAAGCTTTTATTCTCATTGCCTGCCGGACTATCCTTGTCACCGCTTACAGGCTTCATGACGATGAAGCTAATCGTCTTCGCGTTCTCCTTGAGCGGGATGTCAACGTAAGCACCGTAGGCATCCTTATGCTCCGGTGCGAACGGAGTTGCGCCCTTAGGCCATCCTTCGGAAGGCGAGGCTACATCGTCCCACAGCCACAGGCCGTACTGGCTCTGATTGTTATCCGCACGCGAATAATGAATCCGCACCGTATTCTCCGGGAGAGACACCGGCTCGTAAGGCGTCGCCAGATTGGAGCCTTCTTTGATCCAGACTTCGTTGGTCTCTGGAGTGCCGATCAGGAAGGTCTTGTCGCCGTTCTCCATCTCCTTGACTCCGCTGACGCGGTTAACCACGAGGAAGGAGACCGACTTCGCCCCTTCTTTGACTGGCAGATCGACATATACGCCGTAGGCATCCGTCTGTCCCGCCGGGAAGGGGACCGCACCCTTCGGCCAGTCTGCGGACGGGGAAGCCACATCTCCCCAGGTCCACAAGCCCAGATCAGCATAATTGCCGTCCACACGGTGGTAATGAACCCGCAGGTGCCCCGCCGGAACCGGCTGTAACTCACCTTCTCCGGCAGGAGCGGTATACAGAGCGGAAACACTATGGTCCGCTACGCTGTACTGGAACGTTACCGGAAGCTTCGCAGGCAGCTTAAGCTCCTGTGCAGGTTCAGGGTAAGCCGTCCCTTCCCTCCTTACGGACAAACAATGTAAGTACGGCCGCCTAAGGCCAACAAAATAACTTCGAACCTCCTTCTCCTTAAGGTAAAAGCACTTCAAACCAATCTGATTCAGCACAAAATATGCGCAAACGTTTGCAAGAAGAGGTATAGTGAACTGATTGCTGGAATCAACCGGAGAACGGCTCTTAAATCTTCCGTAAAACCAGCCTTTGTAAGCGATTGCTGCAATTCGTTAACATACTAATCTCCCGGCAAACTAATTGTCAACTACTTATTTTTTGAAAACTGATTCGCAATCACAAATTTTATTTGCACATTTTTCGCACAAATTTCTTCCTCGAATTGCACAGATTTGCGCAAATTCCGATACTATTTCCAGACTCGGAATGGCTAAAGCATCTGCGCTGCATGCTGCTCAGAACGTACAAGCTGCCGGGATTGCGCCATACACGAGGTTTCACTATTTACAATCCTCCCCACTTCGATTAATATTACTGTGTAAAGCAAACGGTTCCATTAGGAGGTTTCTATGACAGTTACCATTAAGGACGTTGCCAAGAAAGCGGGAGTCTCTCCCTCCACGGTGTCCCGGGTGTTGTCAGGCCATCCCAGAATCAGCTTAGAAACTTCCCGTAAGGTCAAAGTGATTATGGAAGAAATGGGCTACACCCCGAACATGATGGCCAAAAGTCTGGTATCCAAGACCACTAACAGTATCTGCATCATTCTTCCAAAACCGGCTGAAGAGCTGTTCTCCAATTTGTTTTTTATGGAATTAATCCGTGGGATCCTCACTCAGTCCAGCCGGTCCGGCTATGATGTGCTGATCAGTTCCGGGGCGAACGAGAAGGAGGAGCTTGAAGCTGTCTCCCGTCTGCTCAAAGGACGCCGTGTGGACGGCGTTATTCTGCTGTATTCCCGTAAAGACGATTCGGTGATCGATTTTCTGCAGTCGGGCGGTTATCCCTTTGTCCTGGTTGGACGGAGCGACCGCTACGAGGATATTCTGTCAGTGGACAATGATAATATCATGGCCGCCTATGATGCGACGAATCATCTCATCTCCATGGGACATGAACGCATCGGCTTCGTCAGCGGCCCGCCGAACCTTATCGTTTCACGCGACCGGCTGGAGGGTTACCGCAAGGCCATGCAGGGTAAGAATCTTACAATGAAGGATGAATGGATTGTTGAAGGCGAATTCCTGCAGGACAGCGGCTATAGGGCGATGTCCTTCTTCATGAATCTTCCGAACCGTCCGACAGCACTTGTCGCGGTGGATGATATGGTCTCATTCGGGGTACTCCGCGGATTGAACGAGCTGAAGTACAAGGTCCCTGAGGATCTGGCGATTGTCAGCTTCAACAATATCCCGCTCTCCGAGCTCTCCAGTCCTCCGATCAGCAGTATTGATATCGGGATTTATCATCTTGGCTATACGGCCTCACAGGTGCTGATCCAGAACATTCAGAAGCCGGATAATCAAGACGGTTATACGAACCGTTTTGTCATTCCCCACCGTCTAATCGTACGGGAGTCCTCTATGCATGCTCCGGGAAATTAAGACATGTACAAGAAAATGAATGAAGCAGACTTACGCTTCATTTATTTTTTGGAGCTTTGTACAAACGTTTGCGCTAATTAAGTTCGGAATGCTGCTGGCAGGGGTACCTCCCACTGCCCCTACTGTTGCTGGCGGCTCTGCTTGTGCTAAACCGCAGATACGATTACGGGGATTTCCTCTGCCGCTGCTGGCGATGAGGTTGATGGTGACGTGGTACTGAAGCAAGTGATGGCGCTGGGGCTGATACACACTTATGGGATTTTCCCTGTTCGGCCCTCAGTGCAGTGGAATGTTGTACTTTGAGCAGGATTTCCGCCAGCAGGGCTTGTTCCACACAGGAATGTTGCACGTTTTGCAGGATTCCCGCCCATTTGGTGCGCAACTCACAAGAGTTGTTGTAATTTGTGCAAGAATTTCGCCAGCGGAGCATGATTCGCAAAGAAATGTTGCACTTTGTACACGATTCTCGTCCATAGGGTGGCCACTCACCCCGACTATTGTACTTTGAGCAGGATTTCCGCCAGCAGCGGGACTTTTTCCGCACAGGAATGTTGCACGTTTTGCAGGATTCCTGCCCATTTGGCGGGTTGCCCATCTCAATTTGTTCACTAATCATTTTAGGAGGTTCAACATGTCAGATATCAAAGCCTGCCTGTTCGATCTGGACGGCGTTCTCGTGGACACTGCCCGGTACCATTATATTGCTTGGAGGGAGCTGGCCGAAGAGCTTGGATTTGTCTTCACAGAGCAGGATAACGAGCGGCTCAAGGGCGTCAGCCGGACCGCTTCGCTGAATATCCTGCTGGAGATCGGCGGCATCACGCTTGGCGAAGATGACAAAGCCAGACTGGCGGAACAGAAGAATAACCGCTATGTCGGGTATATCGCCAAGATGGACAGCTCGGAGATTCTCCCCGGCGCCCTGGACTTCCTGAAGGAATGCCGGACAGCCGGCATCAAGGTAGCCCTCGGCTCAGCCAGTAAGAACGCGATGACCATCTTGAACAATACCGGCCTGACCCCATACTTCGATGCCATCATCGATGGCACGCATACCAGCGCGGCCAAGCCGGACCCGGAGGTCTTCCTGCTGGGGGCGAAGGCTCTGGACACCGCTCCCGCACACTGCGTCGTCTTCGAGGATGCCGCAGCCGGCATCCTGGCCGCTTCCCGCGCCGGTATGCGCAGCGTAGGCATCGGCTCCCCCGAGACACTCAGCGGAGCAACACTAGTAGTCCCTTCCCTTCAGCAGCTCACTGTTGTCACGCTGAAGGAATCTTTTGCCTCTGTGTGACGAATAGTAACAGAGCCTGAGCCTAGCCGTGAGCCCTTCCGCTCAAACGGCATCTCTAGTCCGCCGGACAGCCTAACTGTACTTTGTACAACTATATTGCCAATTTATCCCCCGGTTATCGGCTTAGTTGTACTTTGTACAATTAAGCTATCACTTTTAAGCTGATATGACCTTTTAGGGCACAATTAGTTGTACAGACTACAGTTATAGTTCTCAATCACATCTAATCGCCAATTGTAAATGTACAGAATACAACTAACTCTGAGCATCTGTGTTCTGCCACACGCCGACAGTAAGCATTAATGCGAGCGAATGCTCTTATTTCTACCCTACCCTCAGTAAAGAACTGTGTGCGTTATCCAACAGGTACGTGATCAGCGGAGAAAGCGAAAGGAATGTGAAGAAGCGCTAGCGTTCGCCTTTGTCCCCGGATGCTTACCTTATAGCTTGAATACAGGCATCCGGGGACAACAGTGATCGTAACATCCTTTCGCATTCGGAGCGGCCTGCACGTACCGGCTAGACTGAGGCATACGGTTCATTTTATATTCATATCCCCCTTTAAGGAGCCAAAATCATGAAACAATACTTAACAATCAACGAATGGTCCATTATCGAAGAGTCCTTTGATCCGCAGACCCAGGAAATATCCGAAAGCGTATTTAGCATCGGGAACGGATACATGGGCGGCAGAGCCAACTTCGAGGAGCAGTACAGCGGACCCAGCCTGCAAGGCAGCTACATGGCCGGCGTCTATTACCCTGACAAGACACGGGTCGGCTGGTGGAAGAACGGGTACCCGGAGTATTTTGCCAAAGTGCTGAACAGCACCAACTGGATCGGAATTAACATTGAGCTGGACGGAACCCCGCTGGATCTGGCTGCCTGTACAGTCACAGAGTTCCGCCGGGTACTCAATATGAAGGAAGGCACGCTCTCCCGCAGCTTCACCGCAACCACCCAGGATGGCAAAGAAGTCAAGGTGGAGAGCATCCGGATTGTCAGCATGGTCCGCCATGAGATCGGGGCGATCCGTTATTCGCTCACTCCGCTCAATTTTGCAGGGAATATTACCGTAACCCCCTATCTCGACGGCGATATCAAGAACAAGGATGCCAACTATGACGAGAAATTCTGGAACGAAGTGGAGAAGAAGGCCGGACCAGAAGGCGGACATTTGACCTTGAAGACCAAAAAGCTCGATTTCCATGTCACCTCCGCCTACGTCTTCGATATTCTGCTGAACGGGGAGCCGGTTGCGGCCGAAGCAGAGGTTCTGGAGCAGGACAAATATGTGAGCAATACATTGAATGTTCCGGTACAATCCGGCGATCAGCTGGTTATTTATAAGTTTGCTGCGAATGTTACCTCCCGCAATTACGGGCTGGGACAGCTCGTGGATGCCGCATCGGCTGCACTTCAGAGTGCGCGGGAGGCGGGGTTTGTGGCGCTTTTAGCGGAACAGGCTGCGGCTTGGGGTGACAAGTGGAAGGAAAGCGACATTATTATTGAAGGCGATGTGTCGGCGCAGCAGGCGATCCGGTTCAATATTTTCCAGCTGAATCAGACCTATACGGGCGAGGATGACCGGCTCAACATCGGACCGAAGGGCTTCACCGGGGAAAAATACGGCGGCAGCACCTACTGGGATACGGAAGCTTATTGTGTGCCGTTCTATCTCAGTACCGCCGACTCCGCAATTGCCCGCAATCTGCTGATCTACCGCTACAAGCATCTGGAGAAGGCCAAGGAGAATGCCCGCAAGCTCGGCTACCGCAAAGGCGCGCTCTACCCGATGGTCACGATGAACGGTGAGGAGTGCCACAATGAGTGGGAAATTACGTTCGAGGAGATTCACCGCAACGGTGCGATTGCTTATGCCATCTATAACTATGTGAATTATACCGGCGATAAGGCTTATCTGGGCCAATACGGCCTGGAGGTGCTGGTGGAGATTGCGCGCTTCTGGGAGGAGCGTGTGAACTATGTGGCGCATAAGGATAAATACGTGATGCTGGGCGTCACCGGCCCGAATGAATACGAGAATAACGTCAATAACAACTGGTACACGAACCGGATGGCAGCCTGGACGATGGAATACACGCTTGAGGCTCTGGCCTATGTGCAGGAGAATGAGGGTTCTCGCTACGCTGAGCTGGCTGATAAGCTGGAGCTGCTGGAGAGCGAAACGGCCAAGTGGAGTGAGATTATCGCCAAAATGTACTATCCGGCTGACGAAGAACGCGGAATTTTCCTCCAGCAGGACGGCTTCCTCGACAAGGAGATCATCCAGGTCAAGGATGTGCTGCCGGAGAACCTGCCGCTGAACCAGAAATGGTCATGGGACCGGATTCTGCGCTCCTGCTTCATCAAGCAGGCAGATGTGCTTCAGGGACTCTACTTCCTAGGCGACCGATATGATCTGGAGACTAAGAAGCGCAACTTCGACTTTTACGAACCGATCACCGTGCATGAGTCCTCCCTCTCCCCTTGTATCCATGCCATTCTGGCCTGTGAGCTGGGCTACAAGGAGAAGGCGTATGAGATGTACCTGCGGACCTCACGCTTGGATCTCGACAATTACAATAACGATACGGAGGACGGCTGCCATACAACCAGCATGGCGGGTACGTGGATGTCGGTTGTTCACGGCTTCGGCGGACTTCGCGTGCTGAATGACCGGCTGGTTCTGAACCCGTCTAACCCGGGACACTGGACCTCTTATTCCTTCAAAATCATGTTCCGCGGCTCGCGGCTAAAAGTGACCGTGACCGATGCACAGGTTACTGTCAGCAACGAAACCGAGGTTCCAGCCTCCCTCACCATTCACGGCAAGGAGTATACGGTGAACGGACTGGGTACCGTCAGTGCCGGGGGCGCTTCTGTTACGGTGTAATCTTATCAGCCCCGAAGATATTTAGCTTCTTCGGGGCTTTTTCAATAAGAGATCTACTAGATCTCCCAAATCATCAATAACAGCATCCGCTTCCGACGCTGTGACAAACTGTTCATTCCGTTTCCAGACAGTCTTCATTCCTGCTTCGCGGCCGGATCTGGCTTGCGGGTTCCCTCCCATTCGGAGATAAGCACCTCATCGAATAAATGCCCGATGTTCAGCGCCTTGAAATTATCGTATTGAAATTGGCCGTAACCGTTCGAGATTAACGCAAAACCTAATATACCATGGTAAAGGAGCTACATTAATGAAAAGAACCTTTTGGAAAGAAGCCGTAGTCTACCAGATCTACCCGCGCAGCTTCCAGGACAGCAACGGAGACGGTATCGGCGACCTGCAGGGCATCCTCTCCCGGCTGGATTATCTGCAGCAGCTGGGCGTTACTGTCGTCTGGCTGTCACCGGTCTACAAATCACCAAACGATGACAACGGTTACGATATTAGTGATTACGAGGATATTATGGATGAGTTCGGCACATTGCGGGACTGGGAGGAGCTGCTCGCCGGACTGCATGAACGCGGCATCAAGCTGATGATGGACCTCGTCATTAACCATTCCTCGGACGAGCATGCCTGGTTCGTAGAATCCCGTTCCTCCAAGGATAATCCCTACCGCGATTATTACATCTGGCGTCCGGGCGGACCAGATGGCGCGCTGCCGAACAACTGGAGCTCCATCTTCAGCGGCCCGGCCTGGGAGCAGGATGAGACTACCGGCGAATATTATCTCCACCTGTTCTCGCGCAAGCAGCCGGATCTGAACTGGGAGAACCCTCGGCTGCGGGAGGCGCTCTACAAGATGATGGCCTTCTGGCTCGACAAGGGTGTGGACGGGCTGCGGATGGATGTCATTAACCTAATTTCCAAGGTGGAAGGCCTGCCTTCCGTCCAGCATGAGGACCTGGCCCCGGGCGAACTTGCCGGCGGCGGCGAATACTATATGAATGGACCCAGGGTTCATGAGTATCTGCAGGAGATGAACCGTGAAGTTCTCTCCAAATACGACGTAATGACCGTCGGGGAGACGCCGGGAGCCACCGTAGAGGATGCCATTCTCTATACAGACGAAGACCGCCATGAGCTGCAAATGGTGTTCCAGTTCGAGCATATGGACGTAGATTCCGGCCCGGGCGGCAAATGGAATGTGGTGCCGTGGACGCTGAAGGGGCTGCGGGATATTTTGCATAAATGGCAGGTGGGTCTGGCAGACAAGGGCTGGAACAGTCTATATCTCAACAACCATGATCAGCCGCGGATGGTCTCACGGTTCGGAGATGACGGCAAGTACCGCGTACAATCGGCCAAAATGCTGGCTACCCTGCTGCACACGCTCAAAGGCACGCCTTACATCTATCAGGGCGAGGAAATTGGCATGACCAATGTGAAGTTCCCCGCGCTGGAGGATTATAAGGATATCGAAATTCTCAATATGTACCGGGAAAAGGTGACCGAAGGCGGCGCAGACCACGACACCATTCTCCAGGCGATACATTCCAAAGGCCGCGACAATGCCCGCACCCCGATGCAGTGGAATGCCTCAAGCAACGCCGGCTTCACCACCGGAACCCCGTGGCTGAAGCTCAATCCGCGCTACACCGAGATTAATGTGGAGCAGGCGCTGGCTGATCCGGACTCGGTATTTTACTATTATCAGGAATTAATTCGTCTGCGTAAGCAGCATCCCATTATGGTCTATGGCGAGTATGAGCTGCTGCTGCCGGAGCATGAATATATCTATGCCTATACCCGCACCTTGGACGATGAAAAGTGGCTCATCCTGCTCAATTTCGGTGATACCCCGCAGACTGTAGAGCTTACAGATGAACTGAACGCCGTCACCGGAACGATCATCAGCAATTATCCGGAGGAGCCCGCAGCCATGGACCGCAGCACCCTCCGCCCTTACGAGGCCAGAGTCTGCCGGATCGGGTAGCGTAACGAACGCTGACAAATCCCTTCGAATATGACATCATAGGTGGATAGAACGCATGACCTGTCATTAATGAGCAGAGAATAACAGGAACATCTGTGCGGTGGCATGTTAGGATGAACTCAGAAGGAGATGGGGAGCTTTGGAATGGCTGATTCGAATGAAGCATGCACTGGACTATATGGAGCTGAAAATGACTGAAACTCTGCGTATCGAGGATGTGGCTGAGGTAGCTTATGTCTCACCGTTCCACTTCCAGCGCATGTTCAGTATGCTGACTGGCTTCACGGTAGCCGACTATATCCGCAAACGCAGATTGACGCTGGCCGCCCAGGAGCTGGCGGTATCCAATATCCGTGTACTGGATGTGGCGCTGAAATACGGATATGACTCGCCGGAGTCCTTCGCCAAGGCGTTCCGCAAAGCCCATGGGATTACCCCTTCAGCAGCGCGTAAGTCTGGCGTCCAGCTCAAAGCTTTCCCCCGCATCTCGTTCCACCTATCATTGAAGGGAGATCAGGATATGGACTACAAAATCGTGGATAAACCAGCTTTTACCGTTATCGGCAAATCAATGGAGGTAACTACCCGTGACGGGGAGAATTTCCGCAGAATCCCGCAGTTCTGGGACGAATGCAATGAGGACGGCACTTCCGACAAGCTGATTGAGCTTAGTGCCTCCCGCGAATGGCTTGGCATCTGCACGGATATGGATATGAAAAAGGAACAGCTTACCTATTGGATCGGTGTCGAAGGTACTCCGCAAACAGATGCTCAAGGTTATGAGACCACTGTCATTCCGGCTGCCAGCTGGGCCGTATTCCGGTCCGAGGGTGCTTTGCCGCATGCGATTCAAGGGGTTTGGCAGCGGATCTATCAGGAATGGTTCCCGGGAACCGGCTATGAGCATACCGGCGGACCTGAGATTGAGCTATACCCGCCCGGCGATACGTCAGCTGAGGATTATGTGTGTGAAGTCTGGATTCCGGTGATGAAGAAATAAGAATCAAGGGTTACATGTAATGCGGGAACGGCTTCGCCTGTCTGTATGGACGGTGAAGCTGTTTTTTTTGTTTTGAGATTCTTCCCAAGCTTGGTATAATAAACAGATTATAGTTTTCTTAATCTAGTGTATTCTCATCCAAGAACGGTGAAGGAGATATTCATGTCTATCGTAAAAATCTTTTCAGACAGCACTTCCGATTTGCCGCAAGGCTGGAAGGACACATATGATATCGGTATTGTGCCGTTATATGTTGTTTTTGGAGATGGTACCTTCAAGGACGGGGTCGAAATCACCCCTGAAGAGGTCTACCGCCGCGTTGCTGCAGGCGGTGCCCTGCCTAAGACTGCTGCGCCATCCCCTGCTGATTTCATCGCCGCGTTCCAGCCGGCGATCAACAGCGGCCATGATATTGTCTATATCAGTCTGTCCTCTTCTTTATCTTCTACATATCAGAATGCACTCCTGGCAGCGGGTGAATTCCCCGAAGGCCGGGTGCATGTCGTAGATTCTGAGACCTTATGCGGCGGAATCGCGTTGCTGGTCATGAAGGCTGCACGTGCCGCAGCCAAAGGCGAGAGCGCTGCCAACATCGCAGCAATGATTACCGAAGCCCGTAACCGGGTGGAATCGGAATTCGTGGTCGATACGCTGGACTACTTATACATGGGCGGACGCTGCTCAGGGATGCAGAACTTCATCGGCAGCCTGCTGAAGATCCGTCCGGTTCTCCGGCTGGTGGACGGAGCCATTGTCCCTGTTGCCCGCATCCGCGGCAAGAAGGAGAAAGCGGTGGAGCAAATGCTTCAGCATGCGCTCGTGAATGCCGCCGATATGGACAAGGAGCTGCTCATAATTGCCCATACGCTGGCAGAAGAGGATGCCAAGATGCTGGAGACCGCGCTGCGCGCGCAGACCGGTGTCGAGGAAATCGCCGTCATTCATGCCGGCTGTGTCATCGGGAGTCATTGCGGTCCCGCTACCGTAGGTCTGATGTATATGCGCTAGAGCGGGTGGGGCCAGTAGCAGACATCAGGTCCGGCAGCGGCTGCCCCGATTGCATAGCTTGCTTCACCAAGACAGCACCACCATGCGGGTGAATGCTGTAAGAACTTAAGCTGCCTGGCCTGCTTACCATCGCGCCAGCACAATGTGATCGGTTTTTCGATTACATTCTGCCAACAAGAAACAGCAGGCCCTCCGAGGGGACCTGCTGTTTCTTGTTTAGGACATAGTATTATGTTGTCGGAGGATATAACGGGCTTAGCAGTCCCTCAACAGCATCGGCAACCAGCGTGTAGAATTCGGGGAATCCCGGGTGCTCGGCACTCTTGATTTCTTCGAAGGTACGGATAGATAACCCTTGCGAAGCGACAGAGGTCAGGATATCCCCCAGCGTCCAGCTCCGCACCACCACTTGCCCTAAGCCGGAACGCTCCTCTTCAGGAAGCAGCTTGGCGAACGCAACTTCACTTTCTCTAAGCGCATCGTCAAAATAATTGCCGGTGGGATGCTGAAGCGTCTTAGTGGTCAGCCATGCCCTGGCGAACGGGTGGAAGTCGGTGAATAAAAGCCTTCCGCCTGCCTTAAGCCGTCTGCGGACCAAGGCAAATACCGCATTCAAATCAGTGAAATAATGCAAAATCCCAAACTCCATCAGCACCACATCGAACGTTCCCAAGGCTTCTTCTTCAGGGATATTCATGACGTCTGCACAGAGGTAGTTCAGCTTCACCCCCGCTGCCTCCGCTACTTCACAGGCGTATAAGCGGTTCTCTTCCGAAATATCCACGACGGTGACCTCTGCCCCCAGCATAGCAAAGCAAATGGCTTTCCTGCCGTGAGAGCCAAGCAGATTAAGCACCTTCAAGCCTGACGGATTGCCCGTGTACTTGAGCCAATACCGCAGCGTATGTGCGGGGTCCTGCTGCAGCTGTACTGCAAGCTCCTCAGGTGAACCATGGTACTGAGTCCAAGCCTGATAGGCTTTTGTCTCCCAAGCCGCTTTATTCGTACGTGACATCTGCTCCTGCATGTTACTCCCCCTTGTAAGAAAAATTTGGAAATGGCACTTTCTGATTTTACTATAATCCGCTTATAATGCAACAAGCAGAACAGCTAAAGTAAATAAATCCTTACATATGAACCAAGAAGTCTGAGAGAAGATGGACGTTTCCAGCAAGCAAATGGAAAAACGCAGCTTATTTCGCCCGATTCAGCGGATCATGGAGCAACAAGTGGAAAAACAGCAACTTAAATTGATGATTTTACCTTTTAGGCTGAATTGGGCTAAATTAAGTGCTGATTTTCCAACTTCTATTGTTCGGTGAAAATAAAGTATTAGACTGGAGTCGTTGATTTAACGCGGTTTTTGAATTGAAGAATCGTCAGCTTTTGAAAAATAAGTTTTAGACTAATCCATTAAAAGAAGCAGCGACGGAACAAGACTTGAAAAATAAAGTCTTAGACTGCCGCTGTTGTCGTTCAACTAACGTTCTCCGTTAGTTCAATAGGCTAACTATTTCCCTCTTGCAGCATTTTTAATATAACTCTTTGCTTCAAATAGGGTTAATTGTGTAGATTTTATAGATACCTTTAATTCTTCTTTAGTTGTTTCATTATATAATAATTTTTCGCCAAGTGAATTAAGCTCCCCATTTAGTTTGTTTCCTAAGGAAGGGAGTCCACTCTGAACCTCAATTACGGAATAATAATTGTCTTCAGTCTGTACAGCAAAAACACCTAAACGCCTATATTCTACAGAAACTCGTCCCTTCATTAATCATGCTCCTTTCACACTACAACAATACCATATATTGGAGTTTTATAGCTTGTTATCTTAATAAGATCTAGAATAGTCTACACTCTATGTCTCAGAATGCAACCTTTTTTCCCCAGTTTTATACTTGCTATTAGGACAATCAAACTTGAATTATAAGAATATTTTTGAAGGTAGTTTTCATGTTACTTAATGTCAATTCAATTTGAGGACTTGTTTAAATCTATAAGAATTAAAAAACTAGTTTATAAAAATAAAATATTCACTATTTTATTATAAATGGATTTCCATACGTTGAGAATTACTACCAAAGTATTATATTTGAATACATTTAATTACATTCTAAAGGCCTACATAAAATTAGTACATTATCCTCAATCTGTATAATCGGAATTATAGGTATAATATGGATGAGAAACAAAAAAATTAAATATTAAAAAAGTAAAATACTAAAAACTGGAGGTTCTAGAATGAAGAAAACTATTGCTGCAATCAGTACTTCAATTTTGTTATTGGCTGCAAGTTCAAATGCTTTTGCTAGTGGAAGTATTCCTACTGATGTAGACCGCAGTCAATTTCCACAAAAAGTTGAATTCGGTATTGATACTTCATTGGAAAACACACCTCAAAGTAAATCATTTTCAACCATGGCAACAGGAGAAAGTATATTAATTAGAGCTTTTTCGGATTATATACCTGGTTCAACAATTCCTGTTTGGGAATACAGCGCAACAGGTATTACAGATCCAAAAAGTATCCTGTATGTCGCTTCAGTTACTACTTCCTTATTTCATGATAACGACCTTATCGGCCAAAGCAATCAGGCTATAGGATTAGCGGGCTTCGATGCTGAAGTCGAGTACTTAGCGGAGTCTGCAATAGAAGGATATTGGGAGGCTTTCTCAAATCACACTATAACTAATGGTTCTGACTTTTTTACAGCTTGGACCGTTGATAGTGAGAACTATTAAATAGCTTAACATCCCCCTTCGAAATGATGGGGGATGTTGAATTTAGACAATAGAGGTGGTTAATAGTTGAAATATCTTATTTTATTTGTTATGAGCATTACTCTTTGTTCTTGCAGTTTCTCTGATAACGCTTTAACCTCTTCTAAAAAAAGGGGAACACTAGCTGTTAGTGAAAAGCAAATTGAACCATACCAAATATCAAATAAAATAGAAAATTCTCAAGTACCAAATGTATACTATAGAATGGTTTTTGATGATCAGAACATCACTACAATTCCTACAGAAAATTACCAATATTACAAATTAAAATCTGATAAATTGGATCAGTTAAACCTGTCCTTTCTCTTTGATAATACTAAAATTGATACGGATATAACATTAATTGCCCTCCAAGGCAGAAAGAATACTGAGATTAAACTACAGGGAGATAATACATGGTATAGTGCCTTGAAAGTACCTTCAAAAAAGAATGAATCGAGTAAACTAAATTTTTCAATTAAATGGAATAGTGAACTGAGTGAAGAGTTAATCATCTTCCCTATTATTGAAGAAGCCAAAAATATATATACTGGTGCAAGTCTTGGGGTTTTGCGCTGGTATATTGAAGATGAAATAACAAATAATGTAGACTACCTTAAAGACATGAGTAATCATAAATTAGGCCTACAACATGAAGAATATAAAAATGTTTATCCAATACTCTCATGGCTAAATGATAAAGGCGATAAAATCGATGTAAATTTAATTGATTCGATTCCATATACTAAGGAGGATTACAGTACTTTATCAATTAGTAAGTTATCGCTAGATAGTGTAGTTGATTTGATATATGTGAATAATCTGGGGGAATCCGAGTTAGTTTTGAGTGGATATAAAGTTAATAAGAGTGAAATAACAAATATTGAATTGGAGAATATACAGAATGAAAAGTTTGATAAAGATATAAAATCTCGTGGTTTTTATATTGTGTTAAATCATAAAGATGAAGAATTAGTAAAAGACCTTTATGCAGTTCAACAAGGTTTGAAAATAGTCTCCACTAGTTTTCAACAAGTGATTGAAATAATACCGACCAATGCTGATTGAATTTCGTAATATTTATTATTAAATAGCAAGTGTTACTTTTCTCGCTATCCTGCCCTTTAGTTGAACAGCGGCGGATTTCTAAATGGGATCCGCCACTGTTCAAAAAACTAAAAGAATCGTCGATAAAGTTCTCTCCGACGTTCGCCGCGGAGCTGTGCGTAGATTTGAGTGGTCGATGCTTTCTCGTGACCGAGCATACCTTGGATGAAATCTAATGGAGCACCGTTATCAAGGAGCCGGCATGCATAAGTATGTCGAAAGCGATGCGGGTATACGTTCGCTTCAATTTCTCCACGATCTGCAAGCCGTTTTAAGGCCCATCTGATCGTAGGTATGGCCATTCGTTTTGTTGGATTCGTATCGGTAACAAATAAGGCTTTGCAGGAGTCCTCACGGCTGGCCAGGTACTTCTTTAACCATACTTTGCACTCTGTCGTAAAGTAAACTTCTCTTTGCTTTGATCCCTTGCCATTAACGATTGCTGAGCAGTTCTCCCAGTTAAGATCCTCGATGTTGATCTTTTCCACCTCCCCAACCCGGCAACCAGTGCTGTAGAGAAACTCAAGCAGCGCTCTTTCCCTGAGTGACTGACAAGAGATCTTTAAGTGTATGACGTCTTCCTCAATTAAAAACTTAGGAATGCGCTTATCTAATTTTGGTTCTCTCAGTCTTAGAGAAGGATTTGAAGTCAGATACGTCTCTTCATAAGCGTAACGGAAAAGAGAACGAACAAACCTAATTCGATGACCCAGGCTGCTTGGCTTCAAACGATCAGCCTGTTTTGCCAAGTAATCCTTCAGCGTGGTTAACGTTACTTCAGTAATATCGAGATTGCCAAACTCTTGCATCAACATTTTGTGCTGAAGGGCGTATGCTTTTAATGTTCTCGTACTGAATCCTTGAATGCGCTTGTCAGCTTCATACAACCTCCACAATTCACTTAAGTTCATAACAAAACCTCCCCTTTAGAAGCTATTAAATCTAGTTTGCTTCTAAGGAGAGGTTTTAATAATCTGTAAGCCATGTTGAACTAGCGTTCTCCGTTAGCTTAATATGAAGTTTCTTTTTTACGTAGAGACTCTGCCTCTTGTATACTTTCTTTTAGCCAGATAGGAGCCATTGGATTACTCAGTATTTCATCAGTTGTCATCCAATACACTGCATCAACCTCATCTGGACTCTTAACATAAGGTTCACCCTTATCAAACTCGCAAAGGAAAACAATATCAATAACTTCACTACCATTGTCTAATATAAAAGAGGTGTTTCTTACAAATTTAATCTTATCTTTTACCTTTACTCCCACCTCTTCAAAGAGTTCTCTTTTTATAGTCCTTTCTAGTATATCCTGGGTGTTACCCTCATTTTCAACTGTACCTCCAACAAGCGAAAGAAGTCCCCCAGCGTGTTCCTCTTTCATACTGCGTCCAATTATTAGCCACTTATCCTCTTGAAAAACAGCTCCTTCTACATTTACATAGAACATTTGTAGTATCCCCTTTATTTTCAGATTTATAGTCAACTTCGCTTAGAAAGATGATATATCCTTTTTTCACTATCCTGCCCGTTAGCTTAATGCCCTCGACAGTCTAGTACTTTATTTTCTCAGTCTACAACTTTATTTTCTCGGTCTAACACTTTATTTTTCAGTCTAAAACATTATTTTTTTCTGACATCTATCCCAGTAAGAGCCTATCGAAGATAAGCAAGTGGAGAAAATACAATTGTTTGCGCTGCCCATGGTAGCGTTAAAGTGGAGATAACGAATAGAAATAACCCGCCCCCACTGTATCCTGGAGAACGGGTTGTCTGGCTCGATAGTTGAGAACACAGGGGATTGACTCGATAGACGAGAACACAAGTGAGCGTCAGCCCCGGCTCCGGTTAACCCTTAGGAGTGTAACTCCGGCTCAGGCCCCGGCTCTTCCTTCATAAAAGGCAGCATGAACCGGAAGATCGAACCCCGGTCCTCCTCGCTCTCCACGAAGATCGTTCCGCCCATCAGCTCCACGAGCTGCTTGCAGATGGCAAGTCCCAGTCCGGTCCCGCCGTATTTGCGGTTAATGGACGGATGCAGCTGGGAGAAGGACTGGAAGAGCAGATTCAGCTTGCTGTCGGCAATGCCTACTCCGGTATCGCGGACCGAGAACTCCAGCAGATATTCCGGTGAGGCGGGCAGCGGGATGTTCTTGACTGACAAGGTAACACTGCCACGATCGGTGAATTTCAGCGCGTTGCCGACCAGATTGACGATAATCTGGCGCAGCCGGCTCGGATCGGTCGTGACGATGTCCGGCACACTGGTATCTGCCCACCAGCGCAGGGAGAGCTTCTTCTCCTCTGCCTTCGGAGTGAACAGGTCAATGATGCCCTCCAGCATCTCCCGCAGATCAAAGCGTTCGGATTGCAGCGGCATCTTGCCTGCCTCCATTTTGCTGAAATCGAGGATGTCATTGAGGATCTGCAGCAGACTGTAGCTGCTGCTGCGCAGAATCTCGGCGTAGCTGCGCTGTTCCTCCCCAAGCTCGGTCTCCAGCAGCAGGTCGGCCATGCCGATCATTCCGTTCATCGGCGTGCGGATCTCATGACTCATCATCGCCAGGAAATCCGACTTGGCCTGTGCAGCCCGCTCTGCTGATTCCTTGGCGCGGAGAACCTCCCGCTCGTTCGTAATATCGCTGAAGGAAATAACCACACCGCAGATCATCCCCCGGTCCAGCAGCGGAGCAATCCGGTAATTCACGAAGAAGCTGGTTCCATCCTTACGCCAGAAGACTTCATCCGCCTTGCTGCGGGTAACTCCGTCTTGCAGGGTAAGCGTGATGGGACACTCCAGCAGAGAATGGAGGGGCGCACCTCCATGCATGTAATGGATCATCTCCATCATCGGCAGCCCGGTCAGCTCTGACGGCTCGTAGCCCAGCATCTGTGCCCCTTCACGGTTAATGAAGATGGTCCGGCCCAGGTTGTCCAGGCCGAAGATTCCGGCAGAGACAGAGTTCAGAATGAGACTGAGCCGTTTGTCCTCAGCCATCTCGAACACGAATTCTGCCTGCGGCAGCTCGTCATCATCCTTCGTGGCAGCCATTTCATCCGCATACGCAGAATACCCGTCTCCTGCCTGCACAGTCCGCTCAGCGCCTGCCGCAAGGCTGCTGCTCATGCTAACCCAGCTACGCAGCAGACTGGAAAGGGGCCGGTTCGCGGGATCATGGAGGATGGCGAATACACCGGCAATGCCTTTGTCTGTGTGAAGCGGCACATAGCGTACTGTAACAACTGCACGCCCATCATTTCCGGCACCAGTAGTTTCAGCACTAGAACTTATCTCTCTTCCAGCACTAGCACTTACCACACTTCCCATACCCTCGGCATTCCCCGCGCCGCCGCCCGTCCCTTCATTTCCTTCCGCGGCTTCCACGGCCAGCTCGAAGCTCGATGTGATACCGGCCAGAGCAGATGCGAAATGGGCCTCGCCGGGCGGATGCATCCGGCATTCGTTCAGTCTGCCTGCCTCCTCGGCACTTATCATTCGGTTGCTGTCTGTGTAGCGGCCCTGCCTGTCCAGTACAATGATGAAGTCCGGATGATGATCGAACAACGCTCTAAAAGCACTTTCGCCTGACAGCGCGTTGTCCAGAATAGAAGCCCAGTCTTTAAGCATAGCCCACCTCCTCCGCTCTTGCTTCAACCCTGCTATCGTTAGCGTCCGAAGACTGCAGAAACGCTCTGATTATGTAGAATTCTCTGAATTAGTTCCTATTATAGCAAAAAAAACGTTAGCGGTCGCCAGAAAAACATGGCACCGGGGCAGACTGTACAACGACAGAAACAGTGCAAGTCCTGTAGAAGGACAGCACTGTTCACTGCATTTCTATGAGAGGACAGGCTTGAATTCCGGCGATGTCAGCTTACATCCTGATGCTCGATATTGCGGATCGAGAAGTAGGCAACCGCCACCCCGGCCAGGGCCAGGCTAACCGAGATCCCGAGCAGGTCACCCATGCGGAAGCTTCCGTTCCCGAAGCCGGAGGAGATCAGCATCACGATCAGGACGGCGGAGACAATCGTAGCCGGCACCGATTTGCGGCGCATCCCGAAGTATAACGGAATCAGTCCGATACCGGCCGCGTAGAGCGCATCCATTCCCGCTTGCATAGAGTAGGTCATGACCAGATCCATCGTCAGCGTTCCCTCAATGAGGTCAGGCAGGAAATATCCAATACCTGCAAGAATACCGCTGATCACTATATTAGACAGCCAAATAGTAAAGAAGGTGAACAGAAAGACAATAATCAGTTTGGCCGCCATGAGCATTTTACGCGGTACCGGATACATGAACAGCACTGTGATTGTATTATTCTTATATTCGTCGATGACCAGCTTGCTGATCAGTACAGAGGCGAAGATGATATAGATTGCTTTTACAAAAACAGATACCCCTTGAAACAAATCGCCATACGTCCCGAAGTCTCCTTCATCCATACCCGTAAAAGCAATGAGAATCATGAAGCCCAGAATGGCCAAATTTGCAATCAGCACACCCTTAAGAAAAGTGAATTTACTCTTGCGCAGCTCCAGCCGGATTAACTTAAACATGGTTGACGCCCCCCATCAGTTCCACAAAATGATCCTCCAGCGAATGATGCTTCTTGCTCATACTCTCCAGCTCCACCTCTGCTGCGGACAGGGCCCGGCTCAGCTCTAGCTGCGGGATGTCTTCATAGACACGAATGGTCCGCGGGTCAAGCACCTTGTAATTGCGGAGACCCAGCTTCCCCTCCAGGACGAAGACGGCCTTCGTGCACTCGCTGGTCACCAGCTCGATATACTGGGTTTGCTGGCTCCGGATCGAATCCATTGCCACCTGCTCCACCAGCACTCCTTCACGGATTACGCCGATCGTGTCGGCAATCTGTTCGATTTCACCCAGAATGTGGCTGGAGATCAGCAGGGTCATGCCATAATCACGGCTCAGCATACGGAACACCTCGCGCAGTTCCTTGATTCCAAGCGGGTCCAGCCCATTAATCGGTTCATCGAGGATCAGCAGTTCCGGCTTGGTCATGACCGCTCTGGCAATTCCTAATCGCTGCTTCATCCCGAGGGAGAAATTCTTAACCGGTTTGCTGTCCACCGCTCTCATCTTCACCAATTCGAGCGCTTCCTCTATCGCGTTGGCATCATAAAAGCCCATATACTCCCCATGCAGCGCCAAGTTCTCACGGGCACTCAGCTTGTCGTAGAACACCGGGTATTCAATAATGCTGCCCATGCGCTTCAGCATGTCGTAAGAGCGGTGGGTCATCTTCTCCCCGGCAAATTCAATCTCGCCAGCCGTCGGCTTCACCAGATTCGTGATCATTTTCATTACCGTTGTTTTGCCGGCGCCGTTCGGTCCCAGGAATCCGTAAATTTCACCCTGCTTAATCTCCATATTCACATTGCGCACAATTTCCTTATCCTCATAGACCTTGGTCAGATCCCATGTCCGGAGTATCGTTGTCATTTTCCGTTATCCCCTTTAGCCTCGTCTTGTTCTTCCTGGTATTTATTCTACAGGGCGGAATTTGCTTTTTTCTTACTGAAATCTTACTTAATTCTTAAGAAGCTTCAGAAGGACTGTCTGGGAAAAGAGAGCGTAAATGCCGTACGCACATTTGGCTGGCTGCTCAGGGAAATGGTGCCGTTCATCTGCTCGGTCAGCCGCTTCGTAATCGTCAGCCCCAGGCCGCTGCCCTGATAATCGCGGTTGCGCGAATCCTCCAGGGTGTACAGCCGCTCGAACACCTTATCCTCGTGGCCTTCGGCGATGCCCTTGCCCCGGTCCCACACTTCTATGCAGACCCGTCCGGCGTCCGGGTACAGCTTCAGCCCCAGCACTCCCCCTGCATTACCGTAGGTAATCGCATTGGAGAGCAGGTTCGTCAGAATCCGGTCCAGCGCCTCATCGTTGCCCATGATATGAAGCGGCTCTTCCGGGATCTCGATCTGCACATCCGTGCCGCTCTCACTAAGCAGATCATAGAAGGCCAGAATATTCCGGCGGCAGACCTCGCCCAGCTCCACCCGCGAGAGCGGGATGTCCCGGTCCCCCGACTCCAGCTTCGCCAGATCGAAGAACCGGTTCATCAGCTCGATGACCTCTCCGGCCTTGGTATGAATCGTCCGCAGCATCCGTTCCTGCTCTTCCTTGGATACCGCCCTATCGTGCAGCAGCGTCTCAATATAGCCCAGTACTACCGTCAGAGGCGTCTTCAGATCATGCGACACATTCGCCAGCATTCCGCGCATGGATTGCTCCAGCTTGCTCCGCTGAGCCGCTCCCTGATGGTTAACATCCAGCAGACGGTTCAGATCGGTCAGCAGCTGCTGCACCTGCGGACTGCTGCTCATCAGCAGCAGCCGCTCATGCGATCCGCCTTCTATGATGCTCTCCAGCTTATAGTGAATGTAGTCCAACTGGCGGGCATGCTGCCGTGATTTCAGTAACTGCAGCGTAGTGACCACAAGCAGCAGTACAAGCAGAACCAGCAACAGAATGATCACAGCAGCACATCCCCCAACTTGTAGCCGATCCCCCACAGCGTCTTGATATACTCTGGACGGGAGGGATCATCCTCGATTTTCTCGCGCAATCTGCGCATATGTACATTAATTACATTCTCATCGCCATAATAATCCTCTTCCCAGACTTGGCTGTAGATCTGCGCCTTGGTGAATACCCGGCCCGGACTGCTCACGAACAGCTTCAGAATGTGGAACTCCTTGGCGGTCAGCTTCAGCTCTTGCCCGTTCTTCCGCACCGAGAAATTATCCAGATCCACGCTCAGTCCGCGCAGCTCGATTCCCTTCGGCTTCTCCGGCTGTGTCTCTCCGCCATCCTGCACCCCGCTTCCGGCAGCAGCCTGGCTTCCAGATGCAGCATACCCCGCCCGGCGGATCGCGGCCTTCACCCGGGCTGCCAGCTCAATCATCGAGAACGGCTTGGTAATATAATCATCCGCGCCGAAGCCCAGCCCCAGCGCCTTATCCACATCGCTGTCCTTTGCCGACATAATCAGCACCGGCACAAGGCTGCCGCTGCGGATAATCTGCAGCACATCCGTGCCGCTGCGCTTCGGCAGCATCAGATCCAGCAGCACCAGATCGTAAGCATGGCCGCCCATGAACTTGCTCACCGCCACGTCCCCGTCATATGCGATCTCCACCTCATAGCCCTCTTTGGTCAGATAAGAATGGACCATTTCGCTGATCGCTTCATCATCCTCGATCAGCAGCACCCTCTGTTGCATAATGAACCTCCTGTATTTCTATTTGATATCGCTTGCGGATTATATAATCTGCAACAAAGCAGCGGCTCTCCAAGTACGGGAGAAGCGCTGCTTTGTATTTCTGATAGTCTGCTGTATTCGGTTATTATTCCTTAGCCAAAGTAATATCCAGGGGATCAACAAGCAGGCCCTCTTTAACTTTAAATTTACGATTTATATCGATTCTCTTCTGATGCTCAGCATCCCAATAGAAATACACATCGTATTCCCCATCCGGCAGATAAAAATCAAAATTGCCATTAGTAACTGTTGCTGCATAGGAAAGCGGAGAATCCGTACCGGCCTCAGTAATCATTAGCACTCCATTAGCATGTGGAGTTCCATCCTCATTATATATCTTGCCTGATATTGCTAAAGGTACCTTGATATTAATGGGTCCGGCGGCAGGTTCACCATTAACAATCTTTATCTGTGTACGCAAGGGTATACTGTTTGAATTCTCAGTGTTAAACATCAGTATGTTATAATCTCCATCCGGTAAATAAAGATCAAACTTACCTGCAACCACAGGGACCGTATAAATCCCGAAATTCTGAGCATTCATTTCTCTAATTTCCAGCCATCCGTCGCCAATCGGGGAGCCATCCACGAAGCTAATGTTTCCTTCAATTTTTGGAGGCAATTTTATATCCAGATCGCTCTTCCCGTTAATGACCTCAAATAAATAATTAATTCTTAATTGATTGTTAGTTTCGCCATAGATTAACATTTCTACGTTATAATGACCGTCCGGCAAATTAAAGTTGAACCTGCCTGCTTGGATTTCGGCACTATACCAGCCAAGCGGCCCACTGTCCAGGCGCTGTACAAAAATTTCTCCATTCTCAAATGCAGTCCCGTCCGAATACTGAATCGTACCTGCCTGCTGCTCAGGAATGAGAATATGCACCTCTCTATCTGCCTTGCCATTCATAACGTAAAACATATAGTAGAGTGAAATATTCTCTTGTGTAGTTGTGGAGCGCATGGAGTAAATTCTGTACGTCCCATCCGGCAAATTCATCAAGAATTGCCCGTTCATCACTCCAGCGATGTAAATCGTATGATCGTTATCCCGTTCTACGTATATAGTGCCTGTATCTACAACCTTCCCGTCTGCATGCTCAATGACCCCTTTTATAAGACTAAGATTAATATTAGGCGGTGTTGGAGCTGCCGTTGCCGTTGACCAAGGTGTGGGCGTCGGTGTTACTTCCGGCCACGAGGATGGGGACGGTGACGGTGACGTCAACGCTGTTGGTGTCGCTAACGGCGATGGTGACGGTGAAGTTACCGCCGTTGGCTGCGCTGTTGGTGTTGCCGTTGGTGCCGCTGTTGGTTCCTCCGTCGGTACTGGCGTTGGTACTGGTGTTGGTTCCTCCGTCGGTACTGGTGTTGGTACTGGTGTCGGTTCCTCCGTTGGTACTGGGGTTGGTACTGGTGTCGGTTCCTCCGTTGGTACTGGCGTTGGTGTTGCTGTTGGCGCCGGTGTTTCAGCCGTACTGCCGCCTCCACCAGTCCCTCCCCCTCCGCCGCCAACTAACATGGCCGCTGTAGGAATCGCAGAAGACGCAGCTACCATTTTATCAGAACCAGCTATATTCACTTTCACATCTGCCGGAACATCAGTGCCGATCGTAAGTTTACCTGGAGCATTCTCTATTGTAATGCCCGAAGCGTTGACTACCGCATTAGCGATATTGCCTTTGCCTGATATTTGTATACCGGCGTTCATTGTCATGGATTTGATATTGCTGCTATTAGCCAATTTATTACTGCCCGCTGTTTTATCAACATTGACTGTCTCGATAGTGCCCCCGCTGATTTCAATGTTAAGGCGTGATGCAAGAATATTTACAGCCTTGAAGCTGCCGGTCAACAGAATGCGGGCATCGGCTGGTATTTCAGGTGATAACGTAAGTGTACTAATCTCAGCACCAGTGAGGGATTCAACGGCAGCAGCGGACTGAATCTGAAGGTTATGGATTTGGGTCTTTCCTTCAGCAACTACTCTTACACCGCCCTCTTCCTTGTCAACACGCACAGAACCCAGTGTGGAATCCGCAAGATGAATACTGTTAGGCCCTCCGCCTTCAATTGCGGTATTGCCCCTTACTGTTACATTCTGGAGCCGCACATCACCTTCAGCTATGCCTTCACCCAGCAGCAGATCTCCAGTGATATTCATATTACGGAGTGTGATACCTGGCACGTTGATCACTACATCACTGTCAACTTCTGAAATTCCTGACAGCGGACCATAGGTACCTGGCGTTTCATAAATGATTACATACTCACCGGCTGCATTTAGTAAGGATAAAGCCCTATCCAAAATGACTACTGTCTCTGCCCGGGTTGCATATGCGAGGGGCCGAAAGTTCCCATCACCGGAACTCGTCATGATACCTTGCTCGCTTACAGCCCCGATAGCACCTTTGCTCCAATCTGCACTCTTAGCCATATCAACGAACTCAGGAGCCGCAGCCGACGCTGTCAGCTTGAGCAACTTGCTGATGATAACAGCCAGTTCCTGACGGTTGATTTTCTGATCAGGCTTAAAGGTCCCATCCTCGTAGCCTTGAATGTAACCTGCTGCATTAGCCTGCAAAATACTTGAATAATACCATTTACTGCTGGAGATATCGCTAAAATTAGCTTTTTTCGTTTCAGTGAATCCAAAAGCCCTATTAATCAAAACCGTTAATTCCGCCCGAGTCACCAGGTTATTCGGCTTAAATTCACCATCAGGGTAGCCGGAGATCAGACCTTGATTCATCCATTTACTGATTTGATTCTTCGCCCAGTTTCCACCAAGATCGGATACATTGTCCGCAAAAGCTGAGACAGCCGGCAGGATGGAAAGACATACAGCAAGTGCCCCTGCGATAACTTTTTTTCTTACACTTCTTTTGATAAACAAACTGATTCCCCCGACTATGTAGTTATAAAAGCATACAAATTATAAATTTCCTTGCTTTATTTAATCCTTAAGCCCTATTAATCCGTTAAAATTATAGCATGATTCCCGTAAATGATTGGTATATTTTCGGATTTTATTTTCTAATTAGTACCTCATAAGATTTAAAATAGTGGATCAGAACCAATTCCCCTTCAAATGACCTCTTTTCGAAGCGGGGTTGTTCTTCAGGGGCGTTTGGCCCGGCTTAACGGACTGAGGCGCTCTTATTCGGGAAAAAAGTCATCATTGGGGCGCTTAACGGACCCCACAGGCCTTATCCCCTTCACTTCGGCTCCAAAAAATCTCGGAGAGAGACGATAAGGTCGCCTGAGTCCGTTACGCTGCAAAAGGTGGCATTGGGGTGGGGATAAGGTCTCTCCAGTCCGTTAGATTTTTTTGGGTTGGAGTTCCACAAGCTTATCCAGTCTATGGATTCTATGAACCTGACAGGCTGTCGTCCAGTTACTCCTATTATAATGAATGATATGATCTCTTATTCAATCTGACAGACAAGGTGGTATGATCATGGCAGCCAAAACCAACAAGCAGCTCATTCTTGAATTCGAATCCTTCATCCCCTATATTCAATCGCTGGACAGCATGGAAGATGCAGCCTGGGAGGCTCCGCTGGAGGCCGGAAAATGGTCCCTGCAGGATGTCCTTTGCCACATCATGCTGTGGGACAAATACTTTTATGAGGAGGCTCTGGTCAAAATCCAAGAAGGCCTGCCGCTGACAGCCGCGCATCTGGACTTCAATGCATTCAATGCCAATGCAGTTCTATATGCCAAGACAGTGACCCGGCAGGAAGCCCTCCGGCAATTCGTCCAGCACCGGACCCAGATTACCGTGCTTGCCGCCTCATTAAGCGATGCAGCGCTTGAACAGAATCATCCCGATGGGGACGGCAAGAAATTCAGCATCCGCAGGTATCTGAGAGATTTCATTTCCCACGACAAGCATCATAAGAAGCAGATAGAGAAATATGCAGCATCAGTTGCGGTCCCTAAATCATAAAACTGCGGCCCTGTCTGTCCTCTGAAATCTGGATAGATGGAGCCGTAGTTTTTATCATTCTTTTGAATATAAACGATGCTTAATCTTGATTCCTGATCACAATATCGAACCTCTCATGATACGGATGCATGAATAATTCATACTGAATTCTGCGCTGTTCATGGGACTTCATTAAGTATCCGATATCCGTGCCCCGCTCAGCCACATCCCGGATTCCCCTGCGCCTCAGCTCGGTCTCCCCATCCGTGTGCAGGTATACTTTGAGGTCATACAGCCCCGGATCGGTAAAAGCAACACTCATGCCTTCGACAATATTAATCTTGTTGCGCGAAGATAACAGCGTACTCTTGGTGTAGTGAGTATCCATCGTATACAAGTCGAGGCCATCCCTCAGCATACGTATGTCTCTCTCCAGAGCGTCTGTGTGATGGGCGGCAGGGTGACAGGCAGTCATTTTGTCACGGTGATGTTCATTGTTATATTCATAGTCAATCATCGCGTACTTCCTGAGACTAGAACCGATAATATAAGGGTCCGTATTCAATAGATTCACATTATCCTGCCCGAGCAGGCTGATCAGATGACCGGCAAATGTGGTTTTGCCCGATGCTCCGTGACCTGAAATCCCAATGATGACCCTCGCAGTCTGACCGCTGATCCACTTAACGATTCTCTGTAATTCCCGATCCATTAGCCTGTGTCCTCCGCATATCTTTGATAGATGTAACAACACTTTATATTATCATAAAATGCGGCCCGGGAACCGGTTGCCCGTCCGGCAAAATCCCAGCTACGATGACCCTTATTCCGTTGGCTGTCTATTGCCCGGCAACATACCTCTCCACTTCAAGAGAAGCCAGCAGCAGCGGTGCTACCCCCATAGGTACATCTGATACAACCGCTTCGGAAATGTAGTAATCGTAGGAGCCGTTGCGGTCCTTGCTGAGCCCTGCTCCGTGACAGATCTGGTGCAGATGAACGCCTTGTTCATCTTCGGTCACCAGATGCTTAAGGATTCCCTCGTAGCCGCTTAGCATCGCTGCCTTGAAGGAAGGCTCCAGATAGCGCAGCCGCAGGGCTTTGGCCATCGCATAGACGAACATGCAGGAGCCTGTCGCTTCAAGGTAGTTGCCCTTACGTCCCGCCTGATCCAGCACCTGATACCAGAGGCCGCTCTCCTTATCCTGCACCTCAACCAGCGCACCGCACATCCGCTGAAAAATTCCCATCACCGTTCCCCGCTGCGGATGGGTCAGCGGGAAATGCTCCAGGCAGTCCACGGCGGCCATCGCGTACCAGCCCATCGCCCGGCTCCAGAAATGAGCGGACAATCCAGTGGACGAGTCCGCCCACTCCTGCTCCCCGGATTCATCCCAGCCGTGATAGAACAGGCCGGTACGCGGATCACGGGTTCTGCGCTCAATAAGCAGCAGCTGACGGGCGGCTTCATCGATCAGCTCCGGACGCCCGAAGACCGCCCCGTATTCGGCCAGGAACGGCGAAGCCATATATAATCCGTCCAGCCACATCTGGAACGGATATATTTTCTTATGCCAGAAGCCGCCTTCAGAGGTCCGGGGCTGTCCGATGAGCTGCGCTGCCAGCAGATGGGCGGCTTCCGCGTAGCGCTGCTCACCCGTCTGACGGTACAGCCAGAACAGATTCTTGCCCTGATTGATCTGATCCAGGTTATATTCCTCCAGCGAATAAGAGCGGATGCTTCCGTCCTCCCCGATGAAGCTGTCCATATGCCGCTGCATGAACGAGAGGTACTCAGGCTCGTTATGCTGTATCCCGGCCCGGGCCACTGACATCAGCAGCATGCCAGGGACATACGCCCAGCGCTCCATTACATATTCGTGCTCTCCTTGTTCATTGCATTGACCGATGAATGTATCCGCAATTCTGCGGGATAAGCCTGTGCTTACTGCTTCTGGTATAGACATCTCTATTCCTCCTGTCGTTTGTGTTCGCTTGTTACCCTAATTCTGCGGACCGGCAAGCTGCTTAAGCAGCCAGGCATACGCCGGTTCCCCATGAATCTCATGGCCCCCAGTGAAAAAATCCGCCGCAAGCTGCCCGCCATGGCCCTCTGCGGCATAGATTTGCTCCAGCCGGTCCAGAGCCTGCCTCGCGGCGGCGGGACCAAACAAATGGTCCTCATCCCCCGCCTCCAGGAATAGCCCCCGCGGAGCCATCAGGCCCAGCAGATCCGGCATCTCCGCTTCCAGCAGAATGCCCGGAATGTAATTGTCCAGACAATGATTCCGCGTGAGAATGCTGTCTTGGAACGTATTGGCGTAGCCGCTGACCACCGCACTGCTGATCCGTTCATCCAGTGCAGCCGTGAAGCCCGCCACCAGCCCGCCGCCGGAGATGCCCATAATGCCGATCCGTTCCCCGTCAACCTCTTCCCGCTCCTGCAGATAATCCAGCGCCCGCATCGTCTCATAAATACGGCAGCCTGCCATCGTCTGCCCTGCCATCAGCAGTGCCGAGGACAGGCGGAAGCAGGAATTACGTCCAGGCTCGCCGCTGGCGAGGTCCTCAGCCAGACGCCTGTCTCCGAATCCGAGTACCTCGGGAGCCGCAACGACGAAGCCCTGCTTCACCAGAGAGACGGCAAAATCCTTATGCAGTCCCGGGTCCCCCGTCCGCTCCGACCCGTCCGGATTCAAGCCGGTAATCTCGCGGCTGCCGTAGCCATGCCCGTGAATAGCCAGCACAGCCGGACAGGGAGAGCCTGCCGGCTCCTCCGGGATCAGGAGATACAGGGCCATTCTAAGTCCTTCATAGGTGGTAATCTCGATACGTTCGCGAATATATCCGCTGCAGACCGTCCGCTCCAGCTGTACCGGTTCAAGCGCCGCCCTCCTAGCGGGAAATCCGCCCAGCCGCTCTATAAACCTGGCGCTAAGGGATGCCCGCCATTGTTCAAATGAAAGGTCTGCTCTGAAGGCAGAGCTGCGCGGTGCAGAAGCCGTCAGTTGATTGATATATTGTTCAAGTGATTCCATCAGGGTAATCCTCCAATCCTGAATTTCTGGGTTCGCGTATACCATAGTCCAAGCGATTAATAACCCTCGGGATGCCAACCGTCCAGCACAGACAGAATCCGGTACTGTGCGGCTTCCTCCGCAGTTAACTGGCGTGACCACGCTACCCGGCCCTCCGGGCAAGCACCGGGGCCGCTGCTGCCATACTCTTCATAGCGGCTGGTCTGCTCCCGGTCCGGCTGCCCCCAGTTATGCCAGCCTTCGCCGGTCACCGAACCGTCCATCACCGTGCGGATGAAGGCGACATGCGCGTAAGGGCGCCAAGGGCGTCCGAGATAGCACTCACTTACCCCTTCGCCGCCGGTAATCCGGCAGTCCAGGAACACATAACCGAAGGCGGCTCCCTCCGGCGTTGAAGCCGCTGTGATATACCCTCTGGAACGCTTGTTATGGAGATGGCAGCGGTCAAACAACGCGGTGGCCGGACCGAAAATATAATCCACATCCCCCTCAATGTAGCAATCATCATAATATTGCCGCCCCGGCCCGGTATACAGGGTATCCTGGTCACCTAACAGACGTACACGCCGGAACACAGCCTGCCCGGCATCGACGAACGCCGCGACCGCTTGTCCTGTTCCCGGGCCGGAAGTGTTGCGGATGGTCAGATTCTCGGCAGTGAAGTCTTCTGCAAACACGTTAAGTGTACCAGTGCGGAAGGTGCGCAGCGGCTCACCGTCTGCGCCGAGCGTATGGGCATTATCATTCCACGAGATAATGGTGGAATGCTGATCCTCTCCCAGCAGGAGGATGGGCGGGGCTTCGCGGGCAATCGTAACCTTTTCCTCATAGATCCCGGGCTTAATCCGTATGGTTACTGCTTGCATTTCCCCCTGAGGAATGGAATCCAGCGCCTCCTGCAGACTGCTGTATCCTTCTCCGGCATTCTTCGAGACTATAATTAACATGGACGGCTCCTTTCACAGCAACCTGAATGTATTCTATAATAACTCTAACAGCTTCCAGGAGAAGAGGAGATGTATGAACAGCGTATCTGGCCCTAATCCCAAATATCATCTTGAAGACGGACGCTTCAGCATCCAGCATATGAAGCGCAAAGGCATCACTGCGATGCCGCGCCCCCACAGCCATGAATGGACTGAGCTGTATTACCTGACGGACGGGGAGCGGGTATATTTTGTGGACGACCGGGTGGTTACGGTTCACAAAGGCGAGCTGATTCTGATTCCCGGCCGCGAGCTCCATTCCACGGCAAGCTCCGAGAAAGCCGAATTCGAGCGGATTCTGATCAATTATGACCCGCTGCTGCTGCCCCCGGTGCTGAGAGACGAGCAGCAGTGGTTCCAGAGCAGCCGCTACCGCTTGTTCCGGCTGACCCTGCGCGAGCAGAATGAAGCGGAGTCCCTGCTGAACCGCATGCTGGAGGAATCCCGTATCCGGCGGCCCTTCTACGAAACCTGTGTTACTGCTCTATTGACCGAGCTGATGATCCTGCTCCAGCGTTCGGAGAGTACGGCCCAGGCTGGCGGCACCCGCCATCCGCTGCACCATCTGGTAACCGATGTCGCCACCTATATCCGCGCCCATTACCGGGAAGCGCTTACGCTGGAAGAGACCGCCAAGGACTTTTTCATCAGTCCCTCTTATTTGAGCCGGGTATTTCATCGCCTGACCGGCTTTCATTTCCGGGAATATATCGTCCATATCAGGGTCCGAGAGGCCCAGCGCCTGCTGGCCGGCACCCCCGCCAGAATTCAGGAGATTGCAGGGGCAGTCGGCTTCGAGCATCTGTCCCATTTCAATAAGACCTTCAAGAAATCAACCGGCCTGACCCCGCTCCAGTACCGCAAGGAAGCGGGGGCACAGCCTTCACCGGAGTCCAAAGGGTAATATCCGGCGCTGCGTCCCGTATCTATTGTTAACTTAAACCTCTGTGATGGCCAGCTCCCCTGAACGAACAAGCTCAACATCACTGCACTTATGCATCTGTACCTGCGGCTCCTCCTGCGTCTGCAGCCTGATCCGGTCCAGCTTCAGCCCTGCTGCATGGCGCAGGATGATGCCCCGCCTGCTTATGGCGCTGAAGTTCTCCACCGTAAGCGCAGCAAGCGGCATTTCCGGCAACCCGTTCACGAGCAGCGCAGTTGCCGCCCCGTGGCAGGCCATATTCCGCAGCGTGATGTTACGGAACTGCGGAGTCTCCTCCGTGACCGGAACCTCCTGCTCGTCATAGCCCTCAGACCCCTCCACCCCGGCATAGAACAGATGGAAGGATACCGCTTCATGGACGATGCCTGACATCTGTATATTTTCTACCCGGATATCCTCCACGACGCCGCCTCTTCCCCGGGTACTCTTAAAGCGCAGCCCGATGTCCGTACCCATGAACACGCAATCGTTCACCCGGACTGCATGCACACCGCCCGACATTTCACTGCCGATGACTACCCCGCCATGACCGTGATAGACCGTACAATGGCGTATCGTAATGTACCGGCAGGCTCTACCTGCCCGGCGGCCTTCCTCATCCTTGCCCGATTTCAGACAAATGGCATCGTCGCCTACATCGAACCTGCAATGCTCCACCAGCGCATGTGTACAAGACTCCAGATCCAGGCCGTCCCCGTTCTGGGAGAACCACGGATTACGGACCTGAATATGTCTAATCGTAACCTGCTCACAGCCCATGGGGTGCAGACACCAGGCAGGAGAATTCTGAAAGGTCGGCCCCTCCAGCAGCACTCTCCGGCAATTCCGCAGGCTCAGCAGCGCAGGACGCAGATACGCACGGGCAGGGAGATAGGCCTCCATTCCTGTCTCGCCCTTCTCCTTCAGCTGCAGAACATAAGCTTCTCCCGCAAGCGCTTCCTTGCAAGGCCACCATATCTCGCCCTGTTCATCCACGGCCCCCCCGGAGGCAAGCAGGCTATTCCACTCCAGTTCCGTCCGCTTGAAGCGCTTCACTGGACGCCAGGCCTCACCGCTGCCATCGAAGATGCCTTCACCGGTTATGGCTACATCGCTCAAATCCTCCCCGTCCAGCGGAGCCTGGCAACGCCAGCCGGCTGTCCCTTCGTAATGGGAGAACAGCAGCGGGTACAGATTGTAGTCGGGTTCAAAGCATACCAGCGCCCCCCGCTCGGCACACAGATTGATCCGGCTATGCAGCGTCAGCGGCCCGGTGCGCCAGATTCCCGGCGGGATAATCACCGTTCCTCCTCCTGCAGCAGCGCAGGCATCCAGGGTATCCTGTATAGCAGACGTACATAACAGCACTTCAGCTTCTGCCCCATAGTCCGTAATACGGAAGGTCCGCTGCGGAATCTGCGGCAGCTCCGGGATTGGATAAACTTCGGAATCATATTTATTATTCATCGTATTCCTCCATCTCTGTCTAATCAAGATCTATTCAAGCTCTTCATAGCTGAACCAGCCGTAATCCGCAACATTGCTGCTTTGCGCTCCACCCGCACTGGCATACATTCCGATATAAGCCCCTGTGAAGCCTCCGGCCCAATCCGTGCTCAGCACCCTGCCCTCAGCCCGTTCATGCAGTGCGGTCCAGGCGTCAGAATCTGCGGCTCTATAATAAAAGCTGTAATCCTGCCCCCTGGCTTCCACCTTAAGCTGTACGGTATCCAGCGGATACGGCGCAGAGGCCAGCAATTGCTCAGCTCCCCTGCTGCGCACGGTCAGCTTCAGCAGCTGCCTGCCATCCTCCAGCGCCCGTTCATAGCGGAAGTGGTTGTCCGCATTCTGGAGCAGCGCCAGTCCGGCGCTCTCGCCTGCGGCCTCCGGCTGGAAGCGCATCTCCGCTGCGGCTCTGAAGCTGAGATGCTGCTGCCGTCTTCCGATATAAGCCGGATTGCCGGTCTCTGCAAGCACCTCCGGCTTCAGCCGCAGCCGCAGATGTCCCGGATGCTCGCTGAGGCTCCAGAATTCACCGCGCGGCGTGCGCAGGAAGTTCCAGACGGGGCTAAGCTCCCCGTCAGCAAAATCATCACGCACCGGCAGCAGCGGCCACTGCGTCACCGGCAAATCCGGTGCTGGCCCCGCAAGCTCAAGTACGCCCTTGCCGGGATTGACTACCGGCCATTCGTCCTCCCACTTGACCGGAGTCAGGAAGGTCTCCCGGCCCAGGTTGCGGTAATATCCCCCGCAGGTCCGGGAGGCCAGGCAGAGCATCCACCACTCCCCATGCTGCGTCTCGACAAGTTCCGCGTGGCCCGTATTCACGATGGGGTACTCTCTGCCGAGATGGCGGTGGGTCAGGATCGGGTTGGCCCGGTGCCCCTCATAAGGCCCTGTCACGTTCCGGCTTCTGGCAACCGTTACCGCATGGGTATGGCCGGTGCCGCCCTCGGCAATCAGCAGATAATACCATCCTCTGGTGGAATACAGATGCGGCCCTTCCTGGGCATGTGCAGTCTTCAACGCACCTTGCCAGAGAGTATGCTTCGGGCCGGTAAGCCTGCCCTGCGCCAGATCAATCTCCTGCAGCCAGATGTCCATATGCTTAGGATAATCCTGGCCCCCGGGAGGCACCCGGTTACCGTTGTAGTAGACCTTGCCGTCCTTATCGAAGAACAGGGAGGGATCAATGCCGGGCGCATCCTCCAGCCAGACCGGATCTGACCAGTCTCCCGCCGGATCGGCGGATGTGACATAAAAATTATGCGGGTCCTTGTGATTATCTACGAACGTTGTGATCATATAAAAGAGACCTTGATGATACCGGAGGGTCGGCGCCCAAATCCCCCTCGACGGGAGAATACCGTCCAGATTGAGCTGGGACGGACGGTCCAGCACATGGCCCAGCTGGCGCCAGTGGACAAGATCCCTGCTGTGGAAAATCGGAACCCCGGGGTAGAATTCAAAGCTTGAAGTAACCAGATAATAGTCCTCACCTACGCGGATGGCCGAAGGATCAGGGTAGAAGCCCGGCAGCACCGGATTACGGAATGTTCTCAAATTCGGAAGTCCTCCTTCACACGGGCGATAGGTACGAATATTCAATCAACGATATGTAAGCATAACCAATTATAGTTCGTATAAGTTTAATTTTCTTGCGCTTTCTATGTTCTTTTTCTTGTTTTTTATACTTTTTTGTCCTGCAAACAGAAACAGCGACAGCAGGGGATTGATAACATCCCTTACTATCGCTGCACTATGGAAGTGTAGAATTCACTCTCGTAGTAGCCCGCTGAAATGAGTGAATCAGATTATTTTAATCAAGTGTCTTAGCATACTCTCTCAGCTGTTCAGGCTCACTTGTGTGATAGACCATTTGTTCATGATCAAAAATCACAATTACGGGCCGTTTCGCTTCCAGGCCCAGTACCTCCAGCCACTTCAGCTTCTTCTCCTCTGTATGCACAGTTACATGAGGGATATGCTCCACGAGTGCAGACTCGGAATTCAGTACCTTATTTACTTCGTCATCCCATTCCCGTGAACTGGAGAACATATGCATATGGAGTACATTCTCTTCCTTGGACACTAGCTGATCAATAACATCCGATTTCGAAGATCCGCAGCCTGCAACAAACAACAAGAATACTGAGACCAGCAAGAATAATCCAAACCTGTGCTTAAGCATGTAATTCCCCCCTCCCTATTCCATCTACATACCCATATACTACTATAACGATACAGCCTTACTTCCTTACATAGAGCGAATAGGTCTCTGGAGCGGCAAAAATTTAATTTCTGCGCTAATCGTTATTAATTATAAGCGGTGCAGCTTACGGTACCGGGATGGCGTTAAGCCCAGCTTCGCCGTGAACACCCGGCTTAGGTAGAAGCCGTTCTCGTAACCGCACTGCTGGGCGATCCCTTCAATGGGCAGTCTGGAATCCTCCAAGAGCTGGCAGGCCCGTCTGAGCCGGAGTCCGGTTACGAAGTCTGAAGGGGCCGTCCCATAGGCGGCACGGAAACGCCGCGTTAATTGTACTGGAGTAATATCAAGGGTAGCGGCCAGCTCCTGCAGGGTCATAGGTGTACAAGCGTGCTCCAGCAGCCATTGCTTAGCCTGTTGCATCAGCGGGCCCGGACTTGTCTCTCCAGAGCGCACCTCCTCGGATGCACTGCTGCGCTCGATTTCAAGCAGCCTCCATAGATCCTCCAGCATATGCTTCATCCGGCTATACCCCGGCTCCTCCTGAATCCCTCTTCCGATACTCTGCATATAGCGGTATGTAGATTTTAGACGTTCCACATCCCTGACAGTCCATCTGCCTCCAAGCGTTGCGGCGTCCTCCGGTCCCCCCTCTTCCTCCCATTCGAATTGTATGAAATGAAAGGTCAACGGACTAACCGTTCTGCGGTAAAAGGTTGTCTCCGGCGGACATGCAATGATGTCCCCGAATCCGCCCTCTCCTTCGTGGTCTCCGAAGCGGTAAGCGAACTTTCCCTGCTCCACCGCAAATAAGGTCCACACAGGGTAGGTGTCGTGCTCCAGCAGGAACTGTTTTTTTTGCTCCCAATAGATGTAGGCTGCCGGACGAACCGACCAATTCATGCGCATGTCTGACTCTCCTTAGATGCATTATTCAATGAAATAAAGTATATGTCCCAAGAAATTATATGCATGTCATTTGGTTAACGATTATCCTATCATGAAACTACGGATATATTAACACACACCAAAGGAGAGGTTCAACAATGCGCAGGGAAACGGTCAACACGGATGTAACTGTGGTAGGCGGCGGACTGGCAGGGGTATGCGCGGCGATTGCGGCAGCCCGGCTGGGCCAGCGTGTGGCGCTGATTAATAACCGTCCGGTGCTCGGCGGTAACTCCAGCAGTGAGGTGCGGGTATGGGTATGCGGCGCAACCTCGCACGGTATCCACCGGTATGCCCGTGAGACGGGAATCATGGGTGAGCTGTTTGTGGAGAACCAGTACCGCAACAAAGACGGCAATCCGTATCTCTGGGATATGGTTGTGCTTGAAGCGGTTAAGGCCGAACCGAACATTCAGCTGTTTCTGAACACGGATGTTCATGAGGTCGATGCTTACGAGGATGGCAGCGGCCAGCGGAGCATCCGGTCCGTGACCGGGTGGATGATGGGGTCGGAGCGGAGAATTACTTTTGAAAGCGCGGTCTTTCTGGACTGTACGGGAGATGGCCTGGCAGGCTTCCTGGCAGGGGCAGAGTACCGGCTGGGCCGTGAAGCACGCGAAGAATATAATGAGGAATGGGCACCGTTAATCGCAGATGATATTACGCTCGGCAGCACACTGCTCTTCTATACCAAGGACGCAGGCCATCCGGTCAAATATATTGCTCCAGCCATGGCAAAGGATATTACACAAACCGCTATTGCCGAGCGCCGCATCATCCGCAGCGGAGACAATGGCTGCGCCTACTGGTGGATCGAATTCGGCGGCGAACAGGACACTGTTCACGACAATGAGGCCATCCGCGACGAGCTGTGGTCTGTGATCTACGGGATCTGGGACTATATTAAGAACTCCGGCAAATTCGACGCTGACAACATGACACTGGAATGGGTCGGTTCCACTCCGGGCAAGCGGGAGTACCGCCGGTTCATTGGCGATTATGTCCTGAATCAGAACGATATCCTGGCCCAGCGCGAATTCCCGGACCGTGTGGCGTTCGGCGGCTGGTCCATTGATCTGCATCCGCCGCAGGGAGTGTACGCTACAGAGTCAGGCTCGAAGCATATGTATTCGGACGGCAGCTATCACATCCCGTTCCGTTCACTGTATTCCGTGAACGTCAATAATCTGCTGATGGCCGGCCGCGACATCAGCGCCTCGCATGTCGCGTTCGGCACGACCCGCGTCATGGCTACCTGCGCGGTCATCGGCGAGGCCGCCGGTATCGGCGCGGCACTCTGCGCCGCCAAGGGAATATCGCCGCGCGAACTGCATGCGGCCCACCTGAACGAGCTGCAGCAGACGATGCTGCGCCAGGATGCTTCTGTCCTCGGGCTGCGCAACGAGGATGAAGCCGATCTGGCACTTGCGGCTACGGTCAGCGCTTCCAGCGAGCGGAGCCGGTTCGTTGTGGAGCAATCTGCGTTCAGCGTCCCGCTCACCACTAACATAGGCATCACCATTCCGGCCGATCCTGAGCTTAATGGGATCGGACTGCTAGTCGATGCGGCTGAAGCCGCAGAGCTGACAGTAGAGCTATGGGAGACCGGTCGGCCCGAGAATTATATTCCCCATACGTTAATCCAGTCTGTATCCGCTCCCGCTCAGGCCGGAGCCGCCCAGTGGGTGAAGCTCCCGGTTCAGTGGAAGCCGGAGTCACCGCGCAACGCGTTCCTGATCTTGAAGGCCAATCCTGCACTGTCGCTGCATATGGCAGATGAGCCAGCTTCGGGTATGCTCGCCTACGGGCATAGTGAGACCCCCGCAGCCTCGCGGGATTTCGGCGAGAATCCGCCTGCACAGCCCGTAGTGCAGTGGGACAAAAAGAAATTTGATCACCAAGCCCCATGCCTTCGCCTGTCCGGGACAACGAGCGCCTTCGCTGCGGATAAAGTCATCGACGGATACCTTCGTCCTTATGGAGGCCCGCATCTGTGGTCCTCTGACAAGATGAACTCCGGCCAGCCGGAATGGCTGGAGCTGGCCTGGAACGAGCCGGTAACTCTGTGCGAGGTTCACGTTACCTTCAACGACGATGTGAACGAGGACCTGATCAACCTGCATCATCATATTACGCCTTACGAAATCCTGCCAACGCTCGTTAAGGAGTATCGTATTGAAGCTTACAAGGAAGGCAAATGGACCGCAGTTGCCGGGGAACATGACAACCACAAGCGCAAACGGGTACACACGCTGCACGAAGCTGTGAGAACAGGCCGCCTGCGTGTGGTGGTGCTCGAGACCAACGGCAGTGAGTATGCGGAGATTATTGAGGTGCGGGTGTATGGTTAAGGGAGCGGACTAAATTTAACACATTGAAATTTGAAGCGGAAGGCTATAGCATTTAAAATGTGGACTTCAGTAGTACAGCTAAAACAAGTATGGATGGCAGAAATGGTCAGTTAAGAATATCCCGATCAATGCCGGAACAGCGGTAGGAACCCCATACGGTATATGTTACTTTTATGAAGTCAGATTCCTCCACAGTTGCAAATTTAACTTGGTTCCAGTTCAAATGGAATGAAAGCTGTTTGATGTATGTTGAGCGGGGCCTGACTGCGGTCAGGCCCTTTTGACGCGGAAGGAGCTATTGATCCGTCCACTGCTCAAAGAGGTTGTACAATTCATCAAGGCGTTCCTCGTCTTCGGCCGCGAACATTAGCAGATGGCCACCGTTGTTGTTCATAATCATAATCAATTCACCCGGCCGGCCAAAAAAACGAACCCCCGTGTATAAATCTGAATCCGCTTGGCGGGATGGAAAATTCTGCTCAATCCGCTCCGTAACAGCCTCATCGATCTCCCAATATTCTTCGCTGCTATCCTCCATCGCCAGCACTGCCTGCATATGGGCCATGGCCAGCAAAAATTCCTTGACAGTCGAACGCAGGCGCTCCCATTCTTCTCCGCTGCGCACATAAACGGGAGGATTATCAAGCTTCATATCCGCTGCACGGATTCCCCAGACGCAGGCTTCCTGATTTTCGGTATAAAAGATGCAATAGTCTTCTTCCATATAACGCGGAAAATTGTGAGGCTGAACCAGAACATCCTGAGTCGCGTTCAATGCAGAGTGGGCCCCAAGCTCCCTATAATACGCCCGCAACACCTGCGGAATATGCCCGTAGCGTTCCAGCCACGGGGTTAACGATTCATGATCGAATCCGCACGGTTCCGTAATGTGGAACAGGTCTCGAATCGCTGTAAAGTCAGTCACTACTTCTCTCTCCCCGTTCGTCAATTTCCAAGTGTTAATTAACGTAATCTTAACATAATTTATTGTGAAAAAAAGCCTAATCCTCTGGCGTAAATGCTCAAGGATCAGGCTTTCTGCTGTTTAATTTAACGCTTCATACAAAGCGATAAGAGCCAAGGACTGTCCGTAGGCCATAGGTCGGAGGGCAATGTTCTTGTAATGCTCCTTATCCATCCCCATGCCGGTTCCGGCCGACACATTCAGCACGGTGCCGTCTGCGCTAATATTTTGACACACCGCCTGAATGGCCTTGTCTGCCGCAGCCTGATAGGAGGCATCCAGAATACCAGCCTTAATACCTTTGATAATCCCTGCGGCGATTGCGGCCGATCCCGATACCTCTTCATAGCTGGACGGGTCCTGCAGGACGGTATGCCACAGACCGGAAGCTGCCTGGAGCGAGACCAGGGCATTGACCTGAGCAGTATACGTATCAATCAGAAACCGCCGGAACCCCGGACTAATCGAATCCTGGCAGGCTTCCAGATAATCGACAATACCATACGTGAACCAGGAATTGCCGCGGCACCAGAAGATACTGCCGAAATTATCATTGCGTTCGAAGCTCCAGCCATGGAAGAACAGGCCGGTATGTTTGTCGAACAAATACTTGATATGGAGCAGAATCTGGTGTTCAGCCTCATGCGCCCACTCCGGGCGGTTGAACTTGCGCCCCGCCTGGTTCAGAAACAGCACCGCCATAAAGAGTGTATCAATCCATAACTGTCCGTTGTGCAGGTGAATGCCGTCCCGGTTGCCAATCGCAGTGACCGTATGCTGGAAACCTCCTTCTTTGGTCTTGGGCAGCTCATGAATGAGCCAATCCGCATGCTCCCGGCATAGCTCCTCCAGTTCGCCGGAGGGCTCAAGCTGATCCAGGAGCAGCACCAAAGGCAGATAAGGAGCTGTTGTATTAATGTTTTTGGAAGGCAGGCCCGTCTCCAGGTTACGGGAAACCCAATTCCGGAAAAATTCCATATAGCGTATATCGCCGTAATAGTTCTGCAGCTTGTAAAGACCGTAAAGACCTACGCCCTGAGGCCAATCCCATTCTTCAATTCCGAAATCCCGTTGCACAATCCCTACTCTGGTATCGGCCTGAACCACTGTTTTATCCTTTTCATAGTCGCTGCCGCCCAGGTTCATAAGCCTGTCTACTACCAGCCCGATTTTTTGCAGCAAGTTTTCATTTGTCATCGATTCATCAGCTCCTTATCATTACATAGGCCCGGTTAAATGGTCCGCAGATGCCACTCACTGTTAATTTCTTTAATTAACGACAGATCACATTTGGGTGTCCGGTCATAGGCCAACAGGCCGTTAATTTCCTGCTCCACATCCGTTAACTGCGTATAACAATACCCATAAATAATCTTGGACGCGTATACCGCCTTCATGATTCTTCCGTATTCCAGAACAAGATCCTCTGCAGATTGTGCACTGGTATATCCCCAGCCATCTTCAGCGCCAGCCTTATAGCTTATACCACCGAATTCAGTTAACAAGATCGGCTCGCCCCGATGCTCATAACCGTCTGCATACACACTCCGGGCTGATGGCTTGGAAGCAAGCATCGTATCCTTCGTAGAAAGAATCCTTTTAAATTCCTCATACTTATCGGGCTCATCCGCTCTGCCATGCTGATAATTGTGTACCGCACAAATGTCAGTCAGCGTCATTTCCCATCCGTCATTCGATATGACTAACCGGGTATTATCCAATGAATGAATCAGACTATACATCGCTACGCTGTGATACTGCTGCTGCTTATCCGATTTCACCAGCGGAATTCCCCAGCTTTCGTTAAGCGGGACCCAGGCCACAATAGAGGGATGATTGAAGTCACGGTCAATAATCTCAATCCATTCTTTAGTTAACCGGGCTACAGCATCATTATTGTAAGAGGCACTCGCCGCACATTCTCCCCACACAAGGAACCCTATCCGGTCTGCCCAGTATAAAAACCGCGGGTCCTCGACCTTTTGATGCTTACGGCAACCGTTGAACCCTAATTCTTTGGCTAATTCAATATCCTTCCTCAGGTGTTCATCCGTTGGCGCCGTAAGTAATCCTTCCTGCCAATACCCTTGGTCCAGTACAAGCTTTTGATAATAAGGTTTGTTATTCAGATAGACCATACCATTCTCTGTATGAACCTTCCGCATGCCGAAATACGACTCTATAGAGTCCACCTCAACCCCGCGATCGTACAGCTTCATTTCCACATCAAACAAATTAGGAGCTTCCGGACTCCATGTCCAGCCGGCACGGTGAAAGTTTGTGCGAAATATTTTCAACCCAAATAGATCTATCATTCTGCGTGTTATAGGCTGTAACAATCGTATCCGGTCCTGAATAACAGGTACTCCGCCAAAAGAAATACGAAGTTCCAAATCTAATTCTTCAGATCCATACCCCTCAGACTTAACCTCTATTCCAACACTCCCTTGATCCAAATCGGGCGTAAACTTCACCTGCTGAATATGAACAGGGTTTACCGCCTCCAGCCACACGGTCTGCCAAATCCCTGTAGTACGGGTATACCAGATGCTTTCCGGCTGCTCTATCCAGAACTGTTTGCCCCGCGGTATCGTCTCATCCGTTGAAGGGTCCTCAACATGAACAGTTACCTGTTCCTCCTGTCCGGTTAAGGCATGTGTAATATCAAAAGAAAATGAAGTGTGTCCACCCTCATGCATCCCGATATATTGACCATTCACATACACCCAAGCTCTATAATCTACCGCTCCAAAATGTAAAACAACACGTTTCGCATACCAGCTTGGATCGAGTGTGAAATTGCGCTTATACCAGACATAGTCATGAAAAGCGGTATCGTGTATTCCGCTGGCAGGGGTTTGAAAAGCAAAGGGAACTTGAATGGTCTGACTGAAATTTTGGCCTGGATCAAACCATCGCTGTTCAGCTCCCACATTCCTGTCATCAAATTCAAATTGCCAGATTCCATTCAAATTAAGCCATGCGTCTCTGACGAACTGCGGACGCGGGTATTCCATCCTATGTGTCATTTAGCTTCAGCTCCCATCTTAGTAGTCCACAACAATAAAAGTTAACTTCTTTGTGGTTTAGATAGTAAATCTCCCCCGCAAGCAAGCAAATACTATCATGATGAAAGCGTTCTTTCAAGGCTCTATCAGCGTTATTCCTGATTTTCAACTTTGTGGTATACTAAATAAAATCAGCGCTTAACCAGATCGTTTATTGTAAACCAAAAAGTTAACAATTGGAGGTCCATATGTTCTTAGAACTCGATGATCATGGCATTGCTGTTTTGAAGGCATTGGCATCTGACACAAGAGCTTCGATTCTTAGACTATTGTTACATACGCCGCTTACGGTCAGTGAGCTCGCCACAAAACTTAACTTAAGTAAAGCTATCGTCTCACGCCATATCCGGTTACTGGAGGACGCCAAGATCATCAAGCTCCAGGACAATCTGGAGGCTACCGACAGCCGAAAGAAGAATTTCATTGTTGCTGTCGATCATATTGCCCTCAACTTCCCGCAAAAGCTCCATCTTCCTTTTAAAGTCATTACGAATGAAATCAAGCTGGGATACTATTCTAATTTTTCAGTCACCCCCACCTGCGGATTAGCCAGCCAGGCAAAAATCATCGGAAAGTTAGACGATCAACGGACCTTCGTTTCCAATGACCGGATCGAGGCTTCCTTACTTTGGTTTGCGGAGGGCTTCGTTGAATATATGATTCCGAATGATTTCAACCACAATTTCACTGCAGAATTACTAGAGTTATCCTTGGAGCTTTCTTCAGAGTTTCCTGGGTCCAACAATAATTGGCCGAGTGATATTGCTTTTTATATCAACGATGTTTTTTTAGGCACCTGGACGGCTCCGGGGAATTTCTCAGATGTGCGCGGGAAATTAACACCAAACTGGTGGGATAACGAACTAAGCCAGTATGGCCTTTTGAAGCATTTAAGAGTAACAAAGAAGGATACTGGAATAGACGGTCAAAAAATATCATCGGTCACCCTCGCTGAGCTAAAGATCGAAGACTCCCCCTTCATTAAGCTGAGGATTGGGATTGACGGGAATTCTAAAAACAAAGGCGGACTTACCATCTTCGGGGAGCACTTTGGAAATTATCCGCAGAATATTCTGCTTAAACTGTTCTATACGGAAGCGGAATAAACCCAACGGGAGGTGCCAGCCATGCAATGGGAAGAGGTTCGTAGGATTTATCCTGATCAATACGTCAAGTTGCAAATCCTTGCATCACATACCCAAGGAAACATTAAGTATGTTGATGAAGTCGCACTGATTCGTGCTATTCAGGACCCGCAAGAAGCGACCAAGGAATTGCTGCGATCTAAGGACGGCGTGATTGTGTCTCACACTGGAAACGAGGAGTTGAAGGTGGAGATTCGTACCCTTCGCGGATTGCGGGGAGTCGTGCAGCATGAAAATTGATTACGTCGATGGCCTGCTGCAAAACGTCCTTAAGCTTGAACTACAAGGAGAGAGCTCTAACTTTCTATCGATTTAATCATTTGGTTTATTTATGCCATGTTCTTCATGTAATACTCCTGCCCTAAAGACTTTAGTTTTATCGTCGATACGGCTATATCTTATATAATTTTTGTTGTCAGGGGACAAGCCTGAACTTTTGAATATCCCGACAAATCTGTAACGTTTTATTCCTAAACTATCTCTATAATTTGCAAAAACTGCTCTTTCCTTATTTAACCTGAAGTCATCTTTAATGAGAGCCATTCTTTCGTCTTCAGTTTGATTTTCTTGTGACTCATCAATATAAGTCCAATCATCAGATAAAAAATTTAACCATCCTCTTGCAGCGGACTTAGCATCTTCATCAACAATAACAGATAGCTTTGGACACCAAACCCAAAGTGTATCGGACACTCGGAAACCACTTCTTTGAAACCCTATATAACCCTTATCAAAAACACTGTTGGCTATATCTGTTATTTGTTTAAACGACACATTATCAAAAATAGAAAGGTATTCTTGCTGTCTGACTTGACTTTGTTCTTCTTCATATGTCAACCACTTTAATTGGGTCCTAGAAGCTTTGTCTTTAATGATTGTAATGACTTCAATAATTCGTTTATTAATCGCTTCTATTGACTGCGATGCATTAATTCTTAAGCAGATAAAATCATTATTTTCATTTTCATTAACTGCGGCAATTATGTCATCCATACGTAATTTGTCTGCTTCTTGATTATTTTTGTGATAAGATTCATCCACTTCTATCGCTACCTGGATTTGTGGAAAGTAGAGATCCATTAGAGCATGTCTGCCATCTTTACGCTTTACATATTGTTGACTTACAGGTTTCAACTCCATATTATCAAGTTTATGCCAAATCGCATTGATAATATAGTTTTCATAATCCTTTCTCTTAGTTCGTGACAAAGTTTTAACTAAATAATCCCGTTTATCCATTTCCTTGTACCTCCAGTATCATGCCTATATGTATAAAGGTCTTCCAGTGTTTATTTTAAATTTAGTTTCCGCTGTGTATGAAGGGTATTATTACCGATCTATCTAGTCCAAAGGTTGATGTAGGAAGTTGTCCTTATTATGCTAAGAATTTTGTTCAAAGCCTATGAGCAGTGATCCCTTCTTTAAAATATTTTATCCTGAGGAATATCTTCTTTAATAATTAACATCAACGATTCTTTAGTAATAGGATCCGACAACCTAGACAGTCTCTTCGATTGATTCAGCGTTATGTCATCAAACAAATTTCGCACAAGACGACCATTTGAAAAGTGATCTTTTTTTTCATTCAATTTAATTTGCAACACATTGCGGACTTTTTTAATAGCATCTTCTTGGGCTATATAATCATTTTGATTGCACGTGTAATTGAATATTTGCACAAGCTCATCGAGGGAGTAATCACTAAATGAAATAAATGTATTGAATCTTGACTTTAATCCTGGATTGGATTCAAAGAAATTATCCATTAAATTTGTATATCCAGCTACGATCACAACAAGGTCATCACGATAATCTTCGAGAGCTTTTGTTAACTCAGTAAGGCTTTCTCTCCCATAACTATCGCTATGATCATTCTCTGTTATGCTATACGCCTCATCAATAAATAGGACTCCACCTTTTGCACGATTAATTAATCTCTTCACCTTAATTGCTGTTTGTCCTTGATACTCAGCAATTAAATCAGTCCTGCTCGCTTCAATGAATTGACCTTTACTCAGTAATCCGATAGCTTTGTACATTCTCCCAACAATACGAGCCACTGTAGTTTTAGCTGTACCAGGATTTCCAAGAAACGCCATATGTAAAGTTTTGTTAGACTTCTTTAGTCCGTTTTCCTCCCGTAAATGTTGTACTTGATTAAAATCAATCAAATCACGAACTTGCTGCTTCACATTTCCAAGACCAACCATTTCATCTAATTGGTTAAGTAACACTTCTAGTGAGACATTGGACGAATCTTTTAATTCTTGGAAAATCCCATCAACATTTGATGCTCCAAGATATTTATATAACATCTCAACAATTTTTTCTTGCTTTTGTTCCATGTTGGGTAAGGATTGTTTCTTAGTTAAGATACCTAAGTTTTTGATTAACTCTAAAACAGCTCTATCATTTTGTTCATCAGTTATTTCTCGAACTAATCGTTCAAAATCAGATGTTTGTCCCAAGAAAACATCCAACTGTTTAGTTTCTTTAATTAGCTGGTATTTGTAATTTTCTGAAATCATCATAAAACCCCACTTATTATAAAAACTACTAGAACACACATGATAGTAATACTACTAAATGAGATAACTTGAGTAATCTTCAATGCTTTGGACAAGTTTCTGACCACCAGATTAAGCTCTACAACATCATTTTTTGCCCCTGAGAGTTCAGATTTAAGATATGTAGATATACTATTCGTACTTTCTGCTCGTTGCTCGATTCCAACATTGAGTTTCTTAATATCATTTTCAACCTCCATCTTGTTTGTTGTGAATTCGTTAATAGTTGAATCCAGTTTGGCATCAAACTCAGAATAGTTTTGAGCGACTTTTTCAGATAAGATTTGGATATTATCCTGAATCAATCGTTTCATATCATTGAGCTTCTCTTCATGGATATCAATTTCTTTATTTAGAGTTTCGATGCATGCAGATATACTTTCTGTTTGTTGCTCCATTCCTACATTGAGTTTCTGAATAGCATCCTTAAAATCCTTCTTGTTTGTTGTGACTTCGTTAGTCATTACATCCAGTTTGGCATCAAACTCAGAATTGTTTTGAGCAACTTTTTCAGATAATATCTGGATATTATCCTGAATCAATCGTTTCATTTCATTGAGTTTCTCTTCATGAATATCAATTTCTTGATTTAGAGTTTTGATGTTAGTCTTATTTTCTGTAATTATTACTTCGATTTTAGATATATTTTCATTTTGATTTGAAACTGCTTGAAATTGTTCAACTTGAAATTCTTTTAAGTAATTGAAATCATCTTGAAAAACTGAAAGTGAAGATAACAATGATTTCACTTCATCGGTAAGATCGGCTAATGTCAGATCTTGAGCCTCAACCTTGGTTTCAAATGCTTTAAGTTTACTTTGCATTGTTGAAAGATTACCGAAAATTATATCAACATCAGTTAAGTGTTCAATCTTCTCTATTTTTTCTTTGAATTTTTTCAAAACTTGGATTACTTGCTTCTGCTGATTAATTATTTGTGTGATCTCATTTTGATTTGTTTGAACGCCTTCAATTCCTTTTAATGCTTTCGCGTTAGCTTCTTCAGCTGCTTTCAGTGAGATCAAAATTCCATGAATATATTCTTTATCTAATGCGGAAAACGTATCGTAGATAGTATTAAATTCTTTAATTGTTCTAACAAGAACTTGATTCTGTTTAATCATTTTATCCTGAATATTTTGAGTCAGCCTATTCAGGTCATCCCCCGTTACTTTATAATCAAACAACCCAAAAGGTCCCCTTGAACCTGGAACACTAGGTAAAATCTCTTCTTTAGGTATTTTTTCACTAAATTCTTTTAATTTATTTTTCTTTTTATTGAAATCATTGGAGCTGTTATTCATAATGGCTATCTGGTTTTTATTTTGATTATGCTTTGTTTCGGTTTTAATTGACATTTCTGATCACCTCAAAGTAAATCTTCTAAATCATTTTGCATTTGAACTAAACTTTTCTGATTATCACTAATGATTTCTTTATTTTTTGAATCATTGGCCTTATCTCCAGCAAATATCTTAATAAGCGATTGTTGCATTATGTCCTTCGCTAATGCGTGATTCTCTGAAATTTCGCTCATAACATTTTCTTTACATGCTGCTACATGGCTTTCAGCTGCAAATAGTTGTACCTGCTGAAGATTCATAAGCTTATTTTTCTTATTAATAATTTGCTGATCAATCTCTTCTTTTGCCTTTCTGGAGATAAATTTATCGATAAGATTTAATACTATTGCGCCTACTAATCCAGATACTAAGCTTGATAAAAACAATCCAATCATATTCGCAAGAGTGCCAATCAGCGGAATCTCAATTTGCATTCCAGGAACTGTAGTAAATAAGAATTTTTCAAAAACCTCTCCAAAGAAAATCGCACTACCACCAACTAATCCAACTGTTATTATTTTTCCAACTTGTGCTACCTTTACGGACAAAGGTTTTTCCTTATTTTTCTTATCTCGAAGAAAATTAAAGGCTTCAACAACAGACGATATCCCTTGCTTAATAAAACTTGATAATTTCTTGAATAGACTTACTATAGGTCCGAAAATTTCAGATACTATTGTGCCGATTAAAGTTGATGCTCCCGTCTGAAGAACACTGTATATTTTGGAGAAGAATGATCTTATGGATTCTTTCATATTAGATAAGAATCCATTAAGCGACTTAGATTTTTCCTTAAAAAAACGGACTAAACCATTCATGATTTCTTTCAACAGTGTAAAAAGCGCTGAGATAGCCATTGTCTTCAAGGCATCTTTTCCAGCTTTTTTCCCCACTTCTTTAGCGGCATCCAATCGAATATCTTTATTAATTGCTTTTCTTGCTCCGTTATCAGCTTTCATCATAAGATCGTCATCAGCAGCAAGTTTATTTTTCATGCGTTTGTTATTTTCTTCTTTTTGCCAATGTTTATCAGCATCGGACATATTTGATTCATCAATCTTTTTATTTGCCTTTTCGTTTTGTTCAACCAGAGATTTTTCCCTAGTCTCACGGGTTTCTGTATACTCTTTGTTACTCTTGGCACCTTTACTTTTATTTAAAGATTCGTTTGTCGGCTTTAGGTTTTCCTCTTTGTTGGCAAGGCTAGCTACATCTAAATTTGCTTGCTTCCTTCTTTGATTATCGAATAGCTCTTTTCTTGATACGACATGATCTAAATTAGCCTTTTCTCCAAGTTTCAAGTCTTTTCCTGTGTATTCATCCTTCAAATTTCCAGCTTGTTGATGCTCCTTCATTGCCTTATTGGCATCTTTGTATCGTTTATCTTGCATAACGGAATTGGCAATATCCTTATACTCTTCAGGATGCTCTCTATCATATTTTTGAATTAATGTTTCATTAGTCATGTCGAGACCAATTTGATTCCCGAACTGTTTCCAGACCTCATCTAAGACTATTTTCCCTAATGAATCAGGATCTGATATGTTATCTCTATCCCTTTCCAGTAGCTCTAAATCAGAAAAGCTATCTTCCAACTGTTTTGATAAGAAACCTCCCACTTCTTCAAAATCAAAGTCAGTTTCATTATTATCGAGTTCAATATTTAGAACTTCATTCTTGTTAGACACGGATTCAAACAGTCCTTCCAAATAAATTTTTATAATTATACTGCTTCATACCTGGAGTTAACTCAAATTCACCTATGTATTTCGTTATCGTTTCTCCCCAAACATACGAAGCTTGCTTGATTAGAGAAGTATTCGGGTTAATATAAACGTTCCGCTCAGCCATTTTGGCCAGATCGGATAGAATGTTCCAATGGTTCGACAAAAAAGTTTAAATTGCTATTACTCATACCATTCACCTCTGGATGATTTATTCTTAAAATGTAAAATGATGCATAGGTAAATATTCCTAAGTCCATAATAACATGTCTCAATACAAGGAGAGTATAAAAAAATGAGGACTCAAGTTGAGTCCCCATAATTGATCTCATCAATACGTCTAAGCCAGGCATCGAAATAACTTCTGCTGAGGTTCTCCACCCAATGATTACATAATAGATAAGCATAGCCATGGATCGAATACGGATCAGCGTAGAATCTTGGACGTCCGTTTATATTCCGCTGTTCGGTCAAGGAACAGGTTGGGTCGACCTTCTTCAATATGGGGTACGTGATGTTGAAGGTTCTTTTGGCATAGTCTAACCGCTGCAACCGCTCAATTTCTTGCACAGTTAATACATCATTTGCAATCAAGCGTTCAAAACTGGATTTAACAAAAGCACCAATCTTTATTTCCTCAGATCCTTTAAAATCGGCTGGCATTTTCTTAATCTTAAACTTGCTTATCGACTGCCCTATACTCTGCTTATCCTCCGCGAATAGATTATACATTTGTATACTTCGCATAAACAGCTCCGAAGTATCAGACACAGAATTGGATAAGGCTGTAACCACATTGAAGATTTTCTCCTTGAAGTCTTCATTGCACAGAAGCTCAAAACGAAAATCTAAACCTTTTGCATGGAACAGCTCCTGGAGTTCGGCTATGTAGAGTTGCAGCGGTTCACGAATTGCACCATATATTCTTGGAGCAGCAAAAATAATATTTCCAGCATTCAAATTGAAATACCCATGAATCGCCATAGCAGTGCGAATCATTTTCTTCAGTACTCTGGAAATTGTTTCTTCCTTTGAGCCGTAATTCAAGCCATACTCATGAAAAGCTACATCTATTCCGTATATACTCTCAACACCATTTAGTCCTCCAACTTCCATACCCAAAGCATCAATCTCCGCCTGTTGGAGTAGTTGGGAGAATGAACTGTTTTGCTTAAACAAATCAAGGCTGTATTTCTGTTTAAAATATTGATCTGAATCTTTCATCATACTTTCGACGACAGCTTCGTTATGAATTTCCCACGACTTCACTGATGGCTTCCAGTTCAACTGAACAAGCTGACAATTCTTTGCATGTCTCAGCCATGAGAGTATCAAGGATTCTCCGATTTCTATTTTCAACAGAGCTACACCTCATCACCTATTTTTCTGAATGCAGTCTTCTCTCCAAGCGTGACTGAATCCACTTCCCAACCAGCGTGCAGCCATGACTTAGCTTGTGCATTCGTCAACGCATTAGCCCACCACGGACGATATTTACTCGCAGATGCAGGCAGTGCGAAACCTAGTACCGCTTCGATTTGGTCTATAGTCATAATCACTTGCTTGCCTTCAGTACTCAGTAAATATCGATAGAGTGAAACATATTTCCCAACGGTATTCTCCGAAAGATTCTTCGGCTGATCTCTATTCTTTTTTAATGTGCGCTGTACAATTACTTCAGACGGTGACTCCAGCGAATCTCCAGATATCGCCTCCTGTCCTTCCAATGCTCGGGTCAACCTTTGCAGCATATAGCCAATCCCCGTACAATCACCTAGAGGAAAAAACAATTCCTGTCGTTGATTAAATACAGCCTTAGCTCGATCCGTATAATGCTTACCGCCCAGCACTGTAATCTCCTTATAATTGAATAATCCCTTGCTTTCAGCCTGCTCTTTCAATTGAGCGATATGAATAGTCTCACTGGAAGGCTTAATGAAAGACACGTTATAGTCCTCTGGAATGACATCCTCAGGAAATAGAAAACCATATTTTGCAGACAGAATTACCCAATGATCGAAAAAGGTTTTAGCATACCTTTGACAGGCCACCGCAAAAACACCAGTATAAACGTTCTGCGCTTCTACAGGTCCAATTGAATGCTGTTTATCCCAAATCTTCGCGGCACCGCAGGGAATAATACAAAGCGATTTATCTCGATTCACTGGCTAGCACCTCGATTCTGTCAAAATCTTGGTTATTCAATGGTTCTTTATACAACTCGTTCACTTGCCAAAGTCCACTTCTTCTTATTTTTTCATGGGGTGATGACATCCCAAGCCATTGATCAGAAGGAGCGCACTCATCACATAATGATAGCGTAGATATGAGCCTGGATTTCAAAGATAAGCACTCTGGTTTATCTTCTATAGCCAACACACAGAATGAGAAATGCTTCTGAATATAATCACTGACTCTGCTCTCGATATTTGAATGATATGCTGGATCTACCAGATGACCATTATTAAGTTTAGCTTCCCGAGTTGTAAAATCGAGTTCCCATACACTTGCATATGGATCTTTGTCTCGGTTCAGCAGGCACCTACCTATGCTCTTGCGAAATATACTTCTATCCTTATTCTCCTGAATAAAATGCTGCTTCAAACGCGACCTAAGTTGATTAGTGCCTGTGTGGGTACCAACTCGAACGATCCGATCTGCATCATGTCGGTGCTCTCCAGTTTCAAAGAGCAAATATACTCCATTTTTGAGGATCATTTTGTCCTCGAAGGGAAAATGATGCCGAGTCATTTTTTTGACGATCTCATGTAAATCATAACAGTGTTGGCTCATACAAATAGGCCCCCTTTAGATCTAGAAAATTAGACATTCAAGTGTTAATAAATGTAATCTTAACACAATAAGATTGCTATTGGTTTATGATATAATGAGCGAAAGGAAGGTGAGCACAATGTCCATTTCCAAGGAACAATTGGAACAAAGTTTTCAGGGGAAATCTTACGTAGACCTTAAAGATTTGGTCCAACTGATCGAAGAAAACTTTGGATTCAACGTTACGTTGCAAAGAAAAGATGAACAGCCTACATTTACAGATGAACAAAAGAAGCGAATGACTACAGTAATTTTTAAAGATGAAGATGTTCTTTCCCAACTTCGTAAGTCCAAAAATGACCGTGACAATGGAATTTCCACATACAGTGACAGTGAAAATGAGTTTGCACAATTACTGAAAGAGGAACAGAATGAGATCTGACCATTACAAGGTTCTTTGGACCACTTATGCTCGGGTAGCCCTTGCCAGAATGAAGGAATTCAAAGTAGATTCCATGAATGTCTTCAGACGTTCTAAAGCTATATTAGCCGATGAGCCGAAATACAAAGCTGATGGAGTTTCTGACTTCCCGGGGTTTGAGTTTAATGGCTACTACTGGGTGCTAATTGGCAATGTGATCATTATTTACAGGATTGACGAGGATCTTCGTGAAGTGTATGTCGATGCTTGTTACTTTGCTAATACTGGACTGTCTCATTATGTATTTTGGGGTATTGATCCAGATGAAGAATAGCCTACCCCTTAGCGTATTCGCTGTGGTTAGGCTATTTTTTTGTACAATAACTCTTCTATTCCCTCATGCAGCGCGCATGCCCATCATACTCCCACCCCTCCCCCCATATACATAGGAAGAACGGTTCACAAGCTGGAAGGAGAGATGGATGCATGCCCGGTGATGATGAGATTAAAGCGCTGGAGCGGTCGATTGCCGAGATCACGGAGATTGCTTCCGGGTTTGGGCTCGATTTTTATCCGATGCGTTATGAGATATGTCCTGCGGATATCATTTATACTTTTGGTGCCTACGGGATGCCCACCCGGTTCGGACACTGGAGCTTCGGCAAGACGTTTCACAAGATGAAGTCACAATACGATTTCGGCCTGAGCAAAATTTATGAGCTAGTCATTAACTCTAACCCGTGCTACGCCTTCCTGCTGGACGGCAACTCCCTGGTGCAGAATAAGCTGATTGTTGCGCATGTGCTGGCGCACTGCGATTTTTTCAAGAATAATATGCGCTTCTCCATGTCCAACCGGGATATGGTCGAGAGCATGGCGGCCACGGCCGACCGCATCAATGATTATTCCGTCACTTATGGTACTGACACCGTAGAGAGCTTCATCGATTCCGTACTGGCGATCCAGGAGCATATCGATCCCAGCCTGATCCAGCCCCGAAAGCTGGGCAAGACTCATCTGCTCGAAGCCAAAATGAAAGAGCGCAAGGACGCCCCTCCAGGCAATTCATCACCGCCTAGTGCCTACAGTCAGCTGTGGGATTTGGAGAAAAAGGAAACTGAGGACCCTGCGCCGGAGACCGCCGGTAAGCGCACCTTCCCCCCGGAGCCGGAAAAGGATATCGTCTGGTTCATCCAGCAATACTCTACCGCTCTGGAGGACTGGCAGCGCGACATCATGACGATGCTGCATGACGAGATGCTCTATTTCTGGCCGCAGATGGAGACCAAGATCATGAACGAAGGCTGGGCCTCCTACTGGCATCAGCGGATTATGCGCGAGCTGGACCTGACTGCCGAAGAGACTGTCGAATACGCCAAGCTGAATTCATCGGTGGTGCAGCCCTCCCGCCAGAGCCTGAATCCTTACTACCTGGGGCTGAAGATTTTCGAGGATATCGAACGCCGCTGGGACCGGGACAAAATGTTCGAGGTGCGCGAGCTGGATTCCGACCTCTCCTTCATCCGCAGCTATCTGTCGAAAGAACTGGTGAATGACCTCGACCTCTATGTTTTCGAGAAAAAAGGCCCGGAATGGAAAATCACCGATAAAGCCTGGGAGAATGTACGCGACCAGCTGGTGCTGGCCCGGGTCAACGGTGGCTCCCCGTACCTCGTCGTCCATGATGCCGATTATGAGCGGAACGGCGAACTCTTGATTGCCCACCGCTATGAGAGCATCGAGCTGGATCTGAAATATCTGGAGCGCACGCTCCCGCATATCTACGCCCTCTGGGGCCGGACCGTGCATCTGCAGACTGTTGTCGAAGACAAAAAAGCCCTTTTTACCTATGACGGTAAGAAGGTGCAGCGGAAGTTTATGTAGGTAATATGTATATGCTCGTCTAATAGGCCGCAGGCGGATTGCGAAATGCAATTCAACTGCGGCTTATTTGAAAATATAAGACGGCGAATCCGTTTCTACTTGTAGTATTAGACTTCCAAGTCAAACAGCTTGCCAAGCGGTATCTGAAAATCTCTAAACACATTCGACCGCACGCTATCCTGCTCTGAATATAAGTCCCTCACCTGATATACGCCATCCTGCAGCGCATACACATGAACCGTGCGGTTGCCGGGATCGACAATCCAGTATTCCTGGACGCCATACTTCTGGTACAGATTGAACTTCTCATTGAAGTCCTTGAGGGCTGTTGACGGGGATAACACTTCGATAATCAGATTAGGTGCGCCGTGGCAGCCGTTCTTGGAAATCTGATTCTTCGAACAGACTACAGACAGGGTGGAGTGTAACTGAATTAAAACATGAATGGCTGCGAATACTCAGTGCCCCCGTATCTTTTGATAGCTCCTATTCGTTTATATGTTGAAAGAGTACTAATTCATATAATAGGAGAGAAGAAATGATGAAAATTTCGAATGGAGTAGAAATGCTGGAATTGCAGGTTGAAGTATTCAGCAGTCGTCAAGAATTGAATCCTACCCTGATTTGGGACGATGAAGCTGCTATTTTAATTGATGCCGGCACACCCGGGCAATTCGAGCAAATACGTGCAGCCATGAACGAGTGTGGAGTCTCTATGGATAAGTTGAAAGCAATCATTTTAACTCATCAAGATATTGACCACATCGGCAGTCTTCCTGAAATCCTGCAGGAATCTGATGGAGATATTAAAGTATACGCTCATGAGCTGGATAAACCATATATTGAAGGCCAATTGCCCCTTATGAAAGTGAATCTCGATAGTATGGCTTGGCAATTAGAATCCCTTCCGGAAGACGAACGTTTGAAAGTAGTAGCCTACTTGTTAGAGAACTCTCCTAAGGCCAAAGTTGACAGAACCTTAGCTGACAGACAAGAGCTTCCGTATTGCGGGGGAATTCAAGTGATCTTTACACCTGGGCATACGCCTGGACATATTAGTCTTTATTTGAAACAAAGCAAAACCCTTGTTGTTGGTGATGCAATGTTCAGTGTGGAAGGCATCTTGAGGGGACCCCACCCGCATTCCACACCGGATATGAACACAGCTTTCCGTTCCCTAGAAAAATATTTAGACTTCGACATTACATCGATTATTTGTTATCACGGAGGATTATGTAAGGGTAACGTTAATGACCAGCTCGAAGAGCTTGTCAGAGATTATTGGAACTTATGAAGAGCTTTTAGCTAAGCATACGATGTATAAACCTTCTTTGCTTAACATGAATGGCTGCGAATTCTCAGCGCACACTTGTCCCCTCTCCTAACGGCTTCTATCACTTAAATATAAATTATCCCAAATTTGTTTTAATAGCATCAGAATTGGTTATATATCTCCTGTGATTTATAATGGGTAATTCTGGATGGCCCATGATTACCCTCATACAGAAACCAGACGGGAGAGGACGTAAGTGAAAGTGAAACAAATGGCAATACTGCTGCTCATCATGTGTGTGATTTTGACAGGCTGCATGGGGGGCAGCAAAGAAGGAAGTCCAGCGCCTTCATCCAGCCCGGCCGCCACGGCAACTGCTGAGACGAAGAACACTTCGGGAAATCCTCCGCCTGAGGCTTCACAGACCGTGTACGATCTGAAGCAGAAGTATGATTCAGATGAAGCAGATCACAGTCCGGGCATCATGCCGATGTATAATGTGGAGCAGGATATGGAGTTCATCTTCAGATTCAATACCGATCTTGGCTCAGAAGCCATCGGCAAGACATTATCCGTACATACCGATATTAAGGCACTCCCGGAGAGCAAGGTAGGGACCCTTGAGGACTCACAGCTTGTTGACGGCAAAAGCGTATACTCCATCAAGCCGCTCGGCTTCGGTGTTCTTCCCTCCGATTCCTTGCGTGCTACCGGAGCCAGCTCCTGGGGGAACGCGCCTGTCTACTACATCCGGCTCAACTATGACCTGGATGCCAAGTCGCCAACTGTGCTGAAGCAGCCGGTGATCATTCCGTTCACGGTGAAATCGGATCTGCCCACACCGACTCTGGATGCCGACATCAGTCCTGACGGCAGACTGACGCTGGTGTGGAATGAGGTGCCGGGTGCAGAGAGCTATAACATTTACAGTGCTTCCCACATTACAATGGAGAACACGAATGAGCCGCTCAGCGGTGCGGAGCAGGGTTATGCGGATCAGCGTCCGCTGTTGATTGCGACAGTGCAGGGTACTTCGTACAACGACTTCATGAAGGACGGACGCGGTGCGCTCGGTATAGTAGATGAGACGATTACCAGCATACAGAATAACAATGTCCAAGGGGAATATTACGTCACTGCTGTTCAGGGAGACAAAGAATCCCGGTTCAGCCGTTCGGCAGATACCGTGGCTTTATCCAAACGGCTGCCGCGCACCGTGGCTTCTGAGGATAACATCAACCTGAAATTGTACAAGAATGCCAAAGAGCTGCCAAAAACCGTTCCGGTCCAGTTCATTGATGGCTCCAAAGCTTCAGTTACTGTTCTCTACGACACAGGTTCGGTCAAGCTTAAGTCTTCCGGTCCAACCGATGTCCCGTACACACTTCAAGGTACTGCGCTCAAAGGATATGTTCAGGTTGCGCAATTGACGAAAGCCGATATTTCCAGTCTTGCAGCCGCCCAGAGCAACAAGGCCAATCCGGGATATGTGGAGCCGCAGAATGACACGGATTATGTGCCCGCACCGGATGTACCGACCATCATCGACAACAGCGATAGCGGGAACGCCAGTGAACCTGGGGATAATGTCATCGACCAGCAAAAAGAAAATACCAAGAGCAAGGTAGAGGAAGGCAACAAACAGGCGGTTCCGGGCACCACGATACGGGCAGATCTGATTCATGCAGACTCTGCGCTTGAGGAATATCTCGCGTTGACCCTGATGAACGGCGACACCGAAATCTCGCTGCAAGCCTTCCCGGAGGCGCAGAATGCCCGTACCCTGGTGGATGTAATTGAGAAGGTAGTCTACCAGAACCCGCTCATTCTCGGCTTCCGCGGCTATGGCTACGATTATGAGAAGCTGACGCTGAATGTGAAGTACGATGATTCTGCCGAGATCATCCGCTCCAAGCAGAAGGAGATCCTTGCCGAGGCAGATAAAGTAATCGCTGGTGTGATCAAGGAAGGCATGAGCGCGGATGAGAAGCAGATGGCGATCTACGATTATCTGAATGATAACACCGCCTATGACGATGCTGCACTGGAGAATGCCATGGAGCAGGAGTTCAAGACAGTAGATGCGAAGTATAACGATTCTTTCAATACCTATGGCATTTTGGTTAAAAAAGTCGGCGTATGCATGAGCTATGCCCATACCTTCCAGCTGCTCTCTGATCTCGTCCAGGTCCCTTCGATGGTCGTCACAGGAACCATGAGCGGCGTGAATCACGCCTGGAACAAGGTGAAGCTCGGCGACGAATGGGTCAACGTTGACCCGACCAACAACGCTACCAATACCGGGCTTCCTTATTTGCTCTATAACTCCAATGATGCTACAGCCACCGATGTAGAGTATGTGATGGATAAGGCCTACTGGCTGGACCACGAGCTGCCTCTGTTCAAGGCCACCAGCAATGCTTACGATTATTACGTGACCCAAGGGCTGGAGGTAAATTCCCTGGAAGCCTACAAGACCAAGCTGGCAGAACAGCTGAAGAAAGGCGAGACTCTGGTAGTCCTGCGCGTTCTGGGCAATACTGACAGCTCCGAGCTGATGCAGAAAACTGCCGAGGTCATCAAGCAACACGATGCCGCCAAGCTGGATCGTGCAGGCATGGTGGAGCTGGGAAGCTACGTGGCGGTTCAATTGGATGCCGCAGCCCAGCAATAACGCTAATGTAGTCGAAAAACCGATCACATTGAGCAGCCGTAAAGGTGCATGCGCCGGATATACGGACAAAAGGCAAGCCCCGCTGCTGGGGCTTGCCTTTCTTGGTGAATCCTCTCTATTCCTCTTCATACGGATAGTAAATATCGCTCAGGTTACCTGCCTGATAATAGGGGTACTCCAGTTTTTGTTGCACCTGTCGCGCAGTGTCTGTATTTACTAAGCACTCGATCAGGTACAGACCGAGATCGATTGAGGACGTTACTCCGCCTCCGGTGAAGGTGTCGCCGTCCCGGACGGCCCGGGCCTTAATGACTTCCCCGCAGTAAGGGGCAAGCAAAGCATAGGCCGATGAGTTCGTTGTCGCTTTTTTCCCCTCCAGGAATCCTGCCGCCCCTAAGAGCAGTGCACCCGTGCACACCGACACTTTATAGCGTGCGCCTTCTGCCGTCCGTATCCAGCTTATGAAGTCCTCATCGTAGCGGAGCGTCCGGGTCACATAGCCGCCCGGGAGGAACACCAGATCGAATGTCCCCAGATCAGGCAGTATCTCATTAGCCTTGATAGTCAACCCCCGGTCATCCGTCACCTCCGCCTTGTTAGCGCAGAAGGTCCAGGATACGTTCTCCTTCGCCTTCAGGATTGCCACCCAGCTCACCGCTTCATAGAACCCCACAAAATCCATGCTGGTCATGCCGTCAAACAGAACAAATGCCATTCTCATGTACCGTCACCCATCCTCTCTGAACAGAAGATTAAGTACTCATTGCCAGAAATACTGCATCTTCTTATACCCCACATCCCATACTTTCAATTCGCCCTTAATCGTGATCTTCAGCTCTTGCCCTGGCTCAACCGGCATCTCGTATACCACAGGGTACTGTTCAGGATTAGTACGCTGAAAATCTCCAGTATAATTCAAGAATTCCTGGCCATCCCGGGTAATACTGATCTCACCGGAATAATCCGTTGGTTCGGGGTTTCCGAAAGTGAAGCAGAAAGTCGTCTGTCCCTCAGACTTGTACGTGAACGTTCTGGAATCTCCGCCTTCAGCGCCATATAGGTTATTGCGGAGCGGTATCTTCTGTCCGTTGATTTGAATGCTGTCCGGTTTGTCTGCGGATGAATTGCCCGAGGTGTCCGTCCATTCCGTGACCGCTGTGAACGGCCCCTCTACTTTAGTTATTATTTTGTTTACCGCTGCGCCTAGTCCCCATAAAGCTATAAAAAGGACCAACCCCGCTATAGCCGTTGCCGCCAGATTGCGCCCGAGGCTCCGGTAACGGAAGCCAAGCTTGTACGCCCCGAAACCGAGGGCTGCACCAACCGAATTCTGAAGAGCATCATTGATATCGAAGCTGCCCAGGAAGGTAAGGGCCTGGAGCGTTTCAAGCACAAGAATCGCGATGAAGAACAAGGTGATGAACCGGACGAAGCTGACCCGGTACAGCCATGGAATCAATATACCGAAAGGAACAAACGCAAGTGTGTTCCCGAAACCCACCAAATCCATCAGGGTGGGAGGAAAAAGATCAGACGGAGTCGGCATCAAAATGAAGTTTTCAGGCATGAAAATAAAGGTGTAAACGGTATGATCCGAAGCCTCTCCTCTGCCGAAAGCAAAGAACATAAAATAAAGCACAAGCAGCGTGTACAATACGGTTACTGTTAGTAGAATCTTGCGTTGTTTGACCATGGTTAGCTCCTTCATACTATTTTTCCACATATTACTATAACCTATTTAACGGTTTCATGAAACCCGCGCTCACGCACCGGAACATAAATCTCCATCACGGAATCCACGCGGGCGTGACAGCGTTCGTCGTAGAACTCAAAGTTCAGCTTATCTTCGTCGTGCATATAGCCGCTGCCCGGGAACCAGTCCTCGAAGATATATCTCCAGGTACTCTTGACCACCTCAGCAAAAGTCTCCGGTCTCGCCTCATCGGTAGCGTCCACCGGGGGTGTCGTAAATACCGCATACTGCGCAGCAGGCACAACTGCCGTAAGCATATCAGGAGTAACCTTACTGAAGTCTTCCACTATAACCCCCAACAGATAGACGGCGTTGCCGCCAGCGTCTGACGGTATACATAAGCCGACCTCCCCGTGCTTCGGCGGATTCAGCTTCGCGTACATTTGATCCTCCAGATTATCGCCCTCATAGTTATACCAGAAAGAAGCGACATCCTGCGTAGCATTCCCCGCCTCCACATTCGTCCCGATTCCATACCCCGCTACGTTAAAAGCAGGCTTCGTCACCAATACAGGCTCCGCGATGTATTCCTTGATGTCATACTCCAGCCGGTCCCGGAGATATCCGCTCATCCGCGCCGCATACTGAGAGGGACTGTAGCCGTAGGTCTTGCGGAAGGCTTTGGCGAAGCCCCCGGGGGTCTCGAAGCCATATTCCAGCGCAATCTCCGTAATTCTCCGCCCGTTGAACAATTCAACGGCAGCACGCGACAATCTCCGGGTGCGCACATATTCCATGACCGGCATGTCCTGCGACTGGCTGAACATCCGGCAAAAATGATACAGCGAATACCCCGCATACGCCGCAATCTGTTCCGCTGTCAGCGGGTCCATGAGATGCTCCTCAATATAATCAATACTCCGCCCGATCTCTCTGCTGTAATTCAGTGAATCCACCGGCCTTTCAATATACATAGGTGCACATATTATAACAGACGGCGGCCTGCGGGACTGATCCAGTCTTGCTATATGATCAGCTTTTCAGACAATCTTGTCAAATATAGCGGCTGCGAACAGGCGGGCTTTCTCGACATCCACCTCATTAGGATGCCCTTTTTTATCCAGATTGAAGCCCATCGGGCTGAACTCCCCGGGACAATGGAACTCACCGATCACGTTGCTGCCCTTCGCTGCCAGCTTGGTCTCAACCAGCACCTGATTCTTGAATTCTCCAGAGCCGGATGTGCAGAAAATAAAGACATTTTTGTCCCGGAGCGGCATTCTCTTGATGAATTTGAACATCCTGCGGTGAATTTTGGAGGCGTAAATGCCTGAACCGAGGCCAATCAGGTCATATACGGACAACATCTCAGGCTTAACGTCCTCCACTTTGGCCAAATCTGCCCCCAACACTTCAGCCATAGCGGCTGCAATCTTCTGTGTGTTCATGCTGCGGCCAGATCGGTAAATAATGATAGTCTTCATAATGGCGCCTCAATTCGTTATATTTAAAATATGAATGAACTTAATTAAATTCATTCATTTCAAGCCAAAATAAAATGCCCAGGATATCCACTGAACATTTAATAGTGTATTCTGCCGCCAGCAAAGCGATGCCGGAGACCTTTGTCAATGCTGTGTATCCGTCAAGCCTTTCATTATAAATTCGACCAAATAGTCCAAGATCTGCGGGAAATAGCTAACCCCGATCTCTTCCTTGTGAATGTCGATATACGGCACGGAGTTGAACAAGGCGAGAATCATCCCGTCCTCCAGATCTGTTCTGATTTTCCCCTTGGTCTTCCAGTGACGGATTAATTCCAGCGTGCCGCTGTTCATCATCTCATGAATGCCCTCTATCCCGCCGTGTTCATAGAATTCCTTCTCCAGCTTGCTGAAGAGCGCTTTGTTGTACCATTCCTTCAGAATTGGATTCATATGGATGCCGCTGTAATTAAGCGCCATGATTTCTTTGAGCACCTTAGTCGGCTCATCATCCAGATTGACCGACGACTCCAGAATGCTCCGCTTCAGCGCCTCATTCTCCCGCAGGTAGATCTCTATGAACAGCTTCTCTTTGGAGGCGTAATAATTATAGAACGTGCCTACTGCGTACCCGCACATCTTCGTAATGTCGGACACATTGGTGTCCTTGAAGCCCCGGGTGCTGAACAGCTCTTTGCCGCATCTGAAAATCTCTGCCTTCTTATCTTCCATCTGTCAGCCCTCCACGCCTGAGTGAATATTATTTAATTCATTCATAATGTAGCACAGCCAGTCAGCCATTACAATGCACTTTTATATTGGTCTGATACGAATCACTTCCAATTTCTATGAATAGGCTATTGTAATGAATTCAAGAATGGAGGGTTCCCTAATGAACTACAGAAACGAGAATCCGGAACATCAGGCTCACCCGTCAGGCTATCGGCATTTGCCGCAGCCCTATCCTTATTCGCATTACCACTACCTAGTACGTTCGGAGACCGCTAAGGAGACCGCTCCGAGAATTGCTCAGAAGTCTGCAACTGCCGGGAATACGCAGACTGTCCGGGCCTCCGAACCCCCGGCCGCTCCAAATAAGCTTGAGCATGACCATCCGGAGGGTACAATGGACGGCTGGCAGCAGATTCAGAATGCCAGCAAGCCGCAGAAGGTCGTGGAAAGCGAACATCCGGTTACCGCGCTCAAACCAGTGAACAGCCATCCCGGACCAAGTCAGACTGAAGGAAATAGAATTCATATCGATACGGGAGGCGAAATCGGGGGCAAACACGGCATTGGCTTACACGCCGGCGGGAATCTGGCCTACAGCGGCGCTGATCTTAAGGCCGGCGGCCATATCGGCAGCCCCTCCTATGGGATCGAAGCCCAAGGCGATTCTCATTTGGGGGGCGGGCAAGGCCTAGGAGCAAATGTCGAAGCCCAGGCCTTCGGCAAATACGGGGTGGCCGCACAAGGAAAGGCCCAGCTCGGCGGCGGGCAAGGCGCAGAGGTCCAGATGGGCGCGCAGGCCGGTGGCGACCACGGGCTGAATGCAGATGCGGGTGCTCATCTGGGTCTTAGTCAAGGCGCCGGTCTTGACTCCCATGTGCAGCTAGGCGGCAACAAGGGCATCGGGGCTGAGGCCAAAGCCCAGTTCGGCGGCGGCGAAGGCGCAGGCATCGGCCTGGGCGGACAGCTCGGCAAATATAACGGCCAATTCAGCTTCAAGATTGGCGGCAAGCATCAGGAGCCTAAGGACTCTCAGGAGGATTAGGAGGATTAGCCGTCTTCAGGAAGATAAAGAATCTCCTGACACTGCCGGTTATCCAGTCCGCACGGCTTCGCCAATCAGGCGCTTCGCTAGACTAAAGGGAATATCCCTCAGCCATCACCATGGCCTGGGATATTCCCTTTTGGCTGAGCGTACAAGTCTTAATTAGCTCCGGGACTGACAAGAGGACTGCCTGATGGCAGTCCCCGGTCCCCAGTATCCGTGAAGCCGCCTCCGTCAGCGGTTCAGCAGGCTTCCGACATATTTCAGCAGCTCATTGGCACAGATCGGGCAGTAGCCATGCTCATCAATCAGGCGGCGGCTGACCTCGTTGATCCGTTTGAGCTGGCTTTCATCCGGTGTCTTGGAGGAAGTGGTGATTTTGACGATATCCTTGAGGTCCGTGAACAGCTTCTTCTCGATGGCTTCCCGCAGCCGGTCGTGATTGTTGTACTCGAACTTCTTGCCCTTGCGGGAGTAGGACGAAATACGGATCAGGATCTCCTCGCGGAAGGCCTTCTTCGCATTCTCCGAGATGCCGATCTGCTCTTCAATGGAGCGCATCAGCCGCTCATCCGGCTCCATCTCCTCATCGGTAAGCGGGTCGCGGATTTTGGACCAGTTGCAGAAGGCTTCGATATTGTCGAGATAATTCTCGAACAGCGTCTTGGCCGATTCTTCAAAAGAGTATACGAACGCCTTCTGCACTTCGCTTTTGGCAAGAATATCGTATTCCTTGCGGGCAATGGAAATAAAGTTCAGATAACGCTCGCGCTCCTCCTTCGTAATCGAAGGATGCTGATCCAGTCCGTCCTTGATCGCCCGCAGCACATCCAGCGCGTTCATGCACTGCAGATCACCTTTGATCAGGGCGCTGGAGATGCGGTTAATGACATAACGCGGGTCGATGCCGGACATGCCTTCATCTAAGTATTCAGTCTGCATCTCCTTCAGATCCGCTTCCTTGTAGCCCTCGACCTCTTCGCCGTCGTACATCCGCAGCTTCTTGATCAGATCCATCCCCTGCTTCTTGCTCTCCTTGAGCCGGGTCAGGATCGAGAAGATCGCCGCCGCACGCAGCGCATGAGGGGCAATATGCACATGCTTCATATCGCTCTGGCCGATCAGCTTGGCGTAGATTTTTTCCTCTTCAGAGACGCGCAGATTATAGGGAACCGGCATGACGATCATGCGGGACTGGAGCGCTTCGTTCTTTTTATTGGAGATGAAGGATTTATATTCGGTCTCATTCGTGTGGGCAATAATCATCTCATCCGCCGAAATTAACGCAAACCGCCCGGCCTTGAAATTGCCTTCCTGAGTCAGCGACAGCAGATTCCACAGGAACTTCTCGTCACATTTCAGCATTTCCTGGAATTCCATGATCCCGCGGTTGGCCTTGTTCAGCTCCCCATCGAAGCGGTAGGCCCGCGGATCGGATTCCGAGCCGAATTCGGTAATGGTGGAGAAGTCGATACTGCCGGTCAGATCCGCGATATCCTGCGACTTCGGATCGGAAGGGCTGAATGTCCCAATCCCTACCCGCTCCTCTTCCGACAACAGCACCCGGGTAACCGCCACACGTTCAATATCCCCGTGGTAGTCATTCTTCAGCCGCATCTGGCAGGACGGGCAGAGATTGCCTTCAATCCGTACATCCAGCTCGCGTTCGATCTCAGGCCGCAGCTCCAGCGGAATCAGATGCAGCGGGTCCTCATGCATCGGGCAGCCCTCAATAGCATACACCGCACCCGCATTCGTGCGCGAATATTGCTCCAGGCCGCGCTTCAGCAGCGTGACCAAGGTGGACTTTCCTCCACTGACCGGTCCCATCAGCAGCAGAATCCGTTTGCGCACATCCAGCCTCCGGGCTGCGGAATGGAAGTATTCCTCCACCAGCTTTTCCACCGCACGATCCAGTCCAAAGATCTCCTGTTCAAAAAACTTATACCGTTTACGTCCGTTAATGTCCTCGACGCCGTGTGACTTGATCATGTCGTATACGCGGGAATGAGCCGTTTTGGCGGGAGAAGGGTCTACTTTAAGCAGTTCTATATAGTCCTTGAAAGTGCCGCTCCACGCCAAACGGTCGTTCTCAGCCCGATGCGTTGCTATACGCTCAAAAATATCCATGGCTCGCTGCCTCCTCTTGCGCTCCTACTTGCTCCACCAAGCTTAGAAAGTGTATTACATACCTATGCGGCGAGCCCGGAATAGTTGACCTCTTTTTTGCTGTGCTATAATAGAGAATCATAAATTCTCTATTATAATTACGCTGCAATTCAGAGCAGGAGTGAATACGAATGGCAATCAAGCAGGAGACGGAGCTGTATGCTCCTTTGAAGAGTTTTTTTGAACGGCAAGGCTATGACATCAAGGGTGAGGTGCGGACCTGTGATCTGGTGGGCATCCGGGAGGACGAGGCGCAGCCACTCATTGTGGAGATGAAAAAATCGTTCAATCTCGCCCTGCTGCTGCAGGGGATTGAACGGCTGCGGCTCAGCCCTAACGTCTACCTTGCGGTAGAACGCGTCAGGGAGAAGAAGGGCGCGGTCAACCAGCGCTGGGGCGAGCTCACCGGGCTGTGCCGCCGGCTCGGCCTCGGGCTGATCACCGTCGTCTTCTACAAGACGAAGGCCCCGCTCGTCGAGGTGCTCGCGGAGCCGGGCGACGCGCCGCCGCAGGCCCGCAGCGCAGTGCGCCGCCGCGAGCGCTTGCTCTACGAGTTCCGCGAGCGCAGCGGGGACTACAACACCGGCGGCAGCACGCGCGTCAAGCTCGTGACTGCCTACCGCGAGAAGGCGCTGCGCGTGGCCCTCGCGCTGCAGGCCCTGGAGGCCGAAGCCGCTCAGGCGGCCGGCCTCGGCGGGGGGCGCGCGGCGCTGAGCGGCGCGCCGGACACGGCCGAAGCCGCCGGGGAGACGGCGGCCGCGGGTACGGCAGCAGCGGCGGGGGACGCTGCTGCGGGTGCGGGCCCGGCGGCTGCGCGCGGCCGGGCAGAGGGCGCGCGCGGCGTCACGCCCGCCGCGCTGCGGAAGCGCAGCGGCGTGCCCGGCGCCGCTGCGATCCTGCAGAAGAACTACTATGCGTGGTTCTTCCGGGTGCAGCGCGGCCGCTACACGCTCACGGCCGCCGGACAAACCGCGCTGATCGAGTATGCCCGGATCGCGGAGGTCAGCGCGGGCAAGCTGTAGGCCCGCGCCCGGGCGGTAGCGAACCTCACCGGGTTCGACCGGCCTTTTGCATGCGGCCCGCCGATCCGTTCGCAGCTCCACTAGCCGGACTCGGGCCGCCGTGTCTGCCCATCTGTCCGATCACTGCTCCATCTGCTGGACCCGGGCGCCTACCCATCCGCTCACTACTCCACCAGCCGGACCCAGTAAGCCGCGCCCGCCTTACATAGGCATTCACGCAATCATGAGGCGTTCACGCTCGACTGCCCAACCAATAGCTGGAAAATCAACACTTAAATAGTTGAGTTTTTCCCGGCGCAAAAGATTAGTTCGATAAACGACACTTATTTTCCACTATTTTGGCTTAAGTAGCATATTTCAGCCGATTAAATGTACTTTTTCCAACTAAAGTCCCAACTCTCAGGAATCCAGTCAAATTAGATGCTCTTTTTCCACCTATCTCCACAGAACAAGGTTACTGACAACCGCCAACACATTGTATTCAGTTTTTCACACACATCCGGCCTACTTCCCTTCGCCCAGCACATTATGTTCGCTTTTTAGCATACATTCGGTCCACTCAGCCTCGCCCAACAGATTCTATTCAGTTTTCTACACACTCGGCCAAAAAAGGAGTTGCCCCCACGCAGACCTGCTGCGAGCGGCAACTCCTCTGTACCTTCTCAATCCACTTACCTGATATATACCCGAGAACATCCTACTGGTCTTTACCAAAGCTCTTCGCTTATTCACTCCAAGCTCCAGCTCTTCACTCCTTCACTCCAAGCCCCTCATCCTAAGCAAGCACCGTATACAGCAGCTCCTTCTCCTTAACCGAGGTTGCGCCAGCAGACTGGATGGACTGATACTGCTGGATGTTCGTAATAATAACCGGCGTAATGGTGCTGTATCCAGCCTTCTCGATCTCCACCAGATCGAATTCCATCAGCAGATCGCCGACGGATACCCGGTTTCCGGCGGTTACCTTGGGCGAGAAATGCAGGCCCTTCAGCTTCACTGTATCGATACCGATATGGATCAGCATCTCTGCTCCGCTGTCGCTGACCAGACCAATCGCATGTCCGCTCTTCGAAAGCGAGAACACCGTTCCCTGAACGGGCGAGACTACGCGGCCTTCGGACGGCTGTATCGCATATCCCTTACCCATAATCTCTTCCGAGAAGGCCGGGTCGCTTACTTCGCTGAGCGGCTTCACCACTCCGGCAATCGGGCTGAATACTTCTTGATTCACCATAGTAGACTCAGCAGCAGCACCGATTATAGTAGTATTAGCTTCAGATGCGAGAGACTCGGCAGAAGTCACCGCAGGCGCAGCAGCAGCTTCCGGCTCATCCTCGAAGCCGATAATATAAGTGACAACCGCAGCAACTGCTGCCCCGATGGCGAAGCCGATGACCGAATAGACAAAGGTCGCACCGAGAACCATCGGAATGCCGGAGAGCCCGGCGAGTCCGCCGATAACATACGCTTTTACCTTGAACAAGCTGAGGAACGCACCACCGGCGGCACCGCCAATCAGGGCAGCGATGAACGGTTTCTTAAGCCGCATATTCACACCGTACATGGCCGGTTCTGTAATCCCCATGAAGGCCGTAATGCTTGTGGACAGGGAGAGGGACTTCAGCTTGCTGTTCTTCGTTCTCAGAGAGACACCAAGCGCACTGCCCGCCTGGGCGAAGTTCGCTACCATCATAATTGGAATCATATAGTCATACCCAAGCTGCGCAATGGATGCGATCATAATTGGAATCAGGGCATAGTGCATCCCGGTAATAATCAGCAGGGACATGGTGCCGCCCAGCAGCAGACCTGCGAACAGTCCCGTATTCTCGAACAGCCAGCTGATGCCTCCAGTCAGGCCATCCCCGATAATAACACCCAGCGGGCCTACGGCAATCAGGGTAAGCGGCACAATGACCAGCAGCGTAACCGTTGGAACGATAATCAGCTTCAGCGAAGCATGGGTTATTTTATCAACGGCTTTTTCCACATAGGAGGCCAGCCATACTGCAATCACAATCGGAATGACGGACGAAGAGTAGGTTGCAGCTACCACCGGCAGTGAAGCGAAGGTAACTGGCTTACCAGACCCCAGCAGTGTAGTGACGGTCGGATGCAGAATGGCCGCCCCGACCGCAGCAGCGATGTACATATTGCTTCCCAGTTTACGGGCAGCGCTGATAGCCAGAACAATCGGCAGGAAGTAGAAGGCACCGTCCCCAATCGCCGAGAGTATGATATACGTAGAGTTCTCCGTCCCCATCCAGCCCACCGCTACCAGCAGGGCAACAATCCCCTTGATCATCCCCGCACCGGTAATGGCCGGCAGGATCGGTGTGAAAATTCCCGAGATGAAGTCGAACAGCTTGCTCAGCGGATTCTGCTTCTTTTTCTCAACCTTGTCACCAGAAGCCTTCTTCTCAAGAGAAACGGACATATTGCCAATCAGGTCATTGTAGACCACCGGCACATCATTACCGATAATGACCTGGAATTGCCCGCCGTTAATCATCACGCCCATAACCCCGTCCGTCTTCTGCAGGGCCGCTTTGTCCGCACGGTTGTTGTCATTCAGGTTGAAGCGCAGACGGGTCATACAGTGGGTAACCTGATCGATATTTTCTTCTCCGCCGACAAGCTTCAATATTTCTTTGGACAGCTCTTTTGTATTCATAAGATGTTGCTCCTTAGCTATAGTATGTTCTATGCACAATAAAAAACCTAAACGCGGTCAGCGGGGAAAGGCAGTCTTCTGCCTTCAGCACTGTCCGGGTTTAGGTTTTGCCTCTGTTCCGAGTAGCAATCCTGCACCACATTATTCTGTTATATCCCCACTACGGATAATCCGTTCAATATGAATGGTCAGATACAATATTTCTTCCTTGGACAAGACCCGTTTGTATATCTTGCGGGAATAGTCCGCTATCTTCACCGCAACCGCATGGGCAGCCGGGTACTGCTTCATGACCAGATCATGCAGCGCATGATCCTGGTCCCGCTCTTCCATCGGAGTGCCCTGGACCAGCCGCTGCGCGAAGAACTTCAGATGGGTCAGGAAGCGGTAATACCCCAGTGATTCTTCATCCAGCTCGATGAGGAAGCTCCGCCGGACAATATTCAAGATGTCCTTCACGATATTCGTGATGCTAACCGTCTCCCGCATCTCACCGTTCATCTGCGCATTCACCAGATGCATCGCGATGAAAGCGCACTCGTCCTCCGGCAGGAGAACACCCAGCCGTTCCTCGATAATTTGCAGCGCCTTGAGTCCAATAGAGAACTCCTTGCGGTACATCCGTTTGATTTCCCACAGCAGCGCATTCTTGATTTGAAGCCCCTGACGGTGACGGTCGATGGCGAAATGGATATGGTCCGTCAGTGAGATATAGATGCTGTCATGCAGCTTCTCCCCGAGCACCGTCTCGGCATAACGGATCACTTCATCGGTGCATTCCACATATTCCAGCGGGATCTCTGAGAGAAGCGACATCAGCTTCTGTGAACCTTCTTTATTCTCCAGGGCGAATACTTTCTCAACCTGGGCATCCTCAACGTCATCCCCGGGCTGCTTCTTGAAGGCGATTCCACGGCCCATTACGACCCGTTCCCTCCCGCTGGCATCGATTACGGTGACCACATTGTTGTTGAGCACCTTAGCAATTTTCATTCCATCACCTTACACCGTCAGAGTAATAAATCCCCCCGCAGGTGCGGGGATACAACATTATTGTGTGAAAAAAAGCAAAACCAAAACGGCATCAAAAGAGTGCCCGTTTCTGGTTTTGCCTGAATGAACAGTAACAATCCAGTTATTCTACCTGTAGCAGCATCTTAGCATATCATTGTAAATATGACAACACTTATATGAAAACGGTTTATTAAGGCCTGTGCTTCTTAAGCTTACCCCATTTCATCTACAACATTTCACCGTTAGACGAAATTACCTGCTTGTACCACTCAAACGAATCCTTCTTGCTGCGGTTCAGCGTGCCGCTTCCCGTGTCATCCAGATCTACATAGATGAAGCCGTAGCGCTTGGACATCTCCGAAGTCGACATGCTCACCAGGTCAATCGGGCCCCAGGCCGTATAGCCCAGCAGCTCCACGCCATCCTTCACCGCTTCCTTCATCTCCTTGATGTGTTCCCGCAAATAATCAATCCGGTAGTGGTCATGGATCGATCCGTCTTCCTCCACCTTGTCATAGGCGCCTAGTCCGTTCTCCACAATGAACAACGGCTTCTGGTAACGGTCGTACAGGTTGTTCAGGGTAATGCGCAGACCTACAGGATCAATCTGCCAGCCCCAGTCGGAGGCTTTCAGATACGGGTTCCTGATGCCGCCCAGCAGATTCCCTTCTGTGGCCTCACCCTCCGGGCCTGCGGACACAGTGAGCGTCATATAATAGCTGAACGAGATGAAATCTACTGTATTCGCAGCAAGCAGCTCATCATCCCCAGGCTCACGGATAATCTCAATCTGATTCTCGGCAAAATAACGGTTCATATAACGCGGGTACTTGCCGCGCGCATGCACATCCGTGAAGAACAGATTCAGCTGGTCTTCCTGCTGTCTCTTACGCACATCTGCCGGATTGCAGGTATGCGCGTAGCTCTCCATACGGGCCAGCATACAGCCGATCTGCGAGCCCGGAATAATCTCATGTCCCAGTCTGGTCACCAGGGCGCTTGCTACAAACTGATGGTGCAGACCTTGAAAGACCGCTTGCAGCTTGTTCTCCACACGGTCTGTAAGAATACCGCCGCCGGTATATGGACTGAACAGCATTACATTGATCTCGTTAAAGGTCAGCCAGTACTTCACTTTTTCCCGGTAACGGGTAAATACAGTCTCCGCATACTTTACATAGAATCCGATGACTTCACGGCTGGCCCAGCCGTTGTACTTCTGTGTAAGCCCGAGCGGTGTCTCATAGTGCGAGAGAGTAACCAGCGGCTCAATGCCGTATTTCAGCAGTTCATCGAATACATCGTCGTAGAATTGCAGACCCTGCTCGTTAGGCTCGGCGTCATCGCCGTTCGGGAAGATCCGTGCCCAGTTAATCGACAGCCGGAACACCTTGAAGCCCATTTCGGCGAATAGAGCAATGTCCTCCTTGTAGCGGTGATAGAAGTCAACGCCTTCGCGTTTCGGAAACCAGTCATCCGTCTCTCCGGCAAGAATCCGGGCGATCCGATCCGAGGAGATCTCCATGGAATGATCCACCTTGCGCTTATCCTTAGGCACGAAAGCGATCATATCTGCCGTAGACAGCCCTTTGCCACCCTGATCAAAAGCGCCCTCCAGCTGATTGGCAGCGGTTGCGCCGCCCCATAAGAAATGCTCAGGAAATCCGTTAAGTACTGTAGTCATAGTCCTTACCCCTTTTCATTATGATGTTTCTGCATGGCCCATATAACAGAAAAACCTAAACCTATGGCAAGATCATCGAGCCCGGCGAACGGGTTCAAATCAGTCACCATCAGTTTAGGTTTTGCCTGGCACGGCCAGTAACAATCCGGTAAACGATGTGTTTATGGAAGATTTAATTGACTCCAGCCTAACATAGCATCCGGTAAAATTCAAATGAAAATCCGCTCATTTTCCGTGAAGCTCGTATTTAAGCCCGTACCATCTCGCCTAGCTGCGGGCCGTGAACTCGGTCACCGCTTCACTCATCAGGTTCATCCCGAGCAGCAGCTCATCGCGGCCGGGATGGCTGAAGTTGAGCCGGATGCGGTCGGAGCCTCCGCTTACACTGCAGAGCGGACCTGGAAGGAAGGCTACTCCCTTTGACAGCGAAGCACGCAGCAGAGCCATCGCATCCAGTCCTTCGGGCAGCGATACCCAGAGGAACATGCCGCCGGCCGGCATGTCGTAGACACTGTTCTTCCAGGCCGGACGCTTCAGCAGCTCCGCCATCAGCTTCAGGCGGGTATTGTATTCGCGGTTCAGCAGCGCGATATGCTCCCGCAGATCAAAGGCCGACACACTGAGCAGATGATGCAGCAGCCGCTGGTTCAACGAACTGGACTGCCAGTCTGCCATCTGCTTGGCGGCAGCCATCATGCCGATCAGCTCGCGGCTTCCCGCCGCCCAGCCCGTCCGCAGCGCCGGCGCGACCGTCTTGCTGAAGGAGCCGATGTACAGCACATGCCCGCCTTCGCTGACATTCTCCAGCGCGTATAGAGTAGGATATTTCTTGGAGGGATGGCTCTCACTCCGCTGAAAGTGCAGATCGCCATAGGAATCATCCTCTACGATCAGCACATTATGTGAGATGCACAGCTCCAGAATCTCTTGCCGCCGGGCAAGGCTCCAGAGCACTCCGCTGGGATTGGTGAAGCTTGGCGCAGCGAACAGCATCTTGGGCCTATAGCTGCGGATCGTTCGGCGCAAATGATCCGGCAGCAGGCCATCCCCATCCCCCTGAACCGGAATAATGACGGCTCCCTGCATCCGCAGCGCCTGCAGAATACCGGGAGACGTCGGATTCTCAACCAGCACATGATCCCCGGGATCGATATACACCCTGGACAGCAGATCGATGGCCTGCTGACTACCCGTTGTCAGCAGCACTCCGCCTTCGGCTACCGCTACTCCTTTGCTGCGGAGCCAATCTCCGGTCAGCCATTCACGGAGCGGGCCATACCCTTCAGGCTCCCCGTACTGCAGCGCACTTGCATCTGTGGAGATAACGGTAGATGCCGCCTCAGACAGCAGTGACAGCGGAAATAATTCTTCTGCCGGGAGCTCCTCTGCCAGCGAGATCAGCGTACCCCGGCGTGTCTCCTTACGGATACTCAGCAGCGGTGAAGATAACAATGTATGTGCGCGCGAAGAAAACTCATACTTCATACGCTTCCCCCCTTTATCTGGTTTAAGAATATTCCAGTCGTGACGCCATTATGTCGTACTACAGGGATTATGCGTAGATTTGCTTGTTCTGCCTTGAGAAAAGCGCGAACTTCTCAATCGCCTGCGCTCTTGTCGATACTTCCAGCTTCACATAAATCTTGCGCAGGTAGTTATCGATTGAACGGCGGCTGACTTCAATTTCAAGTGCGATTTTGTCGTATGTAATTCCTTGCACAATGCGTTCCATGATGAACATCTCAGTCTGTGTCAGCTGCAAGACACCTTCCAGCCCTCTGGAGGAGGCTACCGGACGGAAGCCCTTTTCGATCCATTCCAGCGGAATCGAGAGGAAGCCTTCGCGGATTCCGCGGATCATCTGCAGAAGCTGACCCGGGGTGGCCCCCTTCGACAATACCCCGCTCGCTCCCAGTTCAACCAGGGGCAGGAATATTTCCTTATCGTTCTCCTCCGTCATGATAATAATGTGGGAGCACGGTGAGCTTTTTTTCATGTCCGGCAGCACCTGCTCTACGGTTCCATCATGCATCTGATAATCACTCAGTACCAGATCAGGCCGGGATTCCTCCATGCCCGCAAGACATTCTTCCCAGGTAGCGTACATTCCATCTACCGTCAGTCCCTCCTCATCTTCCAGAATTAATTTTGTTCCCAGCATACTTGTGGGATGACATCCCACGATGACCACCTGCCAGACCTTCGTCATTAATGCCCAGACCTCCTGCTATCTATATAATTTTCCAGAATGGAAAGCGCTGTAAGCGTTTCCTGTCAACACGCAAGCAAGGATCTATGCTGTCCTAAGTCTATTCTTCCTACTTTTACCTTGAATACGTCCATCAGATATTCCAATCTATAGAAATTGTATCGCAGTAGTTTAACAGGATGCAATTACTTTTTGTCGTTTCTGCGCGGCTCTTTCACTTTTGCGAAAAACCTGAAAGTCTGATAGAATGAGGACTTGAAAAATAACCCCACAAAGTGAGGCTTTGGCTTCGATGTTTACTCAGATACTTTGCGAGGACCCCGAAACATGTAAATTCTTTATCTTGAAAAATATGGCTTGAGGTGATGAAATGCAACCGCTAGCGGAATCGACCCGGGTACACTCTCGCCGGAGTGCGGAGAGAAGCGGCTCGTCCGTAAAATGGTTTCTACTGTTCTGGATTCTGATGATCGCAACCGGCGTATATGCCGTGTACAGCTACACCAATCATCTGAAAGATCAGGTGCTGAGCGAGCTTGGATCTCAAAGCCAGCAGCAGCTTACCGTTTTGAAGACCGACTACGAGTCCAAGATTGCCGTCCTGTCAGAACAAGTGAAGGAGCTTCAGAGCACCGTGCAGACGTTCAACGAGCTGCTGACCTTCACCAAGGATAATGCCAGCAACAAGACGGACAACAGCAATAAGCTGTACACGCAATTAAGCGAGGTCAAGAAACAGCTTGATACGCTCAAGAAAGAGATGGATCTGCTGAAATGATGACTCCTGTCAAAAGAGTGAACCGGTTCTTCATGCTCCTGACCGCTCCATTGTTCGGACTGCTGCTCTGTCTGTGGCTGTACCAGCCCCCACTTGAGCTTAAGCTGAATACCGCCCCCTTCGCAGCTGACCCCGGACCCGTGACTGAAACCGCCCAATTGAAGCAGGACCTCGCTGTGGCCAAGAGCTATGCCGCTTACACCATAGACTCTATCGGCACCAGCGCACAGCTCTACAAGCAGACCACGAATGCTATGAACGCGTTGGTCAGCACAGCAGCAGCCCAGACCTCCCGTCCCGAGCGGATCTACAACAGCCGGATTAGTTCCCGGCTCGGCATTCCCGCCGATGTGATCAGCAGCGGCCGGATTACCATCGAATTATACCGGCTGAACCCCGGCAACTATACAGCATACGCAATGAAGATTAAGCTGAAGGATTCCTCAGCCATGAAGATGAGCCTGGCCGGTGACGGCACGGGCGCTTCGGAGACCACCATGCAGGCCGTGAACCGCTACGGCGCTTCGGCCGGTATTAATGCCGGCGGGTTCGCTGATCAGAACGGCAAGCGTTATCCGCTCTCGACCACTATCGTCGGCGGACAATATCTGTACGGCTTCGAGCCCAGCTACAAGGATCTCAGCTTCGTCGGTCTTAACAAGTCCGGCCAGCTGATCGGCGGCAAGTTCACCAGCCGTGACCAGCTCGATCAGCTGGAGCCGGTATTCGGGGCAACCTTCGTCCCCGTGCTGCTGAAGAATCAGAACAAGACAGCCATTCCGCTGAAGTGGCAGCTGGCCCCGAAGCGCGCACCGCGCACCGTCATCGGCAACTATAAGGACAATCAGCTGCTGATTCTGGTCGCTGACGGATATAACGAGAACGGCAACTCGGGAGCTACACTGGCTGAGCTGCAGGATAAGCTGTACAATCTCGGCGTCATCGATGCTTATAACCTGGATGGCGGCGGCTCATCGTCCATGATTTTTCGCGGCAAGGTCATCAACAAGCCTTCAGACGGCAATCTGCGCCGTGTACCGACCAACTTCCTGTTCTTCAAGTAATTCCGAGTATAACCGTCAATGCTAAATATCACATTTTCATTTATTTTTACAGATTAAAAGGGTATACTCAGGGTAACGAAGATCGTCAATAATGGAGGTGCCTGCATGTCGTTCTCCCTGACTTTTTGGATTGTGACCCTGGTATTCGTACTATTTCTGGCCGGTATTCTTACTTCTTCCTACAACGACGACAAGACTAAGGGGCTGTGACCCGATCTCCGCGAACCATCCGCGGGACGTATACCACAAAAAGGAGCACCGCACTGATGTGTGCGGCGCTCTTTTTGTGTTCTTCATTATTCACTGAAGCCGAGTCCAACCAGCATCCATGTTATAAGACGCCGCTTACGCGTTTTAACCCTATGTAGATAATTGATGCGCTCTACGCTTACGCGTGTTTTGGCAGTTGGGTCATCTCGGTAAGGCAGCTTGAACAAATGTAACGGTCTTTATATTCACTTACGCCTTCCATTGATCCGCAGAAGACACACTTCGGACGGTAACGCTCCAGAATAATGTGGTCGCCCTGAACGAGAATTTCTACAGGATCACCTTCATTCATTTGATACCTTTTACGCAGAGACTTAGGCAGAACAATTCTACCCAGCTGATCTACTTTACGTACAACGCCAGCAGGTTTCATATCTAACTTACACTCTCCTGTTCAACTTATGATTAGTAGTGCCATTCTGACTTCCAAGTTCACGTACCTATTACTTTCTTCGGCACTAATCAACTATTTCGTTACTAAAATGTCGAATCCTGCTGAAAAAAATAAAAAATGATGTCAACTTTTAGAAAAGTTGTGGGAAATCCAGTTGCCGAAGCGCTTCATAGACCACAATCGCTGCTGAATTAGACAAATTAAGCGATCTGACCGCCTCACTCATCGGCATCCGCATCGCCGTTTCCTGACCAGCCTCCAGGATCTCTGCCGGCAAGCCCTTGGTTTCTTTCCCGAACACAAAGAAGTCACCATCCCGGAAGGCGAAGTCGCTATAGCGCTTCTTGGCCTTGGTGGTCGCGTAGAAGAACCGCCCTTCCTGATACTTCTCCAATACTTCACTGAAGGAATTATGATATTCAATATTCACTGCATGCCAATAATCGAGTCCGGCACGCTTCAGCGTAGCATCGTCTGTGCGGAAGCCCAGCGGGTGTACGAGGTGGAGATGAGTACCTGTCGCCGCACAGGTACGGGCGATATTGCCGGTATTCGCCGGAATTTCCGGCTCCACCAGCACAATGTGTAATGCCATAAGCGGATGCTTCCTCTCTGTAGGGTCTTAAGGACTGCGGCGGAGTAAGTACCCGCAGCGCCTCCTTGGCCCTGTGATGTATTCTTGCTGCTGTTTGCAGGTACAGGCCGGGATCAATGATCCTGGCTATGGGCAAGAAGAAACCTTCCGCTGCAAAGCGGAAGGTCAGGAACGTTCTTTCATTACCCTTGAGTTTGCCGGAAATGCTTCATGAAATCAGCCAGCGCCTTAACGCTCTCATGTGGGACGGCATTGTAGATTGAAGCCCGTAAGCCGCCTACGCTGCGGTGTCCCTTGAGGCCGACAAAGCCTTCCGCTTCGGAAGCTTTGATGAACTGCTTCTCCAGCTCCTCCGATTGCATCCGGAACGTTACATTCATGATGGAACGGCTGCCTTCTTCCGCAACTCCGCGGTAGAAGCCGTCGCTGCCGTCGATATAATCATACAGGAGACCTGCTTTGTCACGGTTCTTGGCTTCAGTGCCGGCAAGCCCGCCCTGTTCCTCAATCCATTTTAACACTTCGTTAACCATATATACAGAGAAGGATGGCGGCGTATTGTAGAGTGAGTTGTTCTTGTAATGAGTATCATACCGCAGAATCGTCGGAATATTCGCCGGAGAACTTGCGATCAGCTCTTCCTTGGCAATCACTACGGTGACGCCCGACGGTCCGAGATTCTTCTGCGCACCGGCATAGATCAGGCCGAATTGGTTCACATCGAAGTCGCGGCTCAGAATATCACTGGACATATCGGCAACCAGCGGAATGTTACCGGCATCAGGATACTGTGCATACTGCGTACCTTCAATCGTCTCATTCGAGGTGACATGCAGGTAAGCCGCATTGTCCGCAGCCTTGATGCTGCTAAGCTCGGGAATAGCAAGGAATTTCTTATCTGCCGAGGATGCGGCTACATGCCCGCCGCCTGTCAGCTTGGCTTCCTTCAGGGCTTTGTCCGCCCAGCTTCCTGTCATGACATAGCTGCCGACCTGGCCTTCACCGATAAGGTTCATCGGAACCATGGCGAACTGTGTGCTTGCTCCGCCCTGGATGAACAATACCTTGTAGCCCTGCGGATTGCCGAGGAGCGAAAGCAGGCGTTCCTGAGCTTCATTATGCACGGATTCGTATATCGCCCCACGGTGCGACATCTCCATAATGGACATTCCGCTCTCCCGGAATTCAACGAACTCCGCCTGTGCACGTTCCAATACTGCCAGCGGCAATGCTGCCGGACCGGCATTAAAATTGTATGCTCTCTTGCTCAAAATAACTCCCACCCTTTCTCTCCTATGAATATGGATATCGCTATGATAGCAGATAACGATAAACACCAGCAAGTATAATTATTCACATAAGAGGTAAGCTAGACCGCATTCAGGAGGCCGAAAACAGATAGCTGCGGCTCCACCCCTTGCTGTGACGCGGTAAAATAGTGATGTCAGCAAAAACTTCGGGTGAAATCACATGCTTGTCTCCCCACAGTGCAATCCGCTCAGCAGCAAAATCTCCGCTCTCTCTGATGCTCGCTCCAGTAGGTTTATGGATCAGCTCCCAGTAGTAATCCGCCTCCGCCTGCTCCCAACCTTCGAGTCTGCAATAGAATTGGCGGTCCGTTTCCCCGGCCCATGTCAGGCTATTCCCGTCTATGCTGAGCAGATTCTCCGTATACGCTGATTCCGGGTCCACGATCTGCGGCATTCCCGGCAGCCTAAGCTCATAATCTGTCCCTACGAGTGCTTGATCAATGCCGACAAAATTATGAATATACTCTTCAATCCGCAGCGCTTCCGTCCCTGTATTCTCTACCCTGTAAGAAATGTCCAGCCGGTTTCCTTCCAGCTTCAGCGTCTTGACCAGCCGCATGCTGTAGCCCCGGCATTCCAGCGGCTGCACAGTGTATGTAACCGAGTCTCCGCTCCACTCTTCAGTGACCGGGAATGGTTTTAGCGGATACTCCCCTACGAATGAATAAGGCTCATCGCTCTGCTTCTGCAGCAGCCCAATACCGAATTTGGGGAACCATTCCCCAGGAGCAGCATCTTCATAACCAATTGCCCGGGAAATGCCAAACTCATTGCAGAGGCCCACCCCTCCCGTACCCTGTCCGGGCACCAGACTTTCCGGAACGCAAAAGGTATGCCCGCCCTGCTCCAGCTTCACGCCTGTAATAAATCCTGTCCAGTCAAAACGGGTGCCTCCATAGGCTCCCACATCAGCAATCTCTACCGTCAGTACTCCATTGGATAGTATACGTGTCATTGATCTCTTTCCTTTCTGCCCTGGTTGGACGCAGCACATCCTATCATAGCATTTCCAGGTCCATTTTATATAAGACGCTCTTAAATTTTGAACTTGAAGCTTCATCGTCACTGCGGTGAACATTTGACTTCCAGCCGCTGTTGTCCCTAGATTTCATAATTTTGAACCGCTGCTAGCGGTAGAAATCCAGTGACTGCTGCGGCTTCCGAAGCGAGCTTTCCTGCGGAAAGCTTTCAGGCGGACGCTACCGCTCCTACAGTTCCAAATTTCCCCTCCGTTTCTTTTGCTTTTTGTTTATTTCTTTAGTGCTTCTCATAAAAACGCCTGCTCTGCGAGGACCGGCAGAGCAGGCGATAGAGCTCAGCAGCTCCGGCTTAGGCCAGTTCTACCTCCAGCAGATGAATTTCTCCTTCAGGCAGGTCTGTCAGCTGACTGCGCGGGATCACAGCACCCTCTGAGACGCGCTGAAGCGTTACCTCAGCCCCGTTCAAGCGAACTGCGAGTATTTGGTACTCTCCGTACTCCGTGCTTCCAGAAGCCGTATAGACGACTTTCAGCTCACGTCCGGCAAAGATAGTTTTGATAGAGGCGCTTTTATCGCCGTCAAACTGTTCATTCACCAGCTTCGGCTGCAGCAGCAGATCGCCGAGCTTGCCTTTGACGCCAAACACTTCAGTCACCATCGTCAGGAGCAGCCAGCTTGCTGAGCCAGTCAGATACGTGTACATTCCTCTACCCTGCTCATTGATATATTCCGGGATTCCGGGATACATCCGGCTGACCTCGAAGTTTGCACTCAGGTTATACAGTGAATCCAGCACCTTGCGGCCCTCTTTGACGTATCCGCGTTTATACAGCGCATTGCCGTACATAACGGTCATGTGGCTGAACATCGCTCCGTTCTCCTTGTGTCCGAAGGCGAAGCCGAACGCCCGGCCCAGATTCTGCTGAATGCCGCCGAAGTTGCTGTTCAGACGGTAGCCGATTTTCTCATCGTACAGATTGCGCTCTACCGCAGAGATAATCGCAGGAATCTGCTCTGGAGCCGCCGCGTGGCCGAGGAGAGGGAAGACCTGTCCGGTAAGCGTCATCCGTGTGCTATCAGCCCATTCCCCTTCTACACGTTCACCGTCATTATTATAATAACCGTTGAACCAGCCGTCGCCATGTCTGCTCTCTACCCATTCATTGCGGCGCAGGTGATCGAAGATCCATTCCGCCTTACGGGTGAGATCTGCTGCAACCTCTTCAAGCTTCAGAACAGCTCTTCCCCCGCTTACCTTATTCGGTGCTGCAGCATAGAAGCGGCTGAGCAGCTCATGCTTGGCTGTAACCGATTCATAATCGACAGCTTGGCCGAGCGAGTCAAGCAGCAGCACCATCTCTTCTGCCAGCTCCAGTGTATCTCCGCCAGTCCGTTCCTTCAGGGTAATCAGCAGCTTGGACAGATCCAGCAGGTTGCTGGCATAGAAGGCTGTGAAAGTGACACTTTCGCCCCGCTGCGCTGCCATATCGAGGCCATCGTTCCAGTCCGCTCCTTCCAGCAGGATGTTGTTATGCTCACCCACATTGAAGAAAGGAACCAGATTCTGCAGCAGGATATGCTCCAGAATAGTACCTGTATAGACTTCGCCCGCATTCGTCCGCAGACTGCTTCCTGCACCCGGCTCCCAGGAGGTATCGCGGTCCTTACAGCGGTTCATGAAGGTATCACGGAAGTAGGTCTGTTCCTGCAGCAGGAAGTCCAGATCCCCGCTCTGATCCAGGTATAGCATGGTGGTCAGGAACGGCCACGCTCCATGGTCCATCCAGACCCGGGGAATATTGTTGCGGTCGGCAATGAATTCGCCCGGCTGCTGCCCGATGATCGTCGCATTGCTGCCGTCAATTCGCACTCCGGCATAGTTGTTCAGCAGCAGGCTGCGTACATCCGCAGGCTCCATAATCAATAGAGCCAGGCAATCCTGCCAGAGATCGCGCCAGCCGCGTCCCCCTCTGCCATAATCGTGGTAAGGAAGGAACGAGTTGCCGTATAGTCTGCGCAGCACCGGCTGGAGCGTGACCCATTTCATCCATTCGTCAGCGGCATGATCTCCGGTATGGAATTCTACCGTATTGACTTTATCCGCCCAGAAGCGCTTATTCTCTTCAAGCAACGCGTCAAAAGCCGCAGCCGAGCCATATTTGGCCATCAGCGCCTGCACATCGATTCTATCATTGTCAATCGCCATGACTACGACATAAGAATGACTCTGACCCGGCTCCAGAGTGATCGCAGCGAACCGCAATCCACCCAGCGCCTCATAACCTTCCCAAGGCACTCCGCCATCTTCCCCAATCGGCGGCGCCAGATTGTTCACAACCGCTTCCGGCCAGTCCAGACTACCGCCCTCACCAATGAATTCTTCCTGCACCGGGAATAATCCGGTTGGCAGCGCTCCGCCCTCATCAGCCCCGAATACCCCGTACGAAGTATGATTCACCCGGTGTCCGCGTTCGTCGAAGGACAGGGCAGGCTGCACCTCTACACCATAAGCCGAAGTATTGACCCGGTTCAGCAGCGAGGTGACATGCCGGTGATCGCGCAGATCATCCGCAGAACGCGCATACAGTGGAATAGCCGCAGTAGGTGTCAGCGTAAGCGCCTCTGTACCGCTGTTTGTAAGTACCACCTTCATCAGCTCAACCTTGTCATTGCCGCAGGGTACGAAGCTTGTGATCTCCGCTCTCAGCCCCAGCTCCTTACTCTCCCGCGTCACCCGATGCCACAGAAGTCCTGCCTCCAGCAAGGATTCATCTGCCGCTTCGCTATAGAATTCCGCATTCTGCCGTGCAGAATTGCCCGCAGCCGACCAGGCGCCCTTGCCTTCAATGTATATCCAGAAATTGCGCGAGGCGCGGGAATTATGCAGATCCTCCACCGAGACGGGCGGTGTCAGAAAGGTATTATGGCCCGAAGTGGCCTGACCATGCAGCTTAGGGCTGACCGAGGACATCATGCCTCCTTCATTAACTAGCGGAAAATATAAAAAGCTGCTCCGGTCCGGCTGCTCCAGCCGAAAGTCCCCGTTATTCCCGGTGAAGCTCCAGCCTGTTCTTGTCACCTTTGATTGATCCTTCAATACATTCATCCTCCCTGTTCCCTAACAGTAAATATCTTCTTGTTTGCGATGACCACATTAATTGCATAACCACATAGTTGAGTAACACATTAATTGCATAACCACATAGTCGAGTAACACATAATTGCATAACCACATTGTTGCATTAACACTTAATCGCAAAGCCCGGTACCGCTTTCCGAAATCGGTTTCGGTTTCATTATCACACCGTTAATTCCCTTTGTAAAGCCTTATTTGTGACTTATGAGCAGAGATTAATGTGCACAATTAATACTCCAAAACTCAGATCACTACATATAATTGTAATTTTATTGCATTAATACTATTTTAGTAACGAAACTTAACGAAACCGCAATATTAAGCTATTTACGACAAATGAGAACAGGGCTCCACATCTGCGAATTAGCACACATCTTCCCCGAATTAAGGTGCACTAGTGCTCCCTATTTGGCTCATTTGCCCACTTTTGCCGGATTCAGGTGCACTTGTGCCCCTCATTTGGCTCATTTGCCCACTTTTGCCGGATTCAGGTGCACTTGTGCTCTTCATTATTACTCTCCCTCAGCTTTAATCATCAGCAGCACCAACAGAGGGAATTATCCCTTTCATTTTAGCTTCCAGCCAACTTTTCGCTGAATCTGAGGGATTTATCCCTTTCATTTCACTCATTTGCCAACTTCCAGCTAATTCTGAGGGATTTATCCCCTTCATCTCACCTTCCAGCCAACTCCCCGCTAAATCAGAGGGATTTATCCCTTTCACCTTCCACCATTCACCTCACCCTCCATTGCGCTCAGCCGCCACCGAAGTTTGTTTACACGATAAATACAAAAGGCCCCCGGAATCAAAAGATTCCAGGGGCCTCTCTATGCAGCTATAGCTATTTTCACATTAGCTTATACTATCTCTTATACGTCGAAGTACAAGGAGTACTCATGCGGATGAACGCGGATAGCAACGGCTTGAGCTTCGGAACGCTTCAGTGCGATATAGTTATCGATGAAGTCCTTAGTGAATACGCCGCCCTCAGTCAGGAATTCGAAGTCAGCCTCCAGTGCATCCAGAGCTTCGTCCAGGGAACCCGGAACGCTGCGGATCTTCTCTTTGTCTGCATCAGACAATTCGTAGATGTTCTTGTCCAGCGGACCGTAGCCCATTTCTTCAGGGTTGATCTTCTTCTTGATTCCGTCCAGACCAGCCATCAGCATAGCGGAGAAGGCCAGGTAAGGGTTAGCAGTGGAGTCCGGTGTACGGAATTCGATGCGACAGCCCTTAGGTGTCACAGCAGCAACCGGGATACGGACAGCAGCGGAACGGTTACCCTTGGAGTAGACCAGGTTGACCGGCGCTTCATAGCCAGGAACCAGACGTTTGAACGAGTTGGTGCTTGGGTTCGTCAGCGCGATCAATGCAGGAGCATGATACAGGATACCGCCGATGTAGTGCAGCGCCATTTCACTCAGGTTGGCATATGCACCTTTTTCGTAGAACAATGGAGCATCGCCATTGAAAATCGATTGGTGAACGTGCATTCCGCTACCGTTATCGCCGAACAGCGGTTTTGGCATGAAGGTTGCTACCTTGCCGTATTGACGTGCAGTATTTTGCACAATGTATTTGTAAGTGAGGAGATTATCAGCTGTTTTCTTCAGGGTGTCGAAACGGAAGTTGATTTCCGCTTGGCCTGCTGTTGCTACTTCATGGTGATGACGCTCGATTTCGAGGCCGGCTTCACCAAGCAAACGGCACATTTCACTGCGGATATCCTGCTGGGAATCCACTGGAGCTACAGGCACGTATCCGCCCTTCACGCCAACCTTGAATGCCATGTTGCCGCCTTCTTCCTTGCGGCCAGTGTTCCATGCTGCTTCCTCGGAATCTACGTAGAAGGAAGAAGTATTCATTCCGCTCTCGTAACGTACATCGTCGAAGATGAAGAATTCGGATTCAGGTGCGAAGAATGCTGCTGTACCTACACCGCTGGATTGCAGGAATTCTTCAGCCTTCACTGCGATACCGCGCGGGTCGCGCTCATAACGTTCGCCATCAGGTGTGAAAATGTCGCACATAATGTTCAGTGTCGGGTGAGCAGTGAACGGGTCAATGTAAGTAGTGCTTGGATCAGGCATCATTACCATATCCGACTCTTCAATCCCCCGGAAGCCTGTAATGGAAGAACCATCGAATGCTACTCCATTTACAAATGTTTCTTCTTCAACTGCGGATGCTGGCAAAGAGATGTGGTGAGCACGTCCACCCAAATCTACAAACCGGAAATCCACCCACTCGATATTGTTTTCCTTGATCGTCTGCAATACTTTTTCAACCGACATGCTTAATTCCTCCCCAGATTCCGAACATTAGGCCGCTCATCGTATCAAATGTTCTTGTTTTTATTTTTTTGCTGTCGTCATTATAAATCGCATACCTAACATCGTCAATGCTTATGTCAGGTATTTCTTGCGACAATGTAAGATATTCTGACGCTTTGGTGAAAATACCAAATTCATCCGGATTCCATGTCACCTTTGTCCCGTAGGCAGTAAAAACAGCCCTCATCCCCCAGCCTGAAGCGGGAGAAGAGAGCTGTTCAATAGTCAATTACAGGTTGAACATTATACTACAGATGAAGCCTCCAGAGACGGAGAGAACTTGCGGCCCACCAGCGGTGCCAGCTTCTCCAGATCCCGCAGCAGGCTGTCAAATTGCTCAGGGAACAGGGACTGCACGCCGTCACCGGTCATGGAGTTATCGGGGTCAGTATGCATCTCGATGATCAGACCGTTGGCGCCTGCAGCAACCGAGGCCTTGGCCATAGGGGCTACCAGTTCACGGCGTCCGGTGCCGTGGCTCGGGTCAGAGATTACTGGCAGGTGGCTGAGGTTCTGCAGCACAGGAATGGCCGACAGATCCAGGGTGTTGCGCGTGTAGGTCTCGAAGGTACGGATGCCGCGCTCGCACAGCATGACATCCCGGTTGCCTCCGGCGAGAATGTATTCCGCCGCATTCAGCAGCTCATCATAGGTCGCACTGAACCCGCGCTTCAGCAGCACAGGACGGCCGCAGGTCCCCAGCTTGCGCAGCAGGTCAAAGTTCTGCATGTTGCGTGTACCTACCTGAAGAATATCCGCATGCTCGGCACAGATATCCACATATTCCGGCGTCATAACCTCAGTAATGGTCAACAGGCCGTGACGTTTGCCGGCTTCAGCCATCATTGTTAGCCCTTCCACGCCAACCCCCTGGAAGCTGTAAGGTCCGGTACGCGGCTTGAAGGCACCTCCGCGCAGCACCTGGCCGCCGGAAGCCTTGACCAGCCGGGCAATCTCATCGATCTGCTCTGGAGATTCCACGGCACACGGACCGCCCATAATAACCATGTTCTCCCCGCCGATCTTCACTCCGCGGATATCGATAACTGTATCCTCCGGATGGAAGTCGCGGCTTGCCAGCTTATAGGATTTGGTAATCTTAACTACATTCTCTACGCCCTTCATCTGGCGCAGATGCTCGGCAAGCTTCGGAGTGACACCCCCGACCAGTCCGATTACGGTATGGTCAGCCCCTACAGAGAGGTGGACCTGCAAGCCTTCCTTCTCAATCACGGCAATAATCTCATTCACCTGTTCCTGAGGTGTTTGGTTGGATGTAATAACGATCATATTATAGCTCCCCTTTTGGACCCGTATTAGTGTTGTTGGATAGACCGGAACACTGCCGATTCTCTAATTCACTATCTCGCTACGACGCGTGTACGCTTTTAAGCACTAAAGTGATTTTATCGCATATTCCCCTTTCAGTCAACCATTATTCCCCCGTTCTGTGTGAATTCTATGTGGCAAAACAAGTGGAAACGGCATTGCTGTCCTTTTATAAGGACGGTACCGTTTCAGCGAGAAATAGAAGGATAATTTATCGTGTGCAACATAAAATTCTTATATTTCGAAAAAAAGCAGCACAGCCCGCTCAGGCCGTACTGCCGGTTAATCGCTATGAGTTCATCGTGATTCAGAGCTGTCAGCTGGTGCTTGCTGTCTTATTCTTCACCGGAGGCAGAAGCTTCGCCATATTGACCGTGCGCTTGATCTCCCAGGTCTCCGGCTTCGCTTCGTCATACTGCTCCAGATAATTAATAACTTCCTTGGTGATCGGTGTCGGCGTAGAAGCGCCGGAAGTCACACCTACCTTGGTGATTCCCTTCAGCCACTCCGTGTTCAGCTCGGAGACGTCAGCGATCCGGTAGGCCGTAACTCCAGCGATCTCCTCTGATACTTGTGCCAAGCGGTTAGAGTTATTGCTGCGCGGATCACCGACCACAATAACCAGCTCGCACTGGCCCGCCTGTTCAGCGACAGCTTCCTGCCGTACCTGCGTAGCCATGCAGATTTCATTATGGACCTCAGCGCCGGGGAAAGTCTCCAGCAGCTTGCGCATAATATGCTTAATATCCCACTGGCTCATTGTGGTCTGATTGGTAATGACAATCCGTGAGGAAGGAATAGAGAGGCCGGCAATGTCCTCTTCCTTCTCGATCAGATGGACATGCTCCGGCGCAATTCCCACCGCACCTTCGGGCTCCGGATGGCCTTTCTTGCCGATATAGATAATTTCACAGCCCTCGTCTACCTTTTCCTTGATGAGGTCATGCGTCTTGGTCACATCCGGACAGGTGGCATCTACCGTAGTAAGCCCTTTGGCGCGTGCCATCTTACGGACCTCGGGAGATACCCCGTGCGCTGTGAAGATGACTGTTCCCTTATCTACTTTATCTAGAATATCCAGACGGTTATGCCCGTCCAGCGTAATGATCCCGTCATCCTCGAAGGAGTTCGTGACATGGCTGTTGTGTACAATCATGCCCAGTATATAAATCGGCCGGGGCAAATCAAGATTCTGCGCAGCCTGCCGTGCCATCACCATAGCATCGACGACGCCATAGCAATAACCCCGGGGAGAGATTTTGATGACTTCCATGAATTCACCGCTTTCTGCTGTCAATGACTGCTGTAATAGGAGCCACTCAATTATACCCTATTCCAGCGGCGGGGCAAAGAGAAGCGGCAGCCAGATCACAAAGGTAGTCCCTTCCCCCTGACGGGTAACCACCTCAACAGAGCCTCCATGCTCCTCAATAATCCATTTGGCAATGGACAATCCGAGCCCGATACCTTCCGTAATTCCTCTGGATTCATCTGCGCGGTAGAAGCGGTCGAAGATATGCGGCACCTCATCTTTGTCCATCCCGATTCCCGTATCGGCAATGCGGATTCCCACCTGATTCTGATACAGCAATGCATCCAGCGCAACTTCACCGGCCGGGGTATATTTGAACGCATTGTCAATGAAAATAAACATCATCTGCTGCAGATAATCCTTATTGCCCAGGATATACTTACCGTTCAGATGGCCCATATCACCGACAGACCACTCCGCCTCACGCGTCAGGAAGGACGCCCGGCGGGCCACTTCAGTCATCATCGGCTCCAGTGCTACCGGCTCGATCTCAAAGGTCCGGCCGGTATCCGCCCGGGCCAGGGAGAGCATATCCGCTACCAGACGGCTCATTCGTGCCGCTTCATCAGCGATATCCTTCACCGATTCAATCGAGAGCTGGCGGATATCCGCCTCGGACATCCGGCTGTCATCCGGCTTCATCTCCCAGACCTTTTGCAGCAGATCAATATTCCCGCGGATAGTTGTAAGCGGTGTCCGCAGCTCATGCGAAGCATCCGAGACGAAGCGGCGCTGCGTGGCATAGGCCTCCTCCAGCCCCGTATAAAAGCCCTCCATCCGCCCGAGCATACTGTTCACCGTCTCAATCAGCCGCCCGATCTCATCCTGCGGACCGTCATATACGATCCGCGAGCTAAGGTCAGTTCCCGTCTGTATCCCGTTCGCAGCTTCAATGACCTTGCCAATCGGACTCATCGCCTTACGTGCCAGGAAGAGGCCGAAGGTGAAGGCTGCGAGCAGGGTAGCAAAGGAGCCGGCCAGCAAAATATTCTTCAGCCGGTTCAGCAGGGTGACCTGCTCCCCCGTATACACGGCAACCTGAAGGACAGCAGGGAAACTGCTGTTATTGAGATTAATGTCGAAGCCCTTCTGATAGATCAGAAAAGGATTGCCGCCATAGCTGGCTTGCAGGAACCCCTCCTCTCCGGGGAGATCCTCCTTGGCGGGAACCTTGAACTTCAAGCTGATCTCGGTCATGTTCGGACTGGGGATCAGCCTGTCCAGATCATAGATGTACATCTGGGCGAACAGGCTTTGGCCCGCCGGCCCGCCTAGCACCGGCTGCAGATTGCCGTCAGAAGTCAGCCCCTGCTTCAGTTCAACCTGATGGGACTGGGTCAGGAGCCGGCTTTTCAAATCGCCATACGTATTAATATAGACAAAGCCGTAGATTACGGCTGACAAGACTAGCAGCATAACGGCAAGAATCCCTGAATACCAGGCAGTGAGCCGCAAACGTATGGACATATTAGTCACCTCTTAGGATGTAACCGGCTCCCCGGATCGTCTGAATCAGTCGCTTGCCGCCATGCTCCTCCGTCTTCTGGCGCAGCATGGCAATATATACCTCCAGGACATTGGATTCCCCGCTGTAATCATAGCCCCAGATCTTATCCATAATGAGATCGCGGGAGAGCACCCGCTTCGGATTCTGCATGAACAGATGCAGCAGTTCGAATTCCTTCGCCGTCAGCTCTAGGCGCCGCCCGGCGCGGGTCACTTCCCGGGAATCCACATCCAGCGTAATATCCTCATAGGTGACCGCCTGATCCGGGCTTCCGCCCTGCTCGCTTTTGCGCCGGAGCAGCGCCCGGACTCTGGCCAGCAGCTCCTCCAGCGCAAACGGCTTCACCAGATAGTCATCTGCGCCGAGGTCCAGCCCCTTCACCCGGTGCTCGATTTCATCCTTCGCGGTCAGCATCAGCACAGGAACACTGCTTCCACCCTCCCGCAGACGGCGGCATACCTCGAACCCGTCCACCTGTGGCATCATAACGTCCAGAATGACCACATCGGGATCACTATTCAGAACGGCGCGCAGCCCGTCTGCCCCGTTGGACGCGGTCTTGACATCATAGCCCTCAAATGCCAGCCCGCGGCGGAGCATGGAGGTTATTTTCTCATCATCATCAATTATCAGTATATTCGGTCGCATCCGGCAGCCCCCATTGTCTCATTCATATATCTCTATTGTATCAGATGCACCCGTCTCTCCGCATCCGTACACGAACAGCACAGAGCGGAAGGGTTGCCCCTTCCGCTCTGCCGCTCACCGTCTAGTGTGCTTATTGCTTCTGAGTCTGTGCAGTCTCGAAATCATTCTTATTGCCGATCGTTACCGGCAGATCCAGCTTTTTGCCGTCACGGACCACATTCAGAGTCGCCTTATCGCCTACCTTAAGCGTCTGGATATAAGTGATCAGATCCTGGCTGGTAGCGTAGCTCTTTCCGTCAATTCCAGTAATGATATCGTAAGGACGCAGATCCGCTGTATACGCAGGAGATTTGAAGACAATTTCAGCCACTACAGAGCCTTCTTTAATCGTTGTCCCCATTTGCTTGGCAACTTCATCGGTAATCGTCATTAGCGTAGCCCCAATGAAAGGTACCGGTTCCTTAGGAATTTCCTGATTGGCTTCAAGCTTATCTACCACGCCTTTAATGGTATTTACCGGAATCGCAAAGCCGATACCCTGAGCATCTCTGCTTACTGCAACGTTCATACCGATGACCTGGCCGTTCATGTTGAGCAGCGGTCCGCCGGAGTTCCCCGGGTTGATCGAGGCGTCGGTTTGCAGAAGATTTTTGTAGGTTTTTGTACCACTGCCGTCTTCTTCGTTGATATCAATACTGCGGCCTCTGGCGCTTAGCACCCCGGTTGTCACCGTATGGTCGAAGCCCTGCGGGTTCCCGATCGCCACGACCTCTGAGCCGACTTTAATGCTGTCGGAATCGCCAAGGGCTACGGACGGGAAGTTCGATCCTTCAATCTTCAGTACAGCAAGGTCCAGATCCTTGCTTGAGCCCAGCAGCTTCGCTTCATAAGTCTTAGTGTTGCCATCCACCGTAACCTGAATCACATCGGCATTATCAACAACGTGCTGATTAGTCAAAATGTATCCGGCAGAATCATAGATGAAGCCTGTGCCAATACCGTAAGGTGTAAGCTGCGGAGAAGAATTATTCGAGCCCGGCTGGGATTCCGAATTATTCGAACCGGAACCCCCTCCGCCGAATTGATCACCGAAGAAGAACTGTGAGAACGGATCGCTCATATTCGGGCTGCTGCTTCTGTTCCGCGAGTTGCTCGCTTTCACCAGTGTCTCAATTTTGACGACTGCCGGCCCTACCCCTTCAACTACGCCGGATACGTCTCCTGAGCCGGTGACCAGCGCCGCTGCGGAATTGGAAGGTGTAATATTAGCACTGCCGCTTGCCGTCTTCCCTGCCGGATTCGTTGCAACCGTGGTTGCCTCCTGGCCTCCGGTGAACCAGTTCCCCCGGTCTGCCATGAACATGGAGCCTGATAAAACTACCATTCCGGCGAGAAAAGATACCAGTACCGCCTTCACCGGTTTCTTCGGCTTACGATTATATTGCCAGCCGTTGCCCCCCTCAGGAGGATTGCCGCCCCGTCCGCCGTTCCCGTCATTGCCGGTAGTGCGGAGCGAGGTGTTATACGGTAAGGACTTCACCGGCTGTGGAGGTGTAACCTCAACCCGCTCAGGTTCGCGGCGGTTATAATGCTGCGGGTCATTGCCGTTCATCTCATCATTGTTCATCGATTTGAAAGGTCCGTAAGAATAGTAGTAGGAGCCGCCTTCTGCGGATGAATTAGTGCTGTTATCAGTATCATTATGATTATTGTCCCATTCACGATCCGGTCCCGGTTCATGATCACGATTGTAGTTGTTCTCACGATTGAAGTTGTTTTTGTTATCGTCCATGTTACTTTCCTCCCGCGCCTTGCCGTGTCAGGCAAAGTGTTATTTGTTTTGATGTCCTTATTTTGTACTGTAAACCTTAAGGTCACATTAAAAACAATTTAAGCGGAGATAAAAGATACCCTGACGATTATAAATAGTTTGATTAATCAAACAGATCTTCTACAGTACGGATAGGCTTCACTTCCATAGGTTCTTTAAAAGCCGCCATATGAAAGTAGGCTGCCAGCCAGATGATTGCGCATATAAGAATATAAGCCACCCGGTTTATTCCCTCCCCAAAGTGGATTGGCCCAGCAGCCGGTTCACCCGCTCTGCACTGCAGAACATGAAGATCAGGAGCGTAAGTACAGCAAAGGGGAATACGGCAATGCTGGTGCGCACGGATAAAAGTCCGAATAACGGCGGAATTAACGTTGTCCCCGTATAGGCTACCGCCATCTGATACCCGATTAAACGGGCTGAATTCTCCTTGCCGAACCGGCCCGGCGTCTCATGCAGGAGACCCGGATAAATCGGTGCGAGGCCAAGACCAATCAATATCAGTCCTGCAAGTGAGAGGGCCGGCTGGAGCGGGATTACAAGAATAGCTCCGCCTATAATGGTCACCAATTGACCGTAACGGATAAGCAGGCGGTTATGGACTTTCAAAGTGATGAAGCCGGTAATCAGCCTGCCAACTGTAATGCCCGCGTAGTATACGGAGATCCATGCCGCCGCTGTATCTGGTGCAATCCCTCTTGCGCCTACCAGATAGCTGGCGCCCCAAAGTCCAACCATTGCTTCTATTCCGCAGTACAACAAAAACGTCAACAGCGTAGGCTTAACCCCCCGCAAGCGGATAGTGTTCTCCTTCGGCTTAAGGTTCGCTGCCGCTTCATCTGGAAAATTGCCGCTAAGCGATGCGGGAAGCTGAGGCTCACGCGTGGCAGCAACCTTTTTCCATAGCGGAAGCGTCACTAACAGAATCATCGCGAATCCGAACTGAATGCCGGCAACTACCGCATATCCTCCTCTCCAGGACTGGGCGTGTACGAGATTGACTGCCATAATCATGGGTCCCAGGGTCGCGCCTACGCCCCAAAAGCAGTGCAGCCAGCTCATATGATGAGCCTTGTAATGTTCAGCCACATAATGATTCAGCGCCGCGTCCACTGCTCCTGCCCCAAGACCTAGCGGAACCGCCATTACAATGAACCACAACACGGATGGCGACACGGAGAATCCGAACAATGAGGCGGCGGTTAAGAGGCAACTGACAAAGGTAATTCGTCCTGTCCCCAGGCGTTTCACGATTGTATTGCTGAACAGACTGGACACGATGGTCCCTGCGGCAATAATCATCGAGATGATTCCCGCTGATCCCAGCGATGAACCCATCTCCGGCCAGATCACGGGCCACGCAGAGCCAAGTAAAGAATCAGGAAGTCCCAGACTAATAAAAGCCAGATAAATAATAATCAAAAAATACGTAGACAAAGATTCTCCTCCTATAATAACTTAATAAATATTCTTTATAAAGTATATATACTAAGTATGTTCTCTCTCTTATTTTTTGTCAAGGAGCGGTTTTACTCATCCAGAAAACAACAAAAAACCCCTGTATTTAACAAGGGTTCTTAGTACGTTCGATTTAGCCGGGCTCAGGCTCTAACTCCTTCAGGGTCAGCCTCCGCAGACCGTGCTCGAAATCTTCCTGGAAGGTGTGCTGTAAGACGACCTCCGGATAAACAGGCATGGGATGCTGAAGCTGATAGGCTGTCCAGGCCACTGTCCAGACTTCCTCCTCCACTCTGTCCTGATAGATGACAATTCTATCCGGGGCCAGCACAGCATTCACCGTTTGTAAGATCCTGCAGGTTACCGCTATGAATGTGTCCCGGGTCATCTCCACGCTCCACTCAGGCATATCGGGAAGGAACTTTACCTCTCCTGACATCCCCTGATTTCCTTTTAGGATGCTGCCGTGCAGGTATATCCCCATACCCGGCGGGTAACCGTTCGGAAAGTAGAGACCCAGTAAATATTGCTCTTCGCCTTCGATATGCTTCATGCAATATCCGCTGATCGCTGCATTCACATCATTCTCCACCAGAATAGGCAGCCCAAACCGGGTCTCGATTTCTTCTATTAACCGTGAGCCCGTCAGTTCCCTGAGACTGCTGACCTTAATTTCACCATTTACCGCTTGTCCCGGAATACCTAAGCCAATCACCTTGACCGAAGGATACTGGCTTAGTGCATGTTCAATGATTGTATAGATAAAATCTCTTTCGAAAACCGGGATGATATGCTCATCCTTCATCAGAATATCGTCCCTCAAATTGATAACTGCGGAGGAGACCAGGACCTTCCCCGCTTTTTCTGTCACGTACATCACCAACGCAAGGCTGAAATCGTAATTATAGCGATAGGTCTGTGCGGGTCTGCCCCCGTTGGAAGGCACCACCAAGTCTTCAAACAACTCCCCTAACTCGGACAGTTCCTTCACTAATGAGTTCACAGTTACTACGCTCAGCTTGGTCAGTGCAGCTAGCTGGGGTTTTGTAGCCGTCTCCATACGTTTCATCACCTGGCGCACATTATTCAGGTTAATTTCCTTCATCAGATTAGCGTTTGCTATTCGGATAGCCTCCTTATCGGTTCAATAGATCATTATAGATTCATCATTCAAAAAACCCTGCAGCTGGCTACCCCTGCGCCCAGCCCTTGCGGTGGGCGTAGATTGCCAGCTGTGTGCGGTCGTCCAGCTCGCATTTCATCAGCAGGTTGCTGACATGGGTCTTCACGGTCTTGATGCTGATATGCAGTTCCTCGCCGATATCCTTATTCGTCTTGCCCTCGGCGATCAGCAGCAGCACTTCCTTCTCCCGCTCGGTCAAGCCGGAGGTGTCGCCCTGGACCGTGCGCTGGCGGATGCCGCGGGTCAGTGCCTGGGACACATCGCCGGTCATCACCGGCATGCCGCGATAGGCGCCTTGGAGAGCGTAGATCAGCTCTTCTGCCGAGACGGTCTTAAGCACGTAGCTGACAGCCCCGGCTTCAATCGCATCAACCACCAGATCATCCTCCAGGAAGCTGGTTAGGATGACAATCTTAAGCCCGGGGAATTCAGCCAGGACCGCGCGGGTGGTCTCAGCTCCGTTCATTACCGGCATCATCAGGTCCATCAGCACCAGATCCGGCAGCGCCTCCTGCCCCAGTTCACGGAGCATCGCCAACGCTTCATGACCGTTGGCTGCTTCTCCGATCACTTCAAACATCGGGTCCAGCATCAGATAGGTTTTGAGGCCCATCCTCACCATATCGTGATCATCTACAAGCAGTACTTTTACGAGACTCATTCTGCACTCCCCCTAACATTATATAAGCATGATACAGCCCCAGCTTCATCCCCGCTGAGCATATCAAGCCTCTTCAGAATCGGCCTCAGTTCCTTGGACAAACTTTGGTATATGTACGCGGATCGTCGTTCCCGCTCCCCTGCGGCTGATAATCTCGACCTGGCCGCCGAGCTTCTCGGCACGCTCACGCATAGTCGTGAGCCCGTAGGAGCCTTGCTTGTGCTGAACATGCTCGAAGCCCTGACCGTCATCGCTGATGCTCAGCACCACCTGGCGCGGCACCTCCCGCAGGGACAGACTGACCACCCGTGCACCGGCATGCTTCACGATATTCGCCATTGATTCCTGAATAATCAGGAACAGCTGATGCTCAATGGCTTCGGACAGCTCACCCTGAAGCTCGAGCTCCTTCACCCCTTTGAGCCCGTTCTGGCGGCAGTAATCCGGGAACCACTTCTCCAGTGCCTCGAACAGATTGCGCCCCTCCAGCTCCACCGGACGCAGCTGTGCGATCAGCGCCCTCATCTGCTTCTGCGCCATCTGGGACATGCTGATCAGTTGATCCATCACCGTCTGCCCATGCTCGGCGCTGCGTTCAAGCACTTTAGGCAGCGAGGAGGCGGACATGTGAATAGCGAACAGCTGCTGGCTCACCGTATCATGCAGATCCCGGGCCATACGCCTGCGCTCTTCCAGTACCGCGCTCTCCGCTGCCTTTTCCTTCTCAATGACTTCCTGTTCCCCGAGCTGCTGGAGCCGCTTCATCTTCTTCTCGACCGTATCCATCATAATGTTGAACTCATGGTAGACGCGTGCAAAAGATTGGTCCTCGCTCTCCGGCATCCGCACCGACATATTCCCTTTGGCCACCTGCAGCATATTCAGATCCAGATGATCGATCCGCCGCTGAATCCGCTGACCGGCGATGTACCCAATGATAACTGTGAATAGTACAATGCCCAGACACAGGTAGATCCACATCCGGGTATCCACCACCTGAATATAGCCCAGGCATGTCCCGGCATACATCAGCCCCGCTGTCACCCCGCCGCTAAGCAGGAAATACACCAGCAGCATCCACTTGGTATTACTGAAGATCCCCATTTTAACCCACCGTTTTAACTTTAACGTCACCGATGAAGCAGCTAACGTTGATACGGACCTTTTTGCCCGATTCCTTGTAATAAGGCGTCTTGCACTGCACATTACTCATGAATCCGCTGCGCGACTGCTCAAGCACCTGCATATCACCGATGAACGAGCTGCCATTCACAGACACACCGAGATCCATATCGTCTGGAATGTATACCTTAATGTCGCCTACAAAAGCAGAGATATTAATCTTTGTCTCGCCGTAAGGAATCTGCGCATTGGTCAGGTCCAGCACCGTATCCCCAATGAACTGCGAAATATTGGTCCGCTTCAGTTGAAAATGCTCCTTGCCCATATGCACATCGCCGATAAAAGCCGAGCGGTTCGTCGCATCCTTATCATTCCCGGAATCCTGGAACTCCTCATGCCATTCGCCATGACGGCGGGCATGCCGTTCCTGACGTTCTTGGCGTCTGCGCTCCTGGCGCTCCTGCTTCTCCTGCCAGCGGGTATCTGCCGAGGCATGCAGCGGGTTACCGTCTGCGTCTTCCTCATTCTTATGCAGATAATCATTCCAGTTCCGGTCCACGCTGCCAGCCGGCTTTCCGAATTTCTGCTCGAACTGCTGATCGAGCGTAGATTCGAGCGGAGCGGGAGGCGCTGTATCCAGCGGACTCTTACCGGGTCCAGGCGGGTAGTAGCCGGGCGGCGAAGGCGGTGCCGGAGGTATTGGCGGAGTGCTCGGCCGCGGTCTGAAGATGACGGATAATCCGCCGCCGATCAGCATGACCGGAATCAGCATTTTGAAGAAGTCGCTTGCAGAATAGTAGAACCAGTCTAAATTCCGTCCCAGGAAAAACACACCGATCGCCAGATATATAAATCCGCCGAGTGTTGCAGAGAATCTTGAACGCTCCTCATCCGGGGCCAAAAACCGTTGTACGCCCATCACGATCAGAATAACCGGCCAATAGGTGGAAATCAGTGAACCCAGACTAAAATCCGTATAGCCCATCTGCCGGAGCAGGAACATTCCCCCCAGACCGATGAGGAGCAGGCCGCCAAGTACCTGGCTGGTGAACCTTCGTTTCATAATGTCATCCTCCTTGTCGTAAATACAACTCTTCCTCTTGAACACTTATAACCTTAGTCTACAGGAAGAATGCGGCAGAGAACAGCGGCGTAAGAAGGAACCGTATCTCAGTCTCCAGACCGAGACAGCTGGAATATTAAGTGATATTATAGCTGCATAAAAGAACCCCACAAACATATAAATTCATTAAAAAAGCTGCCCTCCAGCCCGTAATCCGGACATGGCAGGACAGCTTGTTGCTTCAGGAGCTTACCGGGAACCCAGCATTACTGCTGCGGTTTCTGAGCCGGTTTGGTCATAGAATTGCTGCTTTGCTTAGTCGCACCGTCATTTTCAACAGCGAACTCTGCATTGTATTTTTCATTTGGTGTTTTGAAATTTTCCTGTACCTTTGGTTTCTTGGAATTAGCCACGAGAATCACCTCCCTATTGTATCGGAAGAAGCAAATATTTGCCCCAGTCGATATTATGGGAAGCAGCCCGCTGTATTATGCATGCTCACGTGAAAATAAATTCAAACTCCCGGATTGCCCAGCGAAAGCATCCGCTAAATAGCTTCTTCCAGCAAATATTGCGGAACCGCATTATAAGTCTGAATAGCATGACCAAGACTCTTCAGCATACTTTCTGTGCATTTGCCGTCACCGCGCTTGATCACTTGAACCACGACCGACTTCTTGCCCCATTCCTTGTAGACCTGCTTGGTGGTGCTGAAGTAGAGATCGATCTTGCGTCCTTTGATTGCCGATCCGGTATCGGCCACAATTCCATATCCGTAACCCGGTATATATAAAATACTTCCCAGCGGCAGCACCTTCGGGTCCGCTGCAATCGTGGATACCGCATTTTTGTCCCGCCGTACCTTAACTCCTGAATACGTAATCCCGTACTCCGGGTGCTTCGCGGTCTTGCCTGTGGATTCGTATCCGGCTGTATAGCCGGTCGCCATTACTTTCAGCGAGGTGATAATCTGCTCTGGAGCCGGAGCGGCTACCGGTACCGAGCCGGGTGCTTTGACAGCATTCTTAGGCCTAGCTGCCTGTACCTCTGGCTTAGCAGCCTTGTCCTTGTCTGCGGCATCCGGCTGTACGGCTCTTGAAGAGCCTCCCAGACGGGATGCTGAGCCTGCCTGCTGACGATCAACGGGTGACTGCTTCTGTATGCTGCTTCCATGCTGTACTGCAGTGTCTTCCATCCCTCTCGCCTGAGCCGACTTACGCACGTAATCCGGGAAGATCCCGGCAGCGGTCAGCATAAGGACAATCGTGACGAAAAGACACCAAAACCTCTGGTATAAGCCCATTTTGTTCATTAGTTAAACCCTCCCCATAGTACGAGGGTTTCCCGATTCACAAAACTTTATACATGACACCACACCGTGGCGGTCTCATGAGGCTTATAACAGAGGTTCAGTAAGCAGACTGAATTAGATTACACGTCCGGCAATTTCCTGTGCAAGCGAATCAATGGCTTCCTGCAGCGCCCGGGCACCAATATCCCCTTCACCGCGTTTGCGGATCGACACGCTGCCGGCGTTCATCTCGTTCTCACCGACTACAAACATGTAAGGCAGCTTCTCAAGCTGAGCTTCACGGATCTTATAGCCCATCTTCTCATTGCGTAAGTCCACTTCCGCACGGATTCCGCTGCGCAGCAGCTTCGCTTCCACTTCCTTCGCATACTCGTCGAAGGCTGACGATACTGGAATAATCTTCACCTGCTGCGGGGACAGCCAGAGCGGCAGTGAACCGGCAAAGTTCTCCAGCAGGAAGGCTACGAACCGTTCCATGGTTCCCAGAATCCCGCGGTGCAGGACAACCGGACGGTGCTTCTGGCCGTCATCGCCGACATATTCCAGCTCAAAGCGCTCCGGCAGCAGGAAGTCAATCTGTACGGTCGAGAGTGTCTCTTCTTTGCCGAGTACAGTCTTAATCTGCACATCAAGCTTCGGACCATAGAAGGCCGCTTCGCCTTCGGCTTCGTAGAACGGCAGACCGGCTTCTTCAACTACCTCACGCAGCATGCGCTGTGCTGTCTCCCACATCTCGTCGTTGGCATAATATTTCTCAGTATCCTTAGGATCACGATAGGACAGGCGGAACCGGTAATCTTCAATACCGAAGTCACTGTATACCTGCTTAATCAATTCCAGCACGCGGATGAACTCGCTCTTGATTTGGTCCAGACGGCAGAAGATATGCGAGTCATTCAGCGTCATGGAACGCACACGATGCAGACCTGTCAAGGCTCCCGACATTTCATAACGGTGCTGAATCCCAAGCTCGGCAATACGGATCGGCAGATCGCGGTAGCTGTGCATCGAGCTCTTGTAGATCATCATGTGGTGCGGGCAGTTCATCGGGCGCAGCACGAACTCTTCGTTATCGATAGTCATCTTAGGGAACATATCTTCCTGATAGTGCTCCCAGTGCCCGGAAGTCTTGTACAGCTCTACGTTCCCCAGCACCGGAGTGTAGACATGCTGGTATCCTAGGCTCGCTTCCAGATCCACAATATAACGCTCCAGAATGCTGCGCAGCTTCGCGCCCTTAGGCAGCCAGATCGGCAGACCTTGTCCAACTAACTGGTTGAAAGTAAAAATTTCCAGCTCCTTGCCCAGCTTCCGGTGGTCGCGCTTCTTCGCTTCCTCCAGCAGGCGCAGATGCTCATCCAGCTGAGCCTTCTTGATCCAGGCTGTGCCGTATACACGCTGCAGCATCTTATTCTTGCTGTCTCCGCGCCAGTAGGCCCCGGCCACATTCATCAGCTTGAATACCTTGATCTTGGCCGTAGACGGCAAATGCGGGCCACGGCAAAGGTCGAAGAATTCGCCCTGCTCATAAATTGTGATTACACTGTCTTCCGGCAGGGCTTCAATCAGCTCCAGCTTGTAAGGATCACCCAGCTCGCCGAAGCGCTCCAGTGCTTCTCCCCGGCTGACCTCATGGCGGACAATCGGCAGATTCTCCGAGACAATGCGGTCCATTTCCTTCTCGATCTTCAGCAGATCCTCGGGATTGAGCGGATGCTCCAGATCCATGTCATAATAGAAGCCGTCTTCGATCACAGGACCGACTCCAAGCTTCACTTCCTTGGTTCCGAACAGGCGTCTTACCGCCTGCGCCATGAGGTGAGCTGTACTGTGGCGCATCACTTCAAGACCTTCCGGCGAATCAAGCGTTACGATCTCTACCAGATCGCCTTCCTGCAGCGGTGTTGACAGGTCTACGACAATCCCGTTGAGCTTGCCTGCTGCGGCGTTCTTGCGCAGTCCGCTGCTGATAGAGGCGGCTACATCATCAATGCTGCTGCCGTCTGCGTATTCCCGGACCGATCCGTCCGGAAGCTTAATATTTACTGACATGATTACTTCCTCCTAAGGTTTGTTGGGCTATACTTCCTCGAACTCTTCATACACACTCACTTCGCAAGCCTAAGCCTGCAAGCGGCTATCACTCATAGCTTCTGCACACAAAAAACACCCGTCCCGCAAAGGGACGAGTGATTGCACCCGTGATTCCACCCAAATTCGATCTATCCTGGCAGCCGCCGCTTATACTTCAGCTTCACTGCAGAATATAATCCTTCGTTAGCATGGGGATAACGGCCATGAACCGGCGGTTCTTACTATCCGTTAAGGTTCCGGAGTACGGAAGCAATCAGGAGTTCATAACCGCAGCTACAAAGGGGTAAACCAACAGCCGGTACCGGAGGAAGTTGCAGCCTGAGGCTTCCTCTCTCTGAAACGGTCCAAAGCAAGTGGTTCGTATCTTTGTCAACGCTGATAACATGAATTAAGGCAATTATAAATCTCAGCTTATCTTCCGTCAAGCGCAAAACGGCTGTCTGGCCTAAGTCCAGAGAAGGCCCGTGCTATTTCAGCACGGGCCCTCCTCTGATTGATTATCATTTCATGATTACATGATGATGAAACTTTAACTTATGAAGCTTTGTTCTCCAGCATACGGAAGATAATGACCGCAGCCTGGGCACGGTTGGCCATGCTCTTCGGTGCGAACTGCTTGGCATCCACACCGTTGACGATACCCATCTGAGTCAGCTGTGCCACTGCCTGCTGGGCGTAAGGGGCAATCTTGGCCTTATCCGTGAATTTGTTCAACGTTGCAGCATCAACCGGCTGCAGCTGACCCTTAAGGGCATTCGCGATCATAATCGCCATTTCCTCACGGGTAATCTCACGGCCCGGCTCGAATTTACCGTTGCCAGAGCCTTTTACAAGACCTGCATTCACAGCCGCAGCAATCGTATCCGTGTACCAGACTCCATGCTTCACATCGCTGAATTTCGCAGGTGAAGCCGTATTGCCAAGTTCAAGCGAACGAACGAGCATTGTAACGAATTCAGCGCGGGTCACACTTTGGATGGGCGCAAAGTTCGTGCCGTCCATCCCTTTGATAATGCCTTTGGCTGCCAGTGCATTAATGGCATCTGCGGCCCAGGCTACCTTGCCCAGATCCTTGAAGGCTACAGCAGGTACAGCCGGGCTTGGCATTGGAGCTGCCGTTGCGGCCGGTGTAGCCGAAGGAGCCGGACTTGGAGTGGCCGAAGGCGAAGCCGTTGGCTTCGGTGTTGCAGTTGTAACCGGTCCAGGGTTACCAGGGTTCGGATTAGAGCTAGGACTTGGGCTCGGAGTAACCGTTCCAGGGTCTTTCTCAACATTGGTGATCCGGCCTTCAATGGAAGCCGTGATCGCGCCGCCTTTGAATGTGTCCCTAATATATTCATAGAATACATCCAGGTCAATCGGTCCGGCCAGCGAGGCGCTTGCCTCAGTCAATACCTTGTAATTATCGCCGCCCGAAGCCATGAAGTTATTGACTACAGCCGTGTAGCTCTTCGACATTTCAATAGGTGTTCCGTCTGTCTTCGTCAGGTTAGCCACACGTTCTGCAACTGGCAGATACATGTTAGCTGTATATTTCAGACCTGAGATTTGCAGGGTCTTCGTGTCTGCCGTGCCGTCAGCTTTAACTGCCCATTGCTGCTGCAGCAGAGTCTTGATCTGCTGTCCGGTCAGCGTCAGCTTCACCAGCGTGTTGCCGAACGGCTGGATCTTCGCCAGATCTCCGAACGCTACATTGCCTTTCGGAAGATCCGCACGGATGCCGCCCGGGTTCATGAAGGCGAAGTCAGCAGGATCTTTCTCGCCCTCTTTGAAAATAGCATGACGCATAGCATCCGCAATCAGGTTACCCAATGCTGATTCTTTAGTGTAGGCATCTGTACGGGTAATTGTACCGTCAGTAGTTCCTACAGGCTTGGTCAGTTCAGGGTGCAGATTCAGATAGTAGTCCACCAACGCCTTAGTTTCGGCATCCGGTGCGATTTTACTCTGAACCGTGTTCGTTACAGTAGCTGTTTTACTCTTCACTGTACCTGTAACTCCGTCAATCACCAGCTTGATGTCTTCAAAAGCCGTTCCGTAAGAGTAAGCCTGAACGATCAGCTTACCGTTCACCGTATCATTGGCATAGCCATGATTATCTCCGGCTACGATAACATCAACCGGGGAATTGGCAGGAAGCGCATTAGCCAGATCTACAGCTTCGCCGGTAGATACATTCTTTTTGGTAACTGGATCAGTCTTGGTTGTTGCCGGATCATGGGCAAGCACCACGATCGTCTTGACGCCTTGGGCATTCAGCTCGGCTGCATATTTCTCAATCGCCGCGACTTCTTCCCCGGCACTCAGGAATTTCACACCGGCTGTACCGGCTGGCGATACTTTGCTTGGCGTTGCTTTGGTCACCACTCCGATGAAGCCGATCTTCACGCCGCCAACTTCTTTTACAACATAAGGGGTGATAATAGGTTTACCAGTAGTGCTGTCTACTGCGTTGGCGTTGATATAATCGAAATCTGCACCATTATGGACGACTTTCTCGTTCTTAGGGTCCTTGCCGCCATAGATTTGAGCCTTCATAGCCTCAACACCTTGGTCAAACTCATGGTTCCCCAGGGTGCCGACGTCGAATTTCATGAGATTCATCCATTCCATCGTAGGCTTGTCGCGTTCCATCGAAGATACCGGAGCGGATGCGCCCACAGAGTCGCCGTTGTGGAACAGCAGTGAATTCTCATATTTGGCACGGGCTTCCTTCAAATAAGCAGCAAGTGTTGCCGCTGTGCCTACTGCTTCCCCGTTCACCACCGAGGTAGTGTCCAGTTGGCCGTGGAAGTCATTAATGCCCAGCAGATGGACTTCAACATCTCCCGTTGGGGTTGGTGCGGATTTTTTCAGGTCAAGGTTGTAGATCTCAAAACCTCTTACATCTTTAGTATCCGTGGTTGTAATATTTGCAGGAGCGACCGCTGCTGCTCTAGGTGAAGACGGGAATGTTACAGTAACATTGCCTTCAATAGGTGCAATCGACCAGTTGTTGTCTGCGGTAGGATCGACTTTTCCCGCTTCCTTGATGTAATCCATCAGTACCTGGCGGTTCTCCATCTGGGAATCAATAATCATGTTAGCGCCTTTGACGCCCGGGAAGTTCCCGCCGCCGCTGGCACGGTAATTGTTGGTAACGACCACGAAGTCCTGATCCAGATCCAGTGGCTTGTCGCCATAAGTAATAGAGGTTACCCGGCTGGAGGACTGATCGTTGATGCTGCCATCCGGCTTGTACTTCGCATTGCGGGTCACGTCGATTGTATACTTGATCCCGTCAATAACATCGAAATTGAATACAGCAAATGCTGAATTTAAAAGCGGTTGAGGCGTGGAGATGGATGGCTTGATGCGGTTGAACGCCCCTGCGCTCATCTCTACCCATTCTTTGACGGTCGAACCTTTAACTACAATAGCCTTCAGCGTGTTGTCATACAGATACAGATCGCTTGCACTGGCAATCGTAAGGTCGCCTTTCTTGATGTCTGTGTATTCATCAGGGCCGTTGCGTCCAGCCTTGAACGGTGCACCGACGCTCAGGATCGGCAGGTTTCTATAACCGGCCAGATTCTCGTTCGTATGAATCAAGTTAGATACATACTGCTGCTGGGCATAGGTTACGATCTGGACTGTCGGATCATCCTGCACCATAGCAAAATAGCTGTTCATCGGCGCAGATGTTACACCAAGCGGTTGATTCACGTATTTAATAGTTGCTTCATGTGCCGCTCCAGCAAGATCATCAATAGCGGTGTCAACGGCAGCGCCAGCAATAGAGCGCGTAGAAGCCTTGGAGGCTGCTTTGTTTACTGTCCACTTGCCGCTGCTGTTCTGGGCGATTTTCAGATCAATAAGACCCAGGTAACCCCCGCCATAGCCAGCTTGAACTGCCGGAGTTCCATTAATGTGTCCGTTGGCATTATCTACCTTGGCTAAATCATTATCATAAGGTTTATTGGTGGACGGATCTTTGAAGGAAGCATCCAGCTTGCTGTCATCCCCGTTCGTCGGGAATACCTTGTGGGTATGCGAGAAGGTAATGGCATCAATGCCCTCAACCTTGCTCAGCAGGTTAATGACATTCTCTGCATTTTCACCAGAGGCAGCCGCATCGAACCCCGAATGCGTCATGGCGACGATAACATCGACACCTTTACCCTTCATTTCTGGAACAAACTTCTTCGCCGTTTCCACAATATCCTTAGCAGTTACCCTGCCCTCCAGGTTTACCTTATCCCACTCCATAATCTGCGGTGTAACCAGACCCAGAAGGCCAACTTTAATGGTAACTGTGTTGCCGTTGCTATCCTTTACCTCTTTATCAATGATTTTATAAGGTTGAAACGTATTATTATTATCGGATACATTATAAATATTTGCATTCACATAAGGGAACTTCGCTCCCGTAGACTCCTTATAAGTTGCGCTGCTTACATTGCCTTTAACTGTCCGGTCCAGATAATCCAAACCATAATTGAATTCATGATTGCCGAAGGTTGCTGTATCATAGCCCATGAGGTTCATAGCTGCGATGATCGGATGAATCTGGTCTTCACTTTCCCTGAAATCAGACACTTGGGCCATATACGTTCCCAGCGGTGTTCCTTGAATTAAATCGCCGTTATCCAGCAAAAGGTTGTATTTCCCCTCTGCTTCACTGCGCGCAGTCTTTACTAAGGTTGAAGTACGGTCCAGACCTACAGTCGCGGAGGCGGCACCCTTGAAATAGTCCCATCCATATACGTTCGTATGAACATCAGTGGTGCTCATCAAACGTAAATTAATGGTTCCCGGATTAATCACCGGAGAAGCCTCAGCCTTTCCTGCCGCCAGCACAGGAACATTAAATACTCCGCCCAGCATCTGTGCTGTCAGAACTGTGGTAGCCAATAAAGAAGCTATCGGCTTGTTCCATCTTCTCTCTCCCATAAATCTAATTTCCTCCCTGTGATTGCTAGATTGTTCTACTACTGCCCGAAAAATTGTATCATAGCCCCTACCTATGAATCTATCAAATTACATTAACTCTTATAAATTGTTGTGTAAAATATCACATTAATTCAGCTATTTTTGTAAAATATAACGATTAAATTTTACAATTAAGTGAAGAATCAAGTGAACAAAGCTTAAAAAAACAATTCAATTGAACTCCGCCTGTTGAACAAGTTAAATAGGAAATAAAAACAGATTACTTACTCTTTTATAAATAGATTTTTACAATATCATAGGATTTATAGGGGGAGTTGAAATGACTATACAAAAACCTGTACGTGGTATATTTCTCGACCTTGGCTGGACGATTTTCCGCCCTGCAACAGGTGATTGGAGGATAACATTAAAAGCGTTGGAATACATAAATCCGCAAATACTAGGGTCAATACCACAAGAACAATTCAATACGGCAATTTCAAAAGCAAATGAGCACCTCAAAAATGAAGTTTACAAAACTGAAGATGAGGAGCTTGAAAGGTATACCAAATACTATAAAACAATGGCTGAAGGGTTACCTGAAATTCACATTACCAACGAACAAGCTGAAATCATTGCGTATGATAGAGTGTATAACGATGCTAATTATGTTTTTTTGGATCATACAAAGCAAACCATTGAAGTCCTGAGCGCAAAGTATAAGATTGGAGTTATTTCAGATACCGACCCGTCGGTCAAAAGAGTTCTTAAAAATGCCGGTATGTATAATTATTTTGATAATATGACACTTAGTTTTGAACTTGGAGAAAACAAACCTAATCCCGGCATGTTCAGCCATGCACTTGATGCGATGCATCTGCCGGCAACAGAAACAATATTTGTCGATGATTATGAACAGAACTTAGTTGGTGCATCAGCTCTGGGTATACAATCAGTATTAGTCCTGTCAAGACCGAATTCTCAAGCAAGCACAAGGTATCTAAACATCAAAAAGCTAGCCGATTTATTATTGTACTTATAAAAGACAAATAACGCTTATCCATAACTAATCCTCGCCTTACGGATTAATATTGAATAAGCGTTATTGTTGATATTGTAAAAATAACGGGGTAAACACCACAAGATGTGTAGCTGATACCCTTTATTTTACCCTTGAAGTATTTACCCTATGTTTGGTGTACCCGTTCTTAGTTCTGCATCACAAAATCATTGTCGATCTTCGCATTCGCATCATCGAACACCCGCAGGATGTCGTAGCGCGTGTTGCGCTGCGCTGGATCTTGCCTGCTTAATCTGTCCAATTGCATAAGTTCCCTCGTGGGTTTGGATGACGGCACGGATTTGTTTTATATCTTCATTGTTTCATATACCACAACCGTGGCTTCCCCTACCGCTTGACTTGACGTTAATGTGATGTGCCCCAACCTCTTGAGAAACTATCAACATTTAGGCTTCAACGAAATTCCAAGCACCGAACCGCTCCCTAAATAATTTTATTTGCTTATTCCAGTAAGTTGCATCTGTTACTTGCAGTGGTATTATCTCAACAGGTAAATTCAATTCAGATGCATACTCTATGTAACCCCAACGGAACCCAAGAATATATCCAACGGTATCATTATTTGATCTATGAGGCATAGTTGTTAAAAATGTGTCGGCTACCCATTTTAATCGAGAGTTGTCTCCAATGTTATTATTGGGTGGATCATATATTTCGGGTAGGTTTCCATATGAATAAAAAGGGACTCCACAATTTCTCATATTCTGTGATACATCTACATCAAATTCTACTACTTCAGTATTATTCATTTTAGTTTGAAAGTCTGTAATTAGCTGTATCCATCCAAAACATGACCTAATCCCTGAACCCTCATAATGAATCTTAGCATGCATAGAGGGGAAACCAACACAACGAGCGACATCAAAATTCCGTATTGTATCAAGACCTGTCTTAACAGGGTCACTAATTGGCTCATAATTTACCTCAACAATTCCACTTCGATCTAAATGAATAAATGGGATCTGGGTTTGAACAGTTAAATTAGTCAAATATTCGCTACCCCTTTCTTTTGCCCATTATTATCAAAGAAAGATTGCCCGCTTTCTTCCCCGAGTATCTCTTCCAGACGTCAAAAAACGCTTATCCAGAACTAATCCCTCCATTCGGATTATTATTGAACAAGCGTTATAGTTGAACATGTAAAATTAACGGGGTAAATACTACAAGATGTGTAGTACATACCCGCTACTTTATCCTTGATGTATTTACCCCATTATGCCAAAAGCACCCTATAGCTAGCCTCTAGTTCTGCATCACAAAATCATTGTCAATCTTCGCATTCGCATCCTCGAACGTCCGCAGAATGTCATAGCGCGTGTTGCGCTGCGCCGGGATCTTGCCCGCTTCGCGGATGAGCTGGGTGATGGACTCAATGTTGACCTTGTAGGTCGCGCCCGCCGAGGAGACTACGTTCTCCTCGATCATCGTGCTGCCGAAGTCATTGCAGCCGTATTGCAGGGAGAGCTTGCCTACTTCAGGCCCCATCGTTACCCAGGAGGACTGGAAGTTCTTGATATTGTCCAGCACCAGGCGGCTGATGGCTACGGTCTTCAGATACTCCTCCGGGGTCTGGCGGTCCAGCTTCAGGTTCGTATTATCCGGCTGGAAGGTCCAGGAGATGAACGCCAGGAAGCCTTCGGAATCATATTTGTTCGCAATACATTCGTCCTGGGCTTCACGGACACGAAGCAGATGCAGCGCCCGTTCTTCCATAGTCTCACCCAGACCAATGACCATCGTGGCCGTTGTATTCATGCCGATCCGGTGTGCGGTCTGCATGACGTCCATCCACTCGCGCCAGGAGCCCTTGAGCCGGCTGATCTTGCGGCGGGTGCGGTCATCGAGAATCTCTGCGCCACCGCCGGGCAGGGAATCGAGGCCTGCAGCATGAATCTCACGCATGACCTGTTCCAGCGGCAGGCCGGAGACCTCCACCATTTTCATAATCTCCGCCGGTGAGAAGGAGTGCATGGTAATCTCCGGGAACCGCTGCTTGATGCCGCGCAGAATATCTGTATAGTAGCTGAACGGCAGATTCGGATTCGTGCCGCCCTGCATCAGAATTTCGGTTCCGTTCACGCTCATGGTCTCAGCAATCTTCTGATAGATTGTCTCATCGGGAAGCACATAGCCTTCCTCCGAACCGGGTCTGCGGTAGAAGGCGCAGAAGCGGCAATAGACATCACATACATTGGTGTAGTTAATGTTGCGGCCGATGACGAATGTCGTCACCGGCTCCGGGTGCCAGCGCTTCATAATAATATCTGCGGCAGCGCCCATTTTCTCAATTTCATTGCTCTCGAACAATGTGACCGTATCTTCTAACTGAAGACGTTCACCCTTCAGTGCCTTATCCAGTATAAGATCGACTGCACTCACTGTTGACGGCCTCCTCTTCATCTATGAAGTCTATGAGATAAATACAATTTGAAATAAAAATAGTCCGTTCTCCCATCGTATCACAATCGGCTGTTCTTGAAAAATGTTTCGCTGAGCAGAACCGATAATTGACCTTGTCCCAGGCAAAAGTAAACAGCAGCGCCCAAAGGCACTGCTGCTTGTATGTTCTGCGGTTGCTGCACAGCCTGGCGGGTCCGGCGGTGCCTTATTCCAGCTCGCTCCGGGCGGCCTCCAGGGCCTGTCCCAGATCAGCAATCAGATCATCTACATGCTCTATGCCGACAGAGAAACGCAGCAGCCTGTCATCCACGCCTACGGCATCGCGAATTTCAGCCGGAATATCGGCATGAGTCTGTATCGCCGGATAGGTCATCAGCGATTCAACGCCGCCCAGACTCTCGGCGAAGGCGATCAGCTTGATATGGCGGAGCAGCGGCTCCACATAGCTGGCCTCTTTTACCTTGAAGGAGAAGATTCCGGTGTTGCCGGAGGACTGGCGGTTCTGAATGGCATAGCCCGGATGGTCCGGCAGGCCCGGGTGGAAGACCTCGGCAATCGCCGGATGCTCCTGCAGATAACGGGCAATAGCCAGGGCGTTGCTCTCATGCCGCTCCATGCGCAGGGCGAGGGTCTTCATGCCCTTCATCAGCTGGTAGCTGTCGTTCGGCGCGAGAACCGCTCCCAGGGAGTTATGCAGGACAGCCATTTCAGCCGACAGTTCTGCGCCCTTGGTCACGATCAGCCCCGCCAGCACATCGTTATGCCCGCCCAGATACTTAGTCGCACTGTGAACCACGATATCTGCTCCAAGCTCCAGCGGGCGCTGGAAGAACGGGGTCAGCAGCGTATTATCTACAATCGTGAGCAGCCCGTGACGGCGGGCCCAGGTACATACGGCTTCGACATCCGTTATCATCATCAGCGGGTTGGTTGGCGTCTCAATGAATACGGCTTTTGTGCCCGGCTGGCGGGCCGCTTCCAGTCCATCCAGATCGTTCGTATCTACATAGGAGGCACTGATGCCATATTTGGAGAGAATCCGTTCCAGCAGCCGGTAAGTACCGCCGTACAGGTCGAGCGATACAATGAGATGGTCCCCTTGTCCAAACAAGGTGAACACTGTAGTCAGTGCCGCCATACCGGAGGCACAGGCGAAGCCGGCATCCCCGGATTCCAGGGCCGCTGCCGCTTCCTCTAGAACAGAGCGGGTAGGATTTTTGGTGCGAATGTAGTCAAAGCCTGTACTCTGCCCCAGTCGCGGATGACGGAAGGCCGTCGCATGATAAATCGGGTAATTAATGGCCCCGGTGGCGGGGTCCTCCATCGAACCAATCTGTGCCAGTCTGCTCTCAATTCTCAGTTTCTCATCCATCTCCATTGCCTCCTGATTAATTACTTCTATTAAGAATAAGTCAACCTCTTAGATAAATGCCCCGATATCGTAAGGAGTCTCCTGGTATACATAGTAATTGAGCCAATTAGCGAATAATAAGTTGGCATGGGCGCGCCAGACTGCCGGCGGAGTACCCGTCGGATCATCCTTGGGATAATAGTGCTTCGGCAGGGCAACCTCCATCCCCTTGGCGATATCCCGGTCGTACTCCCATTTCAGCGAGAAGGGATCATATTCCGAATGTCCGGTGACAAAAATCTGCTTCCCGTCATGCGTAGCCACCAGGTACACCCCGGCTTCCTCGGATTCTGCCAGAATCTGCAGCTCCGGGTTCTGCTCAATATCTTCACGGGAGACGTCAGTATGGCGGGAATGCGGAACATGGAACACTTCATCGAAGCCGCGCAGCAGCTTAACATTATTATGGCTAATCGTATGTGGAAACACTCCAAAGCATTTATCCGGCAGACTCACCTTGCGCACGCCAAAGTGATGATACAGCCCTGCCTGCGCCGCCCAACAGATGTGCATGGTCGAGGTTACATTCTGCTTGCTCCACTCAAAAATTACTTTCAGCTCTTCCCAGTAGTTGACATCCTCGAATTCCAGTTGTTCTACGGGAGCGCCGGTTACAATCAAGCCGTCGAACCGGCGGTGGCTGATCTCATCAAAGGTTTTGTAAAAGCTCTTCAAATGCTCTGCCGAAGTATTCTTCGACGTATGGGAGCTGGGGTGCAGCAGAACAACATCCACCTGAAGCGGGGAATTCCCGATAAGGCGCAGCAGCTGGGTCTCAGTAGTTTCTTTGGTAGGCATCAGATTCAGGATGGCGATCCGCAGAGGACGGATATCCTGATGGAAGGCCTGGCTTTCATCCATTACAAAAATATTCTCACCGGATAACACTTCTTTGGCCGGCAGGCTGTCGGGAATTTTGATAGGCATTGCTGTTCACTCCTTAACTGAAATGGGGTTCCACTTGGTGGTTAGTACTGAAGCAGGGTAGCGAAAAAAGACCTTTCCCGGGCGAGAAAGGTCATATCATGCAGTCATATGCGCCTCTCTCATCTGCCAGAGAACTTCCGCCGGACGAATAACGCCCTGCAAAGCTTCCGCAAGAATTAGCACCGTGCGTTCACACGCCGGTTGCCGGGTTTCATCGGGCTAGTCCCTCCACCTGCTCTTGATAAGATTTAGCTGTATTCAGTTGAATAACCTTAAGCATCTGAAAGATGCTTTTTCTTAAATTTCACTTTAAATCATGAACCTCCTTTTCGTCAAGTCCATACAATGCTGAAGGGGCCTTATGACAGAAAACAATTTCTCTTGTAAGAGCCATATCCCGGCGTTATACTAGACAAGTGTTTCAACCAAGTGGAAACGGCTTTGCCGTCCCTTTAAAGGACGGTACCGTTTCAGCGAGAAATATAAGGATAAGGTATCGTGTGAAACCTATACATTCTTATATTTCAAAATAAACGGCGAAAAGAAGAGGTGAGAGAACAATGGAAGGCGACCCGGGCTCGCGAATAAGCGTGCAGAATGAACAACCACACAGGATTAACATCAGCTTGCCGGCGGCGGGAGCCCTTTTTCTTCATGCTCTCGGACCGTCTTTTGGCCTTCATCCATGATAGTACCACCGGCCAAGCTGATTTTTTCCGTGTGCTGAAATTAGCATACCCCTGGAGAAGACCAGGGACATAAGGAGTGAATCAGATGAAAATCCGGCTGGTGAATGCAGGGGTTTTTACGCCTATTGACAATATTGAAGAAACTTTAACCGCCCCTGCCGAGGGGTTCTACTGGATTGATGCCGATGTGGAGGACCTTGTAGAGCTTCAGCCTATATACGGCCTGCATGATCTGGCTGTGGAAGACTGTCTAAGCGAAGAGGATCAGCGTCCGAAGCTGGAGATTTATGAGAGTCATTATTTCATCGTGGTGAACAGCATCCGGTTCGATGATGAAGAAATTTTCCTCCGTGCGCTCAACGTGTTCCTTGGCAGACATTATATTATTACCGTTACGAAGCAGAAGATCCATGAGCTGCGCGTCCTGAAGCCCGTACTGTGGGAACAGGAGGTCAGTACGCCTGACCGCTTCCTGTATCTGCTGATCGACCTCGTTGTCGACAACTTCTTCTCGGTCGGTGACCGGATTGAAGCGCGGATCGAGAAGCTGGAGGAAGACATCCTCATGCATACCAAGAAATCGCATCTGAGCGAGATCATCGGTCTGCGCAGTGAGATTCTCTGGCTGAAGAAGATGCTCGGCCCGCAGAAGGAAGTTATCAACACGCTCAACAAAAAGGATCTCCGCCTGATCGACGATCAGCTGCAGAAGTATTTCAGCGATATCTATGAGAATGCGGTCAAGATCTCTGAAACCTTCGAAACGTACCGCGATCTCATGGGCAACTTACGCGAAGCTTATCAGTCCAGTATTGCGAACCGCGCCAATGAAATCATGCGTGTATTTACGGCAATTACCACCATATTCATGCCGCTGACCGTGATTACCGGGATCTACGGCATGAACTTTGACAATATCCCGGAGATCCACACCGAGTACGGCTACTATGGCGTCATTGCCGTCATGGTGACGCTAGGCTGCGGAATGCTCATTATCTTCCGTAAGAAGGAGTGGCTATGAAGCAGGGCGGACGAATACGAAGGACGAAGGCACCGTATACCCGGCTATTCCGGGACCCGGGGAGCCTTCGTCTTGTTGCTGTGTCACCAGTATGTAATGCGTCTGCGCCGATCAGGAGCTCCGGTTACCAGGACCGCAGATTGGGAGTGATGCAGGCCGTCAGTCCCCCACTTACAAAGGGGCAGCCATTCCAAGCGCCGCCGGATGCTCCCGCCGGAAGCGGATGCGGATCAGCCGCAGGCGTTCATAATACAGATCAAGTCCGTCAGCAGGTACGAAGTTGTCACCGTAGGCTTTGTAGAGAACAGGCTTCAGGAAGTTGTCGCCGATCAGTTCATAGGCTGTCCAAATATTGTTCTGCTCTTCGGAGCTCACTCCGCCCAGCTCCAGGGCAATGAGCTTCTCGGCCGAATAGCCGTCCTTCTCCAGCTCTTCCAATACTTCAAGCACTTCACGGCGGGAAACTCCGCTAAGTGCCCTGAGCTGCTCCATCCCTTGCCCCTCCTCGATCCCCTGTAATAGAACGCGCCGCAGTCTCAGCCGCTCCAGCTGCTTCTTGTACTTAAGCTCCTTCTGCTTATAGTGCCAGGATACGAAGCTCTCTTCGTCTATGGCATGATTCACCCAGCTTAGCGGAAAATCATGCTCACGCTCAGCCGCCGCGGTGATGCTAAGCCAGTCTGCACCATACTGTGAGACTTTGCCTTCTCCCACACCCGGAAGCTGCAGCAGCTCTTCCTCCGTACGGGGAAGAAATGCGCTGATCATGCGCAGCAGACGGTTGCTGGCCAGGATATAAGGTGCCTTCCGCTCACTGGAGGCCTTCCCCCTGCGCCAGGAGCACAGCTCCTCGAAGATGGCTTCATTCCCGTATTGCTCACTGAAATACTGCAGCTTAAGCTGCTCCTGGCTGCGGATGCTGAGGTTATCCTCGTCATGAAATACCCCGTCAATCAGCGGGCGGTAGCCATCCCCCATCTTCACGGCAAGCTCGTGCCGGTATACACACAGCATCTCATTCCATGATCCGCCTTCATACCACAGGCTGTCGCCCGTCTCCTGTTCCCCGGAGAAATCACGCCAGCCCAGACGCCACTGCCCCTCTTCCTCTCCAATCCATAGCTGAGCAAAAATCTCTTCGTCCACTCCTGATCTTTTGCACAAACGGTTCATGAATACGATTTGCATATGAATCCCTACTTTCGTCGTCTTACAGTACGCATGACATATTTGAACGCAAAAAAGCACCTCTCCCACGACATTCGTGAAAGAGGTGCTTCCTCTTAAATGCTATACTGTTAGAAACTAGAATACCATATATTACGTAACAGTCAATGCCTTTTTGACAGGATAGCCTACTTGCGGTCCAAAGCCAGCTTGGCCAGACCCAGTGCGCCCGACAGACCGGCGTTATCTCCAAGCTGCGGAGGCACAATATAGCTGCCAATCTGTTCATTAAGCGCCGGATGCTGAACATATCCGCCGAGCAGCTCCTGCAGCTTGGTATGGATCAGCGGGAAGAGCTGGCTCTGCTTCATCACACCGCCGCCCATTACGATCTTCTGCGGCGAGAGGATGAGCACATAGTTCATAAGCGCATGGGCCAGATAGTGGGCCTCCATCGCCCAAGCCGGATGATCCGCAGGCAGCTCGCCCGCCGGCTTCCCCCAGCGCTTGCCAATGGCCGGACCTGCTGCCAGACCCTCCAGGCAATCGCCGTGATACGGGCAAAAACCTTCGTAGTGGTCCTCAGGATGACGACGGACCAGAATATGACCCATCTCCGGGTGGGACAGCCCGTGAACCAGCTTCCCGCCCACCACAGCACCGGCACCGATCCCAGTGCCCACCGTGATATAGAGGCAGCTATCCAGACCTTGCGCTGCTCCCCAGGTGTATTCACCCAGCGCCGCGCCGTTTACATCCGTATCAAAGCCGATTGGAACGTGGAATTGCTCCTCCACGGCTCCCACCAGATTATACCCGCCCCAATGCGGCTTCGGTGTGGTTGTAATATATCCATAGGTGGGGCTTCCAATCACGGGATCAATCGGTCCGAATGAACCGATGCCGATAGCCTCCACAGCTTTTCCGCTGAAATAATCCATTACCTGGCTCATAGTCTCCTGAGGAGTGGCAGTCGGAAAGCTCGCCCGGTCGATAATCGTCCCGTCCTCATTCCCGATACCGCATACAAACTTCGTTCCTCCTGCTTCAATCGCTCCCAACAATTTCACTGCAGCGTTCCCCCTTCTCCTGATGCATCCATATGCTGTTGCTTCTATTAACCTTCGATAGTTTCCTGCGCTGGAACTTGCCGTTTGATCAGCCCGGGCGCGGTAATAAAGCGTTCTCTTGTCCTATTATACGTGGCTCTTAAACGTATGACAAGCGGTTGACATATAGTATAAAGAAGTGGTTTGCTGATGTGGCTTAGGCTGGATTGAACGGTACGGGGGTAGTTGGATTTTCTACACTTGCTAATGAACGAATAGCCGATGCTAGAACAACAGTTGGAAAAACAACACTTAATGTTGCCCATTTTAGCCCAAGTAGCTAAAAGTAACATGAATAGATGTTGTTTTTCCACTTATCGCCACACATTTCGTTAGAATTAATAATTTAAGATACGTTATTCTAGGCCTGTTGATTACCCAAAAAAAGGTAGCAAAAAGGCCGCCATTTCGATAAAGTGTTTGTACCCCTACAAACCTTCCGAAACGAGGTGGCCTCATGAAAAAGTCTACTTCAATTTCAAACATTCTGCAATTGGTGATTCCCGAGGAAAAACTACGTCCGATTCTGGAAGAATTAAACTATATTGATGTTGCGCGTAAATTTACCGTGTATGATTTGTTTTTGTTTCTAGCTGAAGCAGCGTTTCAGCAGTGGGATGGATACCGAGACGGTGCGCAGCGAATGTCCCTTCAGGGACAACGTGCGGTGAATTATTCGACGCTTTCCAAAAAGGCTAAAGAGGTTCCTTTCTCCTTATTTAAGCGTCTATTGAAACTCATGATAGGGCTCTGTAATCGGAAGGCCAAGCGGTCACTCGGTATTCCGAAAGAACTGTTAATCGTGGATTCAACCACCATTTCGGTCGGTCAAGGCCGCTTGCCTTGGGCACAAATTAAAGGCAGAAAAGCAGGCGTTAAGCTGCATGTCGGATTACTTGGGGACTCGAATGAATTGCACAAAGTGACGGAGACCCCGGCTGTACAGCATGATTTAAACAGTTGCGCCTTCCTGCTCGACAGCCAATATATTTTGGTGGCAGACCGCGCTTACGGGAAGCACAAGCTGTTTGACAGCTATCAAGAGAAGAAAGAGCGGCAATATTTTGTCATTCGGCTTAAGGATAACACCACGCTCGTGAATCCGGTCCCGCGCCTGCGAAATCGCCCATTTGAGGGAAGTATCGAGCAGGATTTGACGTGCCAATTAGGAAAGGTTAAGGCGCTCAGCAAGAATCAGTTTCGGGTGGTGATTCTTAAAGATCCTAAAGGGAATCCCGTCATTCTTGCGACAAATCTGCACTGGCACTCCCCCGAAGCCATAGCAGACATCTATAAGAAACGTTGGCAGATTGAAGTATTTTTTCGTTGGATTAAGCAGCATTTAAACATTCCCAAGTTATTTGGAACCACAGAAAATGCAGTATATGGGCAGCTATACGTGGCTTTATTGGTGTATGTGTTGCTAAAGTTTCTGTTTGAACAGGGAAATAGTACTGTGCATGTTAGCGCTAGATTAACGTTCGCCGAGTTTGATCGATTATTTACGCTGCAAAAGCTACCTGTGGAGTGGAAGATTTATTTAGCTCATGCCGTCGATTTTATTAACAGAAAATAGCTAATCAACAGGCTTAACGTTATTCCACTTGTTGGTTGCGGGAGCCGGGAACATGCTGCTGCACAGCCTGTTTGCGGTCACGATAGGCCCGGCAGGCTGCTACAAGCCGGGCTGCTGCCGGGAGATGGGAGGCCAGATGGATATGCGCATAAGCAGCCATAATGCTGCCGCTGATGTAGCCTTCCGGCTGGCTGCCCCCTCTGCCCTTACTCTCGTAGGCATAGGTCCGGGCTGCCCCCTCAGGATAGCTCATGACGGAGTAATGAAATTCATGGCCGCGCAGACGCTCGCCCTGCTTCAGCAGCAGACAGTCGTGAAGTGCCGTAACTTCACGATACCCGAGTGCCGCCCGGCGTTCCTGCATCACGGTGTGTGCCGGAATGATTCCGGCCATCTCATGCACCGTGCCGGTGCGGTCGGTCAGACTGCGGGCCAGCACCATATAGCCGCCGCACTCCGCATACAGTGGCATTCCAGCGTCTGCGGCGGATCTCAGGCCGCTTAGGAAGAGTTGGTTCGCGGCAATCACCGCCGCGAATTCTTCCGGGAAGCCGCCGCCGAGATAGATGCCGTCAGCTTCCGGCGGAATGCCTTCACCGCTGAGCGGGCTGAAGTACACCAGCTTAGCACCTTCACGTGCAAGCAGCTTCAGATTATCGGCGTAATAGAAATTGAACGCCGCATCCCGGGCTACGGCAATGAGCGGGCTAGGCCCCGCCGGGCCTGCCTGTGTCTTATGTATCTGAGCAGCGGGGTTACAAAGTTCAGCCGCATATGTAAGAGAGCGAACTTGCTGGTCCGGCGTCTGCTTGCAGGCAAGCAAGGCTTCTTGCTCCGGCGCCACAGGCTGCCCCTGCACTGCAGGAGCGGCTGCAGCAAGCTCCAGCAGCCGCTCCAGATCCGTGCCCTCCTCCAGCATGTCGGCGGCACGGTCGAACAAGGGCGCAAGCTCCCCGCGCTCCACAGCGGGCAGCAGGCCCAGATGCCGCTCCGGGATGGCCAGACCGCTGTCGCGGGGAAGCCAGCCGATCACGGGAATCCCGCAGGCTGCTTCAATGGCAGCCTTAACTAACTGGTAGTGCCCCCCGCTGCCGCAGCGGTTCACCAGAACGGCGGCAATCCGCACCTGCGGCTCCAGCAGCTGGAAGCCCAGCACAATCGCCGCAGCACTGCGGCCCATGCTGCGGACATCGACCACCAGCAGCACAGGGCTGGCGGTCAGGATGGCGATCTCCGCCGTTGATCCGGTCAGTGCCGTATCCTCTTTGCCGTCATACAAACCCATGACGCCCTCAATGACAGATAGGTCGGCCTCAGCCGAAGCCTGCAGGAAATACTCCTGCAGATAAGCGCTTGAAGTCATCCATGAGTCCAGATTGCGTGAGGGACGGCCTGTAACCGCACTGTGATAAGCGGGATCGATGTAGTCAGGGCCGCATTTGAAGCCCTGAACCTTCAGGCCCCGCCGGGCAAAAGCGCGCATCAGTCCCAGCGTGACCGTTGTTTTGCCCGAGCCGCTGCCTGTGCCTGCGATGACCAGGCGGGGACGCGCCTGCGGCTCCCGAGGGGCTGATCCGGGCTCTTTTTCATACCCAGCAACATTCTTCGGCTCATTCACCGTTTCTCCCCTCCTTCTCTCCAGGATAGACAACCCGGGCTACGGCGATGGTCACATTGCCGCTCTTGTGCTTAGGCAGCAGGAGCGAATGCGCACCTGAAGACAGCAGCGCAGCAGGTTCACAGACACCGTAAGCCCCCGTTGCCCTGAATACCACCTCGGACGGATGGTCCAGCTTAATTGTATTTAGCTGCTCCGGGGTGTACAGAACCAGCTCCCAGCTGTATTTGGCGCACAAGGCCAGCAGTCCGGCTTCATCCCCCTTGATCCCGGCCGTCGCCACATTCCGCACACTATGGAGCGACAGATGGAGCTCATTCAGAGTATGCAGGATCACGGCTTCCAGCTCTTCCGCAGACGTCCCGCGGTTACAGCCGAGTCCAAGCACCAGACTGCGCGGGCGATACACTACAATGGACTCGGCCAGAGCAGTATCTGCCGGCGCGTCCTTCTCCGGTTCCTCCGCCACCCGGTCGCTTACCACAATCGCTGCGCTGAAGCTGCGTCTGCTATGCCGAAGCTCAGCCCTGCTTGCGAACATAGAGACATGCTCCGGCACTTCAGCACCCGGCGGCAGCCAGTCACGTTCTCCGCTCTCCTGCACAAAAGCCACCGGCTCCCCGTTAACGAGCGCAGCACTAACCCCCTTCATGGGGGTAAAGCTGTCAGCGTGCCAGCCGTACTCCCGGCCCAGCAGATCGACAGCGAAGGTGCCCTGCACATCCGAAGCTGTGGTGATCACCGGATGGCTGCCCAGCAGCCCCGCAATCTCCAGTGTCAGCCTGTTCGCTCCGCCGAGATGGCCGGAGAGCATGCTGATGACATGCTCCCCGCGTTCATCGATGACGATGACGGCAGGATCGCTTCTTTTATCCCGCAGCAGCGGAGCCGTCAGCCGGACAGCCGCCCCCAGCGAGAAGAACAGAATGACCGCCTCATAGCTCCAGAAGAGCTTAGGAAGCAACCCTCTGACCGGTCCGTCAAAAACAGTGATCTCTCCGCTTCGCGCCTCCAGCCCGCCGCTATACTTGGCATAGACAAAGACCTCAGTCCCGCCAAGCTGCGCACCAAGCTTCACAGCCAGCTCTATCCCGCAGCGCGTAATGGCAACAGCCGCGTACCGCTTACTCACCGGAGCCAATTCCTTCCCGGCAGCCATGGGTAAAAGTCTTGTCGTACAGCTTGGAGCGGTGCTGATCGCGGTCCGTCAGCCCGGGGTCCAGCGCCCAGCCGGCCAGGATCATGGCATGCATAGTGATGCCGGCATCACGCAGGTCCGCCTCCAGCTTCTCAACCGTGGTCCGCAGAATCTGCTGATCCGGCCAAGTGGCCCGCTTCACGACCGCCACCGGGGTCTCCGGGCTCCAGCCTGCGGCCAGGAATTCACTGCTCACATGGCCGGCCAGTGATGCACTTAGAAACAGCGCCACCGTGCAGTGATGCTCCGCCAGCTTGCGCAGCTGCTCACGCTCCGGTACGGGCGTGCGCCCTTCCGCACGGGTCAGAATGACCGTCTGCGTCAGCTCCGGCACGGTCAGCTCTGCGCCAACCGCCGCCGCAGAGGCAAAAACCGAGCTGACGCCCGGCACAATCTCGTAACTGACACCGCAGAGCTTCAGCAGCGACATCTGCTCCAGAATTGCTCCGTACATGGCGGGGTCGCCGGTGTGGACGCGGGCTACGCTTTTACCGGACTGCACGGCAAGTGTCATCAGCTCCACCTGCTGCTCCAGATCCATGCCTGAGCTCTGAAGCACCTGAGCACCGGGCTTAGCACTGCGGATCAGCTCCTCGCTGACCAGCGAATCCGCATACAGCACCAGATCTGCCGAGCGCAGAATCCGGCTGCCTTTCACCGTAATTAGCTCGGGATCACCGGGTCCGGCACCGACAATATATACTTTTGGCTCCAACAGCTTATTCGTCATTTGCTCACCACCATCAGACTCAGGTACTCCACTTCCTTGCCCCGCAGGTCCCGTGCATCGCGCCAGACAGTCTCATAGGGGGAGGTGACCTTGGTCACCACCGAGGCGCGGCCGGACAAGCCCAGCTCATCCAGCACATCCAGCACCAGATCCAGCACCTTGGCCACCTTAAGGAACACCACCGTATCATGATGCAGCAGCGCTTCCCGAAGCGCTTCCCTGTCGTCCGTTGCCGGGATGATCCCCACCCGCTGATTGCCGTCTGCCAGAGGCTGCTCCAGCGCCGCCGCCGCGCCCAGCACGGAGGAAATTCCCGGAACCGAGACGACCGGTACGCCGGGATGCAGCTCCTGCATCAGCCGGGACAGATGTATGAAAGTGCTGAAGAGATTAGGATCACCTTCCGTCACAAAAGCCACATCCCGCCCCTGTCTCAGCTCTGCCCAGCACAGCTCTACTGTGCGGGTCCAGCCGCCAGCCAGCAGCTCCGGGTCCTTCGTCATCGGAAAGACCAGTCCGAGCATGATTTTGTCCTGCGGGTCAACATGCAGCTCGATGATTTCATAGGCGTAGGATTTACCGCCCTTCTTGGTAGCCGGATAAGCAATCACCGGACATTCCCGCAGTAGACGGCAAGCCTTAAGCGTGATCAGCTCCGGGTCGCCGGGGCCGACGCCTACGCCGTATAACGTCCCGATCGCCCGGGGAGTCAATCTTTCCTCCAGTTCCAGCTCTTCTGCATCCAGCGGGTCAAATAACGCACTGGCCGCCTGCATCGCTGCTTCTGTCCACAGCGTCCCGGCCGCTTCAGCTGACGATATTTCCTGTCCGTCCGCAGCCTGCCCACGCGGCTCAGTTACATCGGTCTTCATTGCGGGTTCCTCCTTCGTTATTGTCTGATGATTTCTGATGATTAATGAAGCTTCCGGCCGCTGATGACATAGACGGGATTCATTCCGTCGAACCGGGTCATGCCGAGAATCGGCTTACCGCGCGATGCCTGAAGCATCGTGACCTCGCAGGCCAGTCCGGCCGCCTTGAGCGCCTCCATGCTGCCATGTAGCGTCTCCACCGTAATCGCCCCGACCACAATCCGGCCCTCCGGGCGCAGTCTGGCGGCGCTGTGCGCAATAATGTTCGCTAATTCCCCGCCGCTGCCGCCGATGAAGACGGCATCCGGGTCAGGCAGAGCGGCTAGGCCCTGCGGTGCCTTCTCCTGAATGATCTCGAAATCCGCCCGGAACTTCAGGCGGTTCGCTGCCATGTTCGGCAGATTCTCGGCACTTTTCTCCAGAGCGAAGACCTTCCCGAATCTGGCGATCCGCGCACATTCCGCAGCCACCGCACCCGAGCCGGAGCCGATATCCCACACGACTGCATCCTCGGACAGGTTCAGCTCCGACAGCACCAGAGCGCGGACCTCGCGCTTCGTAATCAGGCCTTTCTCCGGCTTGCGCTGCCGGAACTCCTCGTCCGGATAAGCGAATCCGCGCCGCACAGGCGCAGAGACTTCCGGCTTATGGCGCAGGATCACGACGTTAAGCGGCGCGAACTCCCTGGTCACCATCTCCTCCAGCGTCCAGAACCGGCAGACTTCCTCCGCCCCGCCAAGCCGCTCACAGATAAACGCCTCATATTCCGTCATCCCGAACTCCTGCAGATAAGCGGCAATGACCGCAGGGGTATTGTTCTCGTCTGTCAGCAGAGCGATTTTGTGCTTGCCGTCGATCCGCTGGGCCAGTCCTTGAATGGGACGCCCGTGCAGACTGATCAGCTCCGCATCCTGCCAGCTGTCCCCCAGCCGCGCAAACGCAAGCTGCACGCTGCTATAATGGGGGATCACCTCCACATGCTCCGGCCCGAACCTGCGGACGAGATACCCGGCAATCCCAAAAAAGAACGGGTCCCCCGAGGCCAGAACCACCGTCCGCCGCTCACGCCACACCTCCTCCAGCTTGTCTGTAAAAGGCTTCAAGCCGCCTTGCAGCACGATTTTCTCCCCTCTATACCTGCCGAAAAAATTCAATTGCCGCTCGCCGCCCAGCAGCACCTCGCTCTTGTTCACAATACTTAAGCTATCCGGTGTCAGACCGCCGGCGCCATCCTCACCGATCCCGATTACATAAATCAGGTTATCCATGAATCTCCGCCCTTCCCAGCACCCGGCCCTTCATTGTAATAAGCACCATTTCTACAATCATGCCTCCGTTCATATGCGCCAGACTCTGTTCACAGGCATGCCTGCACAGCTGCTCGAAAAAAATGTGATTCCCCGCCTCAGTCATCATATCCACGACCTGTGAGGCTGTATTGGCGGCAGCAATCTCCAGCACCTGCTCCGGGGACGCTCCCGCACTGCCTGCTACGGAGGCCAGGAATCCGAAATCGACGGGCGCGTTCTTGGAGTGAATCAGCATGGCCCCTTGCGCCACCTTGGAGAATTTGCCGGCCATTCCGACGAAGGTAACCTTCCGAATCCCGTAAGCCTTCGCATGCTCCAGCGAGAAGCCTACATATTCCCCCATCTGGATAAAAGCTTCCTCTGGAAGCTCCGCAAACATCGCGATGGCGTATTTCTCGCTGCTGCCGCCTGTGGTCAGCACAACCTGCCGGTTCCCCGCCGCAGCCGCCACCGAGATGGCCTGAACCACACTCGCCTTATAAGCTTCGGTGGAGAACGGCGTCACCACGCCCCGCGTGCCCAGAATCGAAATTCCTCCCAGAATACCCAGCCGGGGATTCAGCGTCTTCAGGGCAATGTCCTCGCCTTCCGGCACGCTGATGACTACCCTTATCCCCCGCGCTGCACCGTGCTCCTCCAGTACGGCGGTTACCGCTTCCTGAATCATCCTCCGGGGCACCGGATTAATCGCCGCCTCTCCCACGCCAATCGGCAGGCCCGGCTTCGTCACCCGGCCGACACCGCGGCCCCCGTCAATCTCCACGCCCGGCTGATCCCGCCAGCTCACCGCGGCCTCGATCCACGCCAGATGTGTCGCATCCGGGTCGTCTCCGGCATCCTTGACTGTGGCACAGCTTGCCGTGTGTGATCCTGTACGCTGCCAGCCGGTCAGCTCAAAGGTATGACGAAACCCGGCCGGCAGATCGATCTCTACCGCAGGCAGGCTCTCCCCTGTAATGAGCAGAGTTGCCGCACCTGCGGCTGCCGCTGCGGCACAGGCCCCTGTCGTGTAGCCCCTGCGCAGCGGGGGAGCGGGCGTTGCCTCTGCGGATTCGGGAGCGGGCAATCCGGGGTTGGGCGCTTGCTCTACTTGCCCCGCCTGCCCCGCCCCTGCTCTGCTTTCTTGGCTCCAGTTCTGCCTGACGGCTTGACCGGGTATTTCGTTGGTCATGGCAATCCCTCTTTGCTGATGGTCTAAGAATGAATCCTCACAAACTGAACAATCTGCACATCGCTGAAGCCTACCCATTGAGCGTTCGCCCTGGGCAGGTAACCTGTCTTACTCTCTATATAACCTGATTATACTGCTGTTTCTAAGCAAATCAGGAGATTTGCATACAAATATTACTATTTTCTCTGGCTCCATTGCACTTTGTACATTAGTTAAACCCCATATCCGCCAAAAAAGTGAGTCTGCTGCATTTTGTACATTAGAATTTGATGGAGGAGGTGTTTCCGAGCCTTTATCCAGAAATCAAGTGTACGAACTACAATAGAACCGGATTTTAACTATAAAATTACGAATTCTGTTGCACAGAATACAATTAGTGAGCCCACACGCTACCGCAATCCGCAGATTAGGCACATTAAACCGTTCATCGGTGAGAACGCTCCAGCCGTCTTACCCGTGATCTGCTAACCCAGCTCGCCCGCCGCCCGGCGGACGGCCAGCAGACTTAGTGCGTTCACTGCGGCGACCACGATCGTACTGCCGCCTTTGCGGCCGATATTGGTGATGTAGGGAATATCCAGCTTGCGCAGCTCATCTTTGGATTCCGCCGCCGAGACGAAGCCTACGGGCATGCCGATGACGAGGCCTGGCTGGGCGGCGCCTGCTTTTACCAGACGGATTAGCTCCAGCAGGGCAGTCGGCGCGTTGCCGATGACATAGATTCCCCCCGGTGCCTCGGCGCAAGCCTTACGCGTTGCGATGATCGCCCTTGTGGCTCCCAGCGCCTTCGCCTCGTCCACCACATCAGGATCTGAAATATGCACCCGGACCTCACCGCCGTACCGCTGAATCCGTTCCTTGGCAATGCCCGCCTCCACCATCCGCACATCCGCTATAATCGGCTTGCCCTGCAGAATGGCGTGAATCCCCGCCTCAATCGCCCCGGGATGGAACACCAGGCTGCGTCCCAGCTCAAAATCAGCCGAAGCATGAATAATCCGCTGTACAATCGGATACTCCAGTGCACTAAACGAATGTTCACCCAGCTCCTCTGTAATCATCTGAAAGCTTAGACCCTCTATCTCCTGCGGCTGTACGGTCACCGGCTTGAACTCTGTCCCGAAATCCACATTCATCCCTCTTCCCTTGTCATTAGCAGCGCATGCTTCACAGCAGCCGTAATCTCGTCAAAAGAATCAAACACCGTTCCGCCATCCCCAAACGACAGCCCCGGCCGCATAATCAAAATCACATATAATCCCATATCCAGCGCGGCATGCAGCTTCTCATCCACCGAGCCCTCGGCCCCGCTCTCCTTGGTAATCATCACCCGGGTGCCATACTGCCGGTATAAGGCCTCATTCATCTCTCTGCTAAAAGGGCCCTGAAGCGCAATAATATTTCGCTGCTCTATCCCAAGAGCCAGACACTTCTCCAGATTCTCCAGACAAGGCAGCAGCCTTACGGTCAGCCGGATGTCCGGATCTCCCAGCAGCTCTTCCGCAAAAATCTCCAGCGTTTTGCCGCCGGTAGTCAGCATCACAGAGCCCTTCAGCTCCTTGGCCTTGCGCGCAGCCTCTTCATACGAATGCACAAGTAACAACCGGGGATGGCTGCTATAGATAAGACTCTGCCGCTCGTAGCGGAAGTAAGGCAATCCCAGCGCAGCAGCAGCTTCCATCGCATTGGCATGGGCCTCCAGCGCAAAAGGATGGCTGCCGTCCACCACGGCACGATACCCGCCAGCTTGCAGCAAAGAGATCATCGCCGCGCGGTCCAGTCTGCCGGTGCGGGTGCGGATGCCTACGGCCGTAAGGCGTTCTGCCCCGCTGGGCGTCACTACGCTGGCCTGCAGCGGCAGGCCTTGGCGCATCAGGCTCTGTGCCAGCTCCCGGGCGTCGCTGGTGCCGCATAACATGAAGATCATCGCGGCTGGCGAAGCGCCCGGTCGTCTGCCGAAGCCGCCGCCTCCGTTACATCATACTGCCCATGGCAGTGATGCTCATGCGCGTGATGCGTGTGAACATGTTCATCATGCCCGTGATGCTCACACTCGTGATGGCCATGCTTCCCATCGCAGTGGTGCCCGTTTCCATGCCCAACATCTTCATGCTCATGGTGCCCGTGTCCATGCCCCTCATGACCGTGATGTCCATGCCCGTGATGCGCATGCCCATGCTCCCCGTGCCCCTCCTCACCATGATGGTGGTGGTGGTGGTGCAGAGAGGCTGCATCGCGGTATTTGCAGTTATCGCAGTTGCTGAAGGCACGGCCTTCCAGCGTCTCCTCGATCCGCTCTGTCAGCATATCCACCAGCAGCGGATGTGCGCCCAGTGTGCCGCCAATCTCCACTTCAAGCCCGGGATGCTCAGCTGCAAATTGCGCGACTCTCTCAGCGAACTGCTGCATTAGCACTCCGGTGAACAGCAGGTACGGGAGAACGATAATTTTGCGCGCACCCAGCGCCAGGCAGCGCTCAAGCCCATCCGGCAGCGACGGCTTGGCAATGGCAATGAAGCAGCTTTCCACGCTGCGGTAGCCTGTTTTCTCCCAGAGCAGCCGGCTTATTTTATAGAGATCGCTGTTGGCATCCGGGTCACTGCCCCCGCGTCCCATCAGCAGCACAACCGTGTCCTTATCCTCTGCGGTAGATGCACCGTTCCCTCGCAGCTCCAGGTCCATTCCGCCAGCTGCCTTCTCCTGCGCCACTGGAAGTCGTTCTGCTTCCTGAATCCGCTCCAGCAGAATATCGACAGCACGGTCCTGCACCCCCAGCGGACGTCCGTAGATGAACTTCACCCCGGGATATCTCTGTTTGGCCTCATCAATGGCCATTGGAATATCGAGCTTGGAATGCCCCGCCGCGAACAAAATAATCGGCACTACGTATATCTCCGCCGCACCGCCCTCAATACATCTGGCAATGCCGCCAGCGATGGAAGGCGAGGCCAGCTCGATGAAGCAGGTCTCGACCTTCAGCTCCGGCTTACGGGCCGCGAGCAGGCGGGTGAATTCCAGCAGCTCCTCATTTCCCGCTTGAACCCGGCTCCCGTGTCCCACCAGTAATACCGTTCTCATCGTCTGCACTCCTTCTATGTTGTTATTGTTGTCGGATGTATGGGCTGCACTCCCGATTGCGCTGTCCGTCCGTTCCCGGAACGCATGATAACGCTCCTGCTCCCGGCCATGGGCCCTGTAATCCTCAACTGCCGCAGCTACAGCGGCTACCGCTTGCTCCTCGTCCATCCCTTCACGCACCAAAATCCCTGCATGGGCGCCCCGCCCGGACTTCTTGCCGCCGAGATACAGCTCATAGCTGCCGCGGGACACTACCAGGCCGATGTCATCCAGCACAGCGGAGCTGCAAGCCATACCGCAGCCGGCTACACTGATGTGCAGCTCTCTGGGCACAGCCACTCCATGCAGCAGGGTGTGGAGCCGGACAGCAGCACTTAAGGCTCCGCTTCTGCGCAGCTCACAGAATCCGCAGGTCTTCACCTTCACGTAATCTCCAGGCGTACTTACATTCAGTCCGGCCTCCAGCAGCCTTGCTCCTGCCTCTGCTCCTTCACTCCGGCTGCCGCGCAGCAGGAAATAGCCGTCCTTTGTATAGACCAATTGCCCATCACTGCCTGCAAGCTCAGCCAGCAGCTTCATCTGATCGCCGCTGAAGCTGCGGCTGCCGGTTGAGGGAGCAATCTCCAGCTCGAAGGAAGAATCGGTCGATGCCGTCAGCCGGTCAGACAAGCTACGCAGCCGCTCCACATGCGAAGCAGCAGCCCGGCTCTGCGCAGCCGCGTCTTCTGCCAGCCCTGATTCCGCTTCCATTCCCGCAACAGCAGCTTCTCCCGCAGCATCCACAGCTTTTGCCGCTCCGGCTCCAGCTGCCCCCTCTGTCTGCCCAGATTCCGCCGCAGCCAGCGACCACGGCTCTGCGGCTGTGCGCAGCCGTTCGTGCGGCTTCAGCGTCTGCGTCTGTGCCCCGAGACTGTACTTGCGCTCATATCCGCGCGGCGTAATCATAAGATCCTCATAGACAACGGTAGCAGAGTTGCCGACCACCACTGTCGAGAGCATGCCGATCTCATGCTCCAGCATATCCTGCAGCGTCGTTACGACGGTCTGCTGGCGGTCACGGTAGGCGCTTTTGACAATGCCTACCGGTGTAGCCGGATCACGGTAACGCAGCAGAATGGTGCGCGCTTCTTCAATCTGGCGCGTCCGTCTGCCGCTGCGCGGATTATAGAACGCAATGACGAAATCCGCCGCCCCCGCTGCTTCCACACGCGCAGCGATGCTCTCCCAGGGCGTAAGATGATCGCTCAGGCTGATCGTGCAGGAATCGTGCATTATCGGGGCCCCCAACAGTGAGGAGCAGGACTGGATCGCCGAGATTCCCGGGATCACCTCCACCTGTACCCCCTCTGAGCGGTTCCAGCCGCGTTCGATCAGCACCTCGTAGACCAGCCCGGCCATTCCGTAGACACCGGCATCGCCGCTGGAGATTACCGCAATCGTCTGCCCTTCTTCTGCTCTGCGGACGGCCTCCTGGGCCCTGCTGACCTCCTCGGTCATTCCCGTGCCGACAATCTCCTGATGCCGCAGCAGCGGCCTGATCAGATCTACATAAGTGGTATAGCCGATGACCGCCTCGCTCTCATCCAGCGCAGCCAGTGCGCGGCCGGTAATATGCTCCAGCGCTCCGGGGCCGAAGCCGATAATCAGCAGCTTTCCTTGTTTCTTCATTCTTCTTCCCCCGTTCATGAATAGCTGTGGTCAAGCGCAAGCAGCTTATGCAGCTTCACCTTGAATTCTCCGGCGGTGCGGGGAGCGCTCTGCCCTGCGGTCAGGCTGGCAGGCAGGCTGAACCATAAGTCAGCCAGTAGCGGCAATCTCAGACCAATAGACAATAGCTCCTCCCTTCCCGCAAATATCTCCTCCGGCGTCCCCGCCGCCCGGCATCTTCCATGCTCCAGCACAATAATCCAGTCCGCCCAGCGGTAGGCCAGATCCATATCATGCGTAGCCATAACTACGGTTGTCCCTTTATCATGTATGGCTTCAAGCCCCTTCAGCATCTGCGTTTCCGATAACGGGTCCAGATACGAGGTCGGCTCATCCAGCAGAATCAGCTCTGGCTCCATAGCCAGCACACCGGCGAGTGCCGTGCGTTTTTTCTGTCCCAGACTAAGCTGGTGAATCGGTTTATCGCCCAGATCGGTTAAATTCAGCAGCTCCATGACCTCACGGCAGCGAGCAGCAATAGCCGGTTCAGCCATGCCGCTGCCGCGCAGCCCGAACGACACATCCTCCAGCGGTGTGCTGAGGATCAGCTGCTGCTCAGGGTCCTGGAAGACCAGGCCCACTTTCCGCCGCAGAGCGGCCAGCTCTTTTTTCGAGTAGGATAACGCCTTCCCTCCTTGCACAACCGTACCCTGCTGCGGGCGCAAAATGCCGACAGCATGCAGGAACAGCGTGGATTTGCCCGAACCGTTATGACCGAGCACCGCCGTCTTGCTGCCTGTGGGGATGGAGAACGTCAATTCATGCAGTGCAGGCTCCTTCGTATCTGGGTAATGGAACACCACTCCGTCAAAAGCCAGACTATATTCCTGATCCATGGCCGGCTCCTTTCATGTGTTTGTGATAAAGTACGCCTCAGCCAGCAGCAACACCGCAATACCGGCATAAGCCTGGATTCTATAGTGCCGTGGCACAGGACACGCAGTATAAGGCGGGAGAATAATCTCGTCTGTGAATCCGCGGGCCAGCAGCCCTTGAGATAATCCGTAATACCGGTGCATCGTGTTGCCGAACAGCGCTCCTGCCATGGCCGCAGTCTCCCTCAGTCTGGCCTTATAGCCCCGGCGGCCTCCGCGCAACCGGCGGGCCAGCAGCAGACCATGCGCTGCATCACTCAGCAAGAACAGGAAGCGGTACATAATCAGCATCAGCTCCAGGACAATCTGCGGCATCCGCAGCCTGCGCAGCACCTGCAAAAGCTCACTGAACGGAGTCGTAAACATCAGGAAGAAGAAACAGCTCATGCAGGCAGAGATTCTGGCCAGCAGCTCCCCTGCCCGCTGAAGTCCCGCCGCTGTGACATATACCGGCAGGTTCAGTCCCGGAAGCGGGAATATCCCTGCCTCTCCCGCAGCCGGATGCCCGAATTCCACGAGCAGCGCCGGTACGCTAAGCGCATAGAACAGCAGCGCTGTGCCGAACAGCATGCCATAAGCACGGAAGGGAATACGGGCCTGTAAAACACACCAGGACATCATCCATAGGGTGATTGCAGCCTGTAGGACCGGATGTACGGTGTAAGAGAGCAGGAACATCAGGGCTGCGAACGAGCTTTTCCACATCGGGGATAACTGGCGCAGAGCATTATTGTAGGAGAGAACATCAATCCGCCGGATCACTTGCTGCTATGCTGCTTCGCCCCGCCCTGCTTGCCCTTGAGCAGCCCCAGGGTATAACCGATCACACCGGCACCAATCGCTGCCTGCAATGCGAACAACATACTCTCCGTCTCCCCCGGGAGCTCAGTCAGCGGCTTGAACCAAGGCTTATAGTCAGGGTTCATCTCGGTAATCACACCTTCAGCCGCATCATCGGCCCCGCCGAATTCCCCATTAACCAGCAGCAGCGGCAGAATGACCAGCAGAATAACAACCAGCAGCATCAAACCATTTTTCCATTTATTGCTCATTAGGCTCTTCCTCCGTTCACCTTGCGTTTCAGAAGCGACAATTCATTCGGGCTATACGATTTCAGCCAGTTCCACAGCAGTACCGTCAACAACCCTTCACTGATGGCCAGCGGGATTTGCGTCACGGCAAAGATGCCCCCGAATTTGAGAAAAGAAGCCAGCACGCCGCCATCCGCCGCCGGAAAAGCCACCGCTAATTGGAAGGATGTCACTACGTACGTACTCAGATCAGCCACCGCAGCCGCACAGAACAAGGCCAGCCTCTCGCGATCCGGCATTTTCATCATCAGCTTATACACTGCATATCCGGCAAAAGGACCCGCCACCGCCATCGAGAACGCATTGGCCCCGAGCGTAGTGATCCCCCCGTGCGCCAGCAGCAGCGCCTGAAACAGCAGGACAATCGAGCCGATTACGCTCATGGGCAACGGCCCCAGCATTACCGCACCAAGTCCGGTACCGGTGGGGTGGGAACTGCTGCCGGTCACGGAAGGCATTTTGAGTGCAGACAAGACGAAGGTAAACGCCCCGGCCAGGCCCAGCAGCAGCTTCAGCTCCGGATTCTCGCGGGTCATGGCTCTCAGCTTGAAGATTCCCAGGACAAAGAACGGGATAAACGCCGCCCACCAGAACACCGCCCAGCCAACCGGCAGGAATCCTTCCATAATGTGCATCGCCCGGGCCGTCCCCGGTTCGTTCAGCATAAAGTACACCGTAAATCCGGCAACCAGTGCCGCAAAGCTCCACCCTCTGTGTTTTTTCATTTGTCACCCTCCATGTTTGTTAATTTCCCATTACAGATCATAAAGCCCAAAAAACCCACCCTAAAGGGTGGGAGTGTATGTACGCAGGCAAGTTCGATAGAGCGCGCTGCCGCTGCCAAGCGAAACAAGGTGCTTCTCATCGTCCCATTACTATGGGCCGTGTCCTTGTAGCCAGCAGTTGTAAACCGGGTGTCCTCGCTAAACTCAAGATTCCTCCGGTCCATCCGGGCAGAACGCCTCTTCTCATTAACCCATCCGTACACCGCTCCTATCCGCGTAGGGTCGTGGTGTGCGTCGACAAGGTAGGTCTCCTGGCTTGGAATACAGGCGCCGCAGGCTTCGTCTTCCCCGGGGCTTCCCGAGTGACCTCATGAAGTGCAGCTCTTCCATACAGTGGCGGGACCGCTCGGGAGTTGCACCCGATTCCCTGTTATCCCTTGCCGCATCCGGCAAGAGCACCTTGTTTCATCGCTAATTCATCTCACATCATAACGGACTCGGCCTATCGTGTCTGTGATATAAATTGGAAAAGCTGTCCTGAGGCGAATCATCCCTTGTAGAAATTTTATTTGAGTAATATAATTATTAACTATATAACCTGAACGTGGAGGCATCCGATGAAACTTGATCTAACCGAACAATCCCTGCCCGTGTACGAGGCCCTGTCCAGTACCGTGCGCCTGCATATGCTGCGGCTGCTGTCCGATAAGCCCATGAACGTGAAGGAGCTGGCTGCAGCCCTCAAGCTCAGCAGTGCAATTATGACCATGCATGTGCGCAAGCTCGAAGCCGCCGGGCTGATCCGCAGCCATATGGCTCCCGGCAAAAGCGGGCTGCAAAAGATTTGTACACTGGCCACCGACGGGGCAGAGATTGTTTTTCCAAGGCAGGCCCGGACTCCGCGCAGAGGGTACCGCAAGGACATCCCGGTGGGGCATTATTCCGACTTCCAGATTGAGCCTACCTGCGGACTGTCTACGACAGAGAGGGTCATCGGGCACTTTGACGATCCCCGTTATTTCTGGGACCAGGAGCGCGTGAATGCCGGGATTCTCTGGTTCGGCAAGGGGTTCGTCGAGTATAAAATCCCGAATTTCCTGCTGTCGAGCCAGCAGCCGGAGGAGCTTGCCATCACGATGGAGATTGCCTCCGAAGCCCCGTCGATTAACAACAACTGGCCGTCGGATATTACCTTCACACTGAACGGACAATCGCTTGGCTTCTGGACCAGCCCTGGGGACTACGGAGATAATCCGGGAAAATACACCCCGGCCTGGTGGCCCGCACTCACCAACCAATACGGCCTGCTCAAGCAGCTGCGGATTACGCAGACAGGTACCTACATGGATGGGCAAAAGCTGTCGGAGGTCACCCTGGATCAGGTAGGCATCCGCAACAAACAATGGACCTTCCGGCTCTCTGTCGAGGAGGATGCCGAGCACATCGGCGGCCTCACCCTGTTCGGTAAAGGCTTCGGCAATTACAACGAGGATCTGGTGTTTGAGCTGTTTTATACGGATGGTGTGGCAGATTTGCCGGGTTCTATATGAAAGCCAGATTAGGGTGTGTAGAAGGTAGGTAGGTAGGTAGGTAGGTAGGTAGGTAGGTAGGTAGGTAGGTAGGTAGGTAGGTAGGTAGGTAGGTAGGTAGGTAGGTAGGTAGGTAGGTAGGTAGGTAGGTAGGTAGGTAGTGGAGATAGATTAGTTAGACTAATTAGGTTAGTTTTCGATTCAGCTACTTTTGGAGCTAATGCTCCTCATTTCTGCTTAACGCCCACTTTCGGCCGATTCAGGTGCATTAGTGCTCTTCATCTCCACTCAAAGCCCACTTTTGGCCGATTCAGGTGCATTAGTGCTCTTCATCTCCGCTCAAAGCCCACTTTTGGCCAATTCAGGTGCATTAATGCTCTTCATTTCCGCTCATCGCCCACTTTCGGCCAATTCAGGTGCACTAGTGCTCCTCATTACCGCTCAGCTGCCAACTTTCCGCCGCACCAGAGGGATCCCTCTCTTTTCCTCATCCAGCCCCCTTCCCGCCGCATTAGAGGGATTTATCCCTCTCTTTTCCTCATCCAGCCCACTTCCCGCCGCATTAGAGGGATAAATCCCTCTCTTTTCCTCATCCAGCCCCCTTTCCGCCGCATTAGAGGGATTTATCCCTCTCTTTTCCTCATCCAGCCCCCTTTCCGCCGCATCAGAGGGATTTATCCCTCTAATTTCCTCATCCACCCCACTTTCCGCCGCATTAGAGGGATTTATCCCTCTCTTTTCCTCATCCAGCCCACTTCCCGCTGCATTAGAGGTATTTATCCCTCTCATCTCCTCATCCAGCCCCCTCTCCTCCACAACGCAAAAAAAGCCCCTCCAACCGCCGCATTGTGCAGGTTGGAGGGGCTATCGGTAATCGGTCCGTCTCTTATGGCAAGAGCGGCTTCTAGCCTATCTTTTCGCTGGCCCCTTGCCGTTAGGCGTGGGCCGTCATTCCGCCACCGGCTGCCACTTTCCGCCGCCCGGCAGCGGACAGCTGCGGGCCTTCAGCCGGGCCACGACAGGAATGATGCACCCGCAGGCGGTACAGGTCACGCCATCCTGCAGCTTCGGGCAGGTCCCGCAGATCGCCAGCCGCTCAGCATAGACCTCATCGGAAGCCGAATTGCCGGGATTGAACATGGAGGACGCCAGAATGCGGGCAATCTGCGCTTCCGTGACCTTGTACTCCTCCCGGCATCCCTTGCAGGTTGAAGTGGTCGTCATCCTGCGTTCCTTACGCCTTCGGAGTAATTTCCAGAACGGTTACCGACATTGGCGGCAGTTCTACAGTCAGCGTATCCCCTTCAAGCTTGAAGGCGCTGAATGCCTGCGGTGTTACAGCTTCCGGCTGCTCAAAGCTATTATGGGCATCGATGGAAGCTCCGGCCAGCGTCGTTCCGCTTACGGATGCTTGTCCAGCCAATCCGCGCAGTTCCAGCGGCAGGGTTGCCGATGCCGCGTGATTCAGGTTACACAAGCTGACATGGATTACACCTTCTGCGGTTACAGAAGCGGAAGCCGATACTTCAGGAATGTCCACTCCCTCGTAGCTGTATACCGGGCTGTCCACAGTCAATTCCAGCAATTCTGCATCCTGATGTACTTTGTACATGTTGAATACATGGTAAGTAGGAGTCAGGAGCATTTTCTCGCCTTCGGTCAGAATAACTGCCTGCAGCACGTTCACGGTCTGGGCAATGTTTGCCATCCGTACACGGTCACTGTGCTTGTGGAAAATATTCAGCGTCAAGCCGGCCACCAGCGCATCGCGGATCGTGTTCTGCTGGTAGAGGAAGCCCGGGTTCGTACCCGGCTCAACATCATACCAGGTGCCCCATTCGTCAACGATCAGGCCCACTCTTTTCTCAGGATCGTATTTGTCCATGATAGCAATATGGCGGGTAACCAGCTCATCCATGAACAGTGCCTTCTTCAACGTTGTAAAGTATTCGTCTGTTCCGAAGCCTGTAGCCGCGCCCTTATGATTCCAGTCCGAAGTAGGCAGGGTGTAGTAGTGCAGGGTAATCGAATCCATGAAGCGGGTAGCTTCACGCATCAGTACTTCCGTCCAGTTATAATCATCCGCATTCGCCCCGCAGGCGATCCGGTGGATCTTGTTGTCTCCATAGTTACGTACATACGTCTGATATTGGCGGTACAGGTCAGCATAAAATTCAGGACGCATGTTACCGCCGCAGCCCCAGTTCTCGTTGCCCACGCCGAAATACTTGACGCTCCAGGCATCTTCCTGGCCGTTCTTCTGACGCAGCTCAGCCATTGGCGAGACTCCGTTGAAGGTCAGATATTCCACCCACTCGGACATCTCCTGAACAGTTCCGCTACCTACGTTACCGTTGATGTACGGCTCGCAGCCCAGCATATCGCAGAGGAGCATGAATTCATGCGTACCGAAATGGTTGTTCTCTACCGCACCGCCCCAGTGTGTGTTGATCATCCGCTTACGCTCTTCGCTCGGGCCGATACCGTCCTTCCAGTGGTATTCATCGGCGAAGCAGCCGCCCGGCCAGCGCAGTACCGGAATCTTCATTTCCTTAAGCGCTTCCACTACGTCGTTACGGATACCCTTGGTGTTCGGAATAGGGGAATCTTCGCCTACCCAGATGCCTTCATAGATACAGCGTCCAAGATGCTCAGCGAAATGTCCGTAGATGTTGCGGTCAATCTTACCTTTGCGGATGTCGGTGTTCAGTACAATGCGTTCTGCCATGGGAAGTTAACGCTCCTCATTAGATTAATATATTTGTTAATCATTTAACACTTATATTAACATTATAATCAAGCTTCCTCCGGTTCGTCAATCTTTATCTTAAGCAGCACCTCTCGCATTCCCGCATTTCACTTCCCCGTCAAAAATGATATTATGGACACACAAATACAGCATAATTGGAGAGTATGATGATTAGACCTATCAGTAAAGATATATCGCTTCTTAGCCAGAAATCCGCTCCGGCCACGGAAAAGGATCTGCCCGTGTTAATGGATCTTGTGGAGACGCTGAACGCCAACTCCGACCGGTGCGTCGGCATGGCTGCGGACATGATTGGCGTCAACAAACGCATCATTGCCATCCGCGTGGAGCAGCAATTAACCCTTTCGATGATCAATCCGGTGATCGTTAAGCGCGCCCGTCCTTATGAGACTGAGGAAGGCTGCCTGTCGCTCGAAGGCGTACGCCCAGCGAAACGATATGACTACATTGAGGTAGAATACCTCGATTATAATTTTAAGAAGCACCGGGATAGCTTTACCGGATTTACGGCGCAGGTTATCCAGCATGAGGTGGATCACTGTGAGGGTATTGTCATTTGAGCCGGGACCTGAGAGCGCTAACCTTCAGCAAGACGGCCGCCGAGCAAATTCTGAGGAATGAGACCGATACCCGCACGCTTTTGTCAGAATATCCGGAGTACAAAGAAGAAGTGCTGCTTGAGATCAATGCCCTATCGAGCCAAAAACGCGCCAACCTGATTCATAACTTGCTCGCCAGCTATACAAGCAGCGCCAAAATAGCGAAGAGCAAAATTGTCAAAAGCGGCTTTAATCAAACCACCATTAACGCTTTTCTTCCTAATATTATTAAAGCCCGCTTCGCCGTTTATCTGATCGAACAGCTGCAACTAGCGGTGTCCGCCGAATCAGCCTCCGGGCCTGTCCGGTTCAATCTCTGGGACGGTTATATTCTGCAGAAGCTCCTTTTCAAGGAAAAGCTTGTACGGAAGCCCGTATCGCTCCCCCTGTTCCGGGTATGCTGGAAGCTGATTATCCGCCCCAAAATGCTGATGCCGCTTGTCAACAAACAAGGGATCTATTGCTTCTATTCCCGTTCGTTAATCAAGCGCTTGTCCGCTCTGATCGGAGATAAGGCATGCCTGGAGATCGGTGCGGGTGACGGTACCTTGACGAGATTCCTTAACGATAACGGCACGGCCTGCCGGGCAACCGATGATTATAGCTGGGCGCATTATATCACCTACCCCGATTTTGTGGAAAAAGCCGATGCCAAAGCCGCCTTGAGCAAATACGCTCCAAAGGTTGTACTTTGTTCCTGGCCGGTGCCCGGCAACCCGTATGAGAAGCATGTTTTTAATACAGATTCTGTAGAGTTGTATATAGTAATCGGCACAAGAGACCCGGATATCACCGGTGACTTCGACGCGTATGATAAGGCTAAGCATTTCAGCATGGAGCTGAATGAGGAATTATCCCGCCTGCTTGTGCCGCCCTCCGGGGACCATGCGGTCTATCTCTTCACACGCAAACAAGACAGTACACGCTCACGATAGGTGAGCATCTGCTGTCTTGATTTGTTTGCTGTCTATTCCGGCTTCAGCCCAGATCCCCCAGCTCAATCTGCACGATCCCCCGGTCATCCCGCACCTCGGCGATTCCGCCGATCAGATGCATCAGGCTGCCGAACTCCAGCTCCTGGAACTTGCGTGCCGCCGTATCCCGCTGCAGCTCCCAGAGACATTCGGCCAGCTCGCAGACTACGGGCACATCACAGCGGATCTCCGCCAGCTCGCGGGAGAGATGCAGCATGTCGAGATCCGCTTCAATCTTGGCGCGTACGCCCTTGGGCAGCAGATGCAGGTTCTCAATGACCCCTTCCACAGTGCCGTATTCCGTCAGCAGCTTGGTGGCGGTCTTCTCGCCTATGCCCTTCACGCCGGGATAATTATCGCTGGTGTCGCCCATGAAGCCCTTCAGGTCGATCACCTGTGCAGGGGTGAGGCCCCGTTCTGCCAAAAGCTCAGCCGGATCATACACTTTATAGTTGGAGCGGCCTTTTTTCATAATCACGACCTTGACGCTGTCATTCACCAGCTGGAGCATGTCGTGATCCCCCGTCAGAATATAGACCTCCGACTCCCCGCTGTAGCACGAAGCCAGTGTACCGATGCAGTCATCCGCCTCGTACCCGACCAAGCCGATATTCGGCACGCCCAGCTCTGCCACAACCTCCTTCACGAGATCGAACTGCGGGATCAGCTCCAGCGGGGCGTCGATACGGTTCGATTTGTAGCCTTCGTACTTCTCCGAACGGAACGTGCCCTTGCCCATATCCCAGCAGCAGACTACATGTGAAGGCTCAAACGTACTCACCGCGTCGAAAAAATACTGCAAAAATCCATACACCGCATTCGTCGGCAGCCCGGCGCGGGTCTTGCGGATATATCCACCATAAGAGGTAGCATAAAAAGCGCGGAACAGCAGAGCCATTCCATCGACGATCATGACCCGGCCCTTCATTTCTGTTGCTGTGCTCATGTGTAACCTCTCCTTGTATCCTTAATTTAGGCGTTGCTCCAAGCTTCAGCGTACTGGTCTTCCTTGTAGCCTACGGTAACCTTCTTGCCGTCAGTGACTACCGGACGCTTAATCAGCATCCCATGTGCGGACAGCAGCGCAAGCTGCTCGTCTTCGCTTAAGTCTGCAAGGGTATCCTTCAGGCCAAGCTCCCGGTAGACCTCACCACTCGTATTAAAAAACTTCTTCAGCGGCAGGCCGCTGTGCTTCACCAGCACACGCAGCTCCTCCACGGTTGGCGGCTGCTCTGCGATATGCTGCAGCTCCAGCTCATGCCCCGCTTCCTTTAGCCATTTCACTGCGCTGCGGCAGGTGCTGCATTTAGGATATTGGTACACCTTCAAGTTACTCATCGGCTTCTCCTTCTATTATAAAGTGCAGCAGTGCTGCTTGCTTGTCCTACTGGTCGTCACTGCTGTTTATATTGTTGACTGGGCTTGTGGGAGGAAATAGTTGGATTTCCGGCATTTAAATCGGGAAAAATTGTTACTCTGCAGAGTATGGGGCAATATTAGTTGTACTTTTTCCACTTGCTTGCTGCGGAGCCGTCATATAGCTGAAAATAAGTGCACCCTGGCACTTATTTATTCGCCTGCTGTTGTGCTCCAGCGGCGTCAGGAAGGTTACTGTATGAGCGGGCGGAGCATATAAAATGCTGCATACTGCTTAGCACATTCCTCCAGCTGTAGCAGCCAAGCTGCATACTGCTGCAGATGGCAGCTGTGCCCTGGACATGTCCGGCGCTGACTTACCGCGCCGACTGCCGGAGTTTCTCCTGCAGCAGCGCCATATCCGGCGGCAGCGGAGCCTCAAACACCAGCTCGGCATGCGTCACCGGATGCCGGAAGGCCAGCCGCACCGCATGCAGCGCCTGGCGCGGAATGGCCGCGTCCAGCTCCGCGATCTGCGCGAGCCGGGCGGCATCGCCCGGCGACAGCGCGTCACCGCCGGCCGAAGCCGCCAGCTCTTGCACCTGCTGCTCCTCGCCGCCTGTGGACACCGCCGACTCTCCTGCACGCCGCTCCTCGCCCGCCTCCGCCCGGCCGCCGGCCGCCTGCCCATACAGCGGGTGACGGTACATCCCGTCACCGATCAGCGGGCAGCCCACCGATCCCATATGCACCCGGATCTGGTGGGTGCGCCCGCTCTCCAGCTTCAGCTCGACGCGTGAAGCGGCGCTGCCATAGACCTCCTTGACCTCATAGCGGGTCAAGGAGGGATAGCCGTCCGGCGTCACAATCCGCCGGTGCGGCTCCAGCGGGTCGCGGTCGATCGGGCCGTCGATATCGCCGCTGGGCAGAGCAGGCACGCCGTGCACGAACGCGGTATACCGCTTGTCCACCGTTCCGGCAATCATCTGCTCAGAGATGTGCTGATGGCTGTAGGGATTCTTGGCAATCACCAGCACCCCGGAGGTCTCCTGATCCAGCCGGTGTACGGGGCGGAAGCGGACCCGCTCGCCCTTCTCTGCCCAGTAATGGACTACTCCGTTCGCCAGGGTCTCGGTATAATGGCCGTGGGTCGGATGGACAATCATTCCTGCGGCCTTGCTTACCACAAGCAGATGCCCGTCCTCATACAGAATCTCGAAGGGAATCGGCTGCGGCAAAATATCCTCAGATGTCTCCTCCTCCATCCGGATCTGCACTAGATCGCCAGTGCTAACCTTAACGCTGATATAGACACGCTCTCCGTTCAGTGTAATGCCGAGGTCCGTCATTTTGAGCCGGGAGAGCAGCTTGCGGGAGACATCCATCCGCTTCTGCAGAATGGTTTTGAGCAGCCAGCCGTCTTCAAGCGGCGGCACTGTATAGGAGATGGGCGGATAATAGCTGGTCATTTGTTCCGGAACACCTTTTTGCTGCGCAGATATTCTACTTCAGCAATCTCCAGCCGGGTGTTGGCGGCGCGGGCCAGGGCGAAGAAATAGTCGGACAGCCGGTTCAGATAAATTACCGCCTCAGGGTTAATCTCCGCACTGCGGCCCAGCGTCACTGCCCGGCGCTCAGCCCGGCGGCAGACCGTCCGGCAGACATGCAGCACCGAGGACAGCTGGCTTCCGCCGGGCAGGATAAAGCGCTCCAGCACCGGATTCTCGGCCTGAAGCACATCGATCCAGCCTTCCAGGCGCGTGGCCATCTCGCTTTTTACCTTATAGCGGTTCTCACTCAGCTTCACGAATGCCAGATCCGATCCGCAGTCAAACAGCTCATGCTGAATCTCCAGCAGCTGCTCGCGGACATCCAGAAACCGTTCGTCCTCCATCAGGCTCCGTGCCTGGCCAACGAAGCAGTTCAGCTCGTCAATGGTGCCGTAAGCCTCGACGCGGACATCGTCCTTGCCTACCCGGCCGCCAATCACCGAGGTCTCGCCCTTATCCCCCGTACGCGTATAGATCGCCATGATACTTCCCTCCTAAGTTGCAAAATCACATAGTAACAGTGTAATCGTTCTTAGGTAGGGTGGCAAACAAAGATCAGTATTTTCAATATGTAAATAACTCCCTTAAGAGGAAGCCTCAATTGTCCTTCTGTTCAACCTGCGTCATGGCTTACGAAAAGTAATGCAATACATCAGGCCCTTGCACACTTCCTTGTACGCTACCTCCAGCATTTCCGGCGGGATCAGCCCGAGCATCTCCGGCATGTCCGCTCCCTCTGCAAAATACCCCTTAACCACCGGCACCTTCCCGTACGTTCCCTTCACCAGCTTCTGCGTCTCATCGGCAATCATCAGCCTTGTCCCCGGCTTCGCCACCCGGATCATCTCCAGTACCGCAGCACGCGGATCACTGAAATAATTAATCCCGCCGACATGGTAGACACAGTCAAAGCTGTTATCCTGAAAAGGCAGCCTCTCTGCGGTCCCCTGGAACAAATGCGCCTCCAGCTTCCACCGGTGCAGATTACGCACCGCCTGCTTCAGCATTCCGCTGGAAATATCCAGCCCGTACAGCTCGGTCTTCACGTTCCCGGTCTTCACGTTAAGGTACGGGAAATTATCGCCGCTGCCCACCGAAGTCTCCAGCACACGCTGACCGCCGCGCAGCTCAAGCGAAGACAGGAACTGCTCTCTATAGCTGCGTTCTCCGCCGAACTTCAGCGCGAAATACAGCTTGTTGGACAGCCGGTAGAAGCGGGCAATCCGGTTGTATAGCTCCAGGTACTTCCGGTTACTGCCTGCGGCATCCGCTTCCTCCATAAAAGCCAAATACCCGTGCTTCCACGGATATTGCCGTCCATTCGCCGGATTGACCGCCCCCGTACGCTCCAGCTTAAGCTCTTCATATGTATTCGGGTCCCTCAGCAGCTGATCATGCAGCATGAATATCTCCTCTTTCCTGACACCGTACAGTTCCAGCCCGTACTCAGTGATGTTCGTGAATATTCATTATATGCCTACAATTGGAAGAGGACATCAGCCCCGGGTCTGCCGCCGTCTCCGCCTTTGGTCTTACCCAGCAGAGTTAGACACACGACATTTTTTTATTTTTTTCGACAAAAAGTAACAAAAAAATCAGCTCTCCAGCCGATGATATTCAATATAAGTATAAATAGCTTCACTATAAAATGGGGGGGATTCACATGTCTAATGTTGTTCACAAGGCAATTTCCAGGCTCCGGTTCAAAAGCATACGTATGAGAACATTTGCATTCATCCTGCCCATCTTTCTGATCACGCTGGTGCTGGTCGCTCTGTTGTCGTACATGTATTCCAAGCGTATTATCCATCACGAGGTTAAGCAAAAAATGAATGTGCAGATATCGGATATTTCTAACGAAATTAATGCGAACTTAAGTGTACACAGCAAGGTTCCCGAGGTTCTGGCACGGACGCTGGAGAGCCACGCTGCTGCATTCACACTGGATCAATACCGTACCATGCTGTCTAGTGCGCTGAAGGCCAATCCGGATACATATGGTGTGGGCATTTATTTTGAACCCGGACGGTATGACAGCAAGCTGAAGTACTTCTCCACCTATGCCCACCGAGACGGCGACAAAATTGTGACTACCGAGCAGTACAATGACCCCGATTATAATTATCACGGGCAGAACTGGTACACCATCGGCAGAGACCATGCAGCGTTTACAGATCCATTCTACGACACAATTACAGGGACAACGATGGCTACGTTTGCTGTTCCTTTCCGGGATACCGCGAATACCCTGCTGGGCGTCATGGCCGGCGATATCGATCTCAAGACACTGCAGAGCAGGATCGAACAGACCAAGGTGGGGAATACAGGCTGGGCCTTCCTGCTGGACAAGCAGGGGAATTACATTGCCGGACCGGATGCCGGGAAGAATATGCAGCTGAAAATAACAGATGAAAAAAGTGCAAGTCTGTCCGCAGCGGGAGCGGAAATGCTTCAGCAGAATCAGGGGATGGTAACCTATGCCGATTCTGGCGGAACCATCCAGATGTATTATGAAAAGCTGCCGGATACCGGCTGGACCGTGGGTCTCGCCATGCCGGAGCAGGAGCTGTATGCGCCGCTTAAAGGGCTGCTAAGGTCTATTCTGCTGGTTAGCTTTGTGGGTCTTATCCTGACGGTAGCAGCCGTATATCTATACAGCCGCTATATTACCCGTAAGCTCACTCGTGTCAATGAGATGTCCCAGCAGATGGCTGCCGGAGACTTCACCGGGAAGCTGGAGGTAGATAGCGAGGATGAATTCGGCAATATGGCCGGGCATTTGAACCAGATGATTACCAATCTGAGCAGACTCCTGGGGACCATTGCCGATCACTCCCTGCAAGTCGCCTCGACCTCGGAGGAATTAATGTCTAGCGCCAACCAGACCAATCACACCACAGAGGCTATTGTGGAGAATATTCAGGATCTGTCAGCCGGAGCGGATCAGCAGCTTCAGTCCACCCGCGAGTCTGCAAGAGCGATGGAGGAGATGGCCGCCGGTGTGCAGCGGATCGCGGAGGCCTCGATGGACACCGCCGTAGCGGCCGGACGGGCGGCAGAACAGGCGCAGAATGGGTATTCCGTCATTACGGAGGCGGTGGACCGGATGGAAGAGATGGAGCAGACCGCCGCAGATGCTTCAAGCATGATTACCTCTCTTACCTCACAGTCCCAGCAGATCGGTAACATCATTGGTTTGATCAAAGGTATCAGCGATCAGACCGGCATGCTGGCCTTAAACGCGGCGATTGAGGCTGCCAGAGCAGGCGAATACGGGCGGGGCTTCTCCGTGGTGGCCGGTGAGGTCAAGAAGCTGTCCGAGCAGACGGCCGAAGCCGCAGGATCTATCAGCACCCTGATTCTCGAAATCCAGCAGGGCAACCGGGCGGCATCAGACGCGGTGCTGGCCAATGCCGGTGCCGTTCAGGAGGGCTCGCGGATGGTAGGCGAGGCCGGGCGTTTGTTCACGGATATTCTCGGCGGCATCGGCGAGATTAATACCCAGGTTCATGAGATGTCTGCTTCCTCCGAGCAGCTGCTGGCCGGAACCGAGGAGCTGACCTCCTCGGTGGCGGAGATGGCAGAAGTGGCGCAGCAGGCTGCAGAGCGTTCCCAGAGTGCTGCTGCGGCCTCCGAGGAGCAGCTCGCCTCCATGGAGGAGGTAGCCGCAGCCTCTACCGAGCTGGCGAAAATGGCCGATGGGCTACAGCAGGCAGTGGCCACGTTCAAGGTAAACTAACATGCATGTATAACCCCCTGATAAGTCCCTTTGGACTGGAGCAGGGGGTATTTTATATAATCATTCTCCCCCACTCCCCTTCAAAAAAGCCACCAGCTCGCGGTTGACCCGCTCCGGCTGCTCATGATTCACGCCGTGACCGGCGTCCGGGATGACCGTGTAGCGGAACCCGCCAGCATCCAGTGTTCCAGTGAGCTCCCGCTTCTGCTTCAGCTTATAATCTCCCAGCAGGAAGTATAGCTGATCCCGGAACGTAACCGCTTTCTTCTGTTCGTAGGGCTGAAGCTTATGGGCGAACATCGCCTGCTGGTTATGACTCTGCATTAACAGCACCAGATGCTCCCCGACTTCAGGATGCTTGTCGAACAGGCCTGAGGCCGGGGAGCTGAGCTTGCGGGCTGCCCTGAGCAGATTGCTGCGTGTAGGGATAAGAATCTCCGGGAACATCATCATCAGCGTATGTATCATGCTTTTAATTGGAGAAGTGATTATTCCTCCCTCCATGCAGGCAGCCCTCAGCACTCTTCCTGGCCCGTTCACCGTGTAATTGAAGGCCATATACGCTCCGTTCGATACTCCTGCCACATAGAACTGTTCAAGCTTCAGCCCGTCAGCAACCTTGTTGATCCAATCAACCTGGTCAAAGGTCCGTTTATGGAACAGCCCACCTGGAACACTCTTCCCCGGTCCTCCAAGCGTATCTACCGCAATGCAGCGGAAATTCCGAGACAACTCCTTCATATTCAGCAACCACATCACGGCCGAATTATCGCCTACCCCATGGAACAGAAGCAAGGGCGGTGACTCCGGCTCTCCCGCTGTTATGCAATGGGTTGTCCCATAAGGGGTCTCCACATCAAACTCTTGAAATTCCGTTCCCCACGCGTCAAGAAGCTGGTTATAGGACCTAAGAACCTGTTCTTTGCCAGCCTCGCTTTTAAATACCTTGATCATTTCAGACTCCACCTTCCGGCACTTTATTATTCAAAAAAAAGCAGACATCTCCCCAAAGGAAGACATCCGCTCCGTATAATCCTGCTGTATTAATTGCTCCTGCGGTGACGGCCTCTCATATACTCATTAATCTTGAGATCCAGCAAGCTGCTGATTGCTATTACATTATCCGAGGTAAAGGACTTCTCCTGCATAAAGAGCTGTTCCATTCTGCTGCGGAGCATCTGAATTTCATCTTCCAGCGAGAGCCTGCGTGCATTCGCATCTTCTTTGGCGCGAGGTAGCCCGCTTCCGGAACCACACTTCCCGCCATAGGAGGATAAGTAATAATCTGCGCTCAGCACAATCACCCTTCCTGATAAAAAGTATTGCGCGTCATCCAGATATGAACTGTGTAGTTCTATGCAACCAGATATGAAGCGCCTTTATTCCGGAATAAGAGGTCCATGTAAGTGTATTACAGGTGTTTCTTGTCCTTAGAGTAAAATAATACCATATCAGAAGGTGATCGGCTATAGTTCGATTTACTTCTTTGTCGAGCCTTGTCAGGCCCCTTCCCGGGACAGCTGTGAGACAAATGCCCCAATTCGCTCAACCGCTTCATTCAACTGGGATACCGAGGTGGCATAAGAGCAGCGCAGATAGCCTTCCCCCCCCAGACCGAAGACACTTCCCGGAACAGCAGCGACCTTATATTCAAGCAGCAGACGCTGGGCGAACTGGTCGGAGGTCAGGCCGGTGGCCTGGATACTCGGAAATGCATAGAAGGCACCCTGCGGCTCATGACACTCAAGTCCCGCCTCCCGCAGCCCTTTGACAATCAGCCGGCGGCGCTGGTTATACGAGTCTGTCATGCGGTCCTTCTCTTCCATTCCGTTGGTAAGTGCCTCCAGTGCAGCCACCTGGCCCATCGAAGGCGCGCACATGACCGTATACTGGTGAATCTTGAGCATGGCAGAGATCAGGTCCGGGTGGCCGCAGGCATAGCCCATCCGCCAGCCGGTCATGGCGAAGGCCTTGGAGAACCCGCTGACCAGGATCGTCCGGTCAAGCATTCCCGGCAGCGAAGCGAAGCTGACATGATTGCTTCCATACGTAAGCTCGGCATATATCTCATCCGAGATAACAATAAGGTCATGCTTCTCGACCACCTTGGCAATCGGCTCCCAATCCTCACGGCTCATGATGGCCCCCGTCGGATTGCTTGGATAGCAGAGAATCAGAATCTTCGAGCGCGGGGTGATCTTGGCCTCCAGATCTTCGGCAGTCAGCTTGAAGTTATTCTTGCCGAAGGTCTCAATGCCGACCGGAATACCGCCGCCGATAGCCGTAATCGGAGAATAAGAGATGTAACAAGGCTCGGGAATCAGAATCTCGTCTCCCGGAGAGATCAGGGCACGCAGGGCCAAATCAATAGCCTCGCTGCCGCCGACTGTGGCGATAATCTGATTCGCCGGATCATACTTCACAGCGAAGCGGGTCTCCAGGTACTGGGCAATACCTTCGCGCAGCTCGGGCATCCCGGCATTGGAGGTGTAGCCGGTGAAGCCGCGTTCAAGTGAGTAGACGCAGGCCTCTCTGACATGCCACGGAGTCTTGAAGTCCGGCTCGCCGACACCAAGCGAGATAATATCCTTGCTGCCTGCCGCCAGATCAAAAAACTTGCGGATGCCCGAAGGCTGAATCTGCTGGACCAGCGGGGCCAAATAAGAGTTCATTGACTTGCCTTTATCTCCTGTGTGCTGAGCGTTATTAATGATCATGACATTACATCCTTCACGGAGATATCATCAGACGGTTGTCTTCCTCATGCTCTTCAAAGATGATACCGTCCTGTTTGTATTTTTTGAGCGTAAAATTAGTCTTAGTAGAGAGTACGGCATCAATCGGTGACAGCTTCTCAGACACAAAATTAGCGACCTCACGCAGATTGCGGCCCTCCACTTCCACCAGCAGATCGTAAGCGCCGGACATCAGATAGACGGATTTAACTTGCGGATACAGATAGATCCGTTCGGCAATCCCCTCGAAGCCGCGGCCCCGTTCCGGAGTGATTTGCACCTCGATCAGCGCGGTAACACGTTCATCATCGACTTTATCCCAATTGACTACCGTCGCGTATTTCACAATGACATGATCCTGCTCCATTTCGGCGATCACGGTCTTTACATCTTCTTCCTCCGCACCAAGCAGGGTCGCCATTAATGCCGTTGAGCTTCGCGCGTCCTCCTTGAGCAGTTCCAACACTTTCCTCTTCAATTCATTCATTCTCAGGGCCTCCTGCAAAAAAGAGTTTAGTATTAATATGACATGAAAAGTACCGTTCTGCAAACAAAATAACCCCGCCGAGGCGGGGCTATAGTGCTTGATTCCCTTTGTATTTTATCCTGCATGGCCGGGTAAGCGCTCTAATGCTTCACAGGGCCATCGCGAAGGTTACATATAATAGGAACCGTTATGATGCTGCTGGACGTTCGGCTGATGCTGCGAAACATTCGAGTTCTGGTTATAGGCTCCTGCCCCGCCTGTTTTCTCACGCACGAACTGCTGCAGCTTCTGCTGGGTCTGCTGGGCACTCTGAATCTGCTTGTCCACATCCTGGCGCAGCGCTTTGCCCGGAGGAGTATACATGTTCATTTGCGACATATGCATGTACAGTTCACCCTGAATTCTGAGGGTATCCATAGTCAAATCATTGAATACCCGTCTGACGGCGGGACAATTCGATTCTGTAGCTGCTGTAGTGTACTCGCGGACTGTCCGCTTCAAATCGGCCAAAATCGTGTAGAGTAAATCTTCATCCGCCATAAACGGCGTTCCATTCTGTGCGTACACAGTAAAACCTCCTTCAAAGTTTGTGGGTTCTGCCTGTTATTGCGGCTGTGATGGTGCGTACTGCTGATGCTGATGGAGCAGCTGGACCAGCATATCCATGTGATGGGTATGACTCTGCATCTGCTGGATGCAGATCCCCTGCACGGCAGAGTTCTGAGTGGTTCCGGCTGTAGCCGCGAGCTGCTTAATCAGCAAATCCTCATTGGAAATGGAATCGGTAATGTATTCCAATTCTTTTCCGCTAAGTGCCTGCATTTGGTTAGATTGCATGTTCGGTAGTCCCTCCTTCTGGTTGTTCAAGCGTTCCTTAGTATGCTTCCGGGGGAGGCTGTTTATGTGCCGGAAGGTCCATTCAGCAAGCTTACACTTAATGAATAATCCTTAGGGTCTTGACGAATGAGACTCTGCAATAGCGCAAATAATACTACTCTGAATGACACAAAGGAGCGAACAGATCTATGAAACTCGTCAGCGGGCAACTGCCCTGGGAACACACATTGCCTGAGCCTCCGGTATATCCGGTACTTGCGGAAGATATTACCTGTGACTGCCTGATTGTAGGCGGCGGGATGGGCGGAGCGATGATGTCCTACCGCATGTCTCTCAGTGGAGCAGATACTGTTCTTATCGATAAAAGAACGATCGGCACCGGAAGCTCCCACGCCAATACGGGACTGCTGCAAATCGCCAATGACAAATCACTGACTGCCTGTATGAATACCTTCGGGGAAGAAAACGGCGTGCTGTTCTACAGACTCTGCCAGCAGGCCATGCGTGCGATTCTGGAGCTGCCCGGCAAGCTGGATATCGATCCGCAGATTATTGAACGCAGCAGTCTGCTGTATGCCAGTACGCCGGAAGATGTTGCTATGCTGAAGCTGGAGAATGAGAATCTGGTGAAGCACGGCTTCGATTCGGAATTCTGGGAGGCGGAGAAGATCCACGCCCATTACGCCTTCTCCAAGCCAGGTGCGCTGTATTCCAAAGGAGATGCGGAGACGAATCCGCTGCGGACGGTACACAGCCTGATTCATAAGGCACACTCTGGCGGGGTACGGGTATATGAGCATACCGAAGCCCTTCATTATGAATACAATGCAGACGGCGTGATCTGTCATACCGGGCAGGGCCGGATTTTCGCCAAGAAGGTTGTCTTCGCCATGGGATATGAGACCCAGGAGATGAAGAAGGACCGGGGAGCGGAGCTAATCAACACCTATGCTATTATGACCGAGCCTCTGCCCGGCCTTCCAAAATGGCATGAGCAAAGTCTGCTCTGGGAAACAGCCCGGCCTTATCTGTATTTCAGGACCACTCCAGAAGGCCGGATTATCGCTGGGGGCAAGGATGAGCAGCTCACCAGCGTAGAGCGGCGTGAGGTACGGGTCTTCTCCCAGTGTGAGCGTCTGGTCGAGGAGCTTACGGCCCTTTTCCCGGAACTGCAAGGCATCAAGGCTGAATATTCCTGGGGAGCGGTCTTCGGCTCTACCCGTGACGGACTGCCTTATATGGGAGCGCATCCGGAGTTCCCGCACTGCTACTTCATTGAAGGCTATGGGGGGAACGGCACGGTCTACAGCATGATTGCCGCCGAGCTGCTTGCAGATACGCTGGCCGGCAAGAGCCGCCCGGAGCTGGAGCTGTTCTCGCTGACCCGGTCGGCCAAGCCGTCGCCTTCCCCGGCGATACAGTCTTAGAGCTGCAACACAGAAAGGGATGCCCGCATAGCCTGATGGCTGCGGAGCATCCCTTTTACTTGAGAACAATATAGAATAATAGCTTATTGCGCTTTTACAAATTCAGCCGCCTTAATCCCTGCCTGACGTCCGAAGATAATAATCTCGGCTACCGAGTTACCGCCGATGCGGTTCTCGCCGTGCAGCCCGCCGACCACTTCTCCTGCCGCGAACAGGCCGGTAATCGCCTTGCCCTCTTTGTTCAAGACCTCAGTGTTGGTGTTGATCACCACTCCGCCCATCGTATAGTGAATCCCAGGGCCGATCTGAATCGCATAATACGGAGCACCGGACAGATCATTATCCATACCGGTAGTTCTGCCGAACTCGGCATCCGACTTACTCTTCACCGCACTGTTCCATGTTTCCACGGTGGTCTTAAGTGCAGCGGCCGGAACCTTCATCTGATCCGCCAGTGCCTCGATGGTATCTGCGGTCTTGACTACACCCATCTTGATGTATTGGTCTACCGCCTTGACACGGGATTTCACTCCGGCGTCGAACACGAGATAAGCGGATTTCTCAGGAAGTGTATTAATTGAAGCCGTCACCTTGTCACGGGTATCCATCTCATTGCCGAAGCGCTTGCCCTCAGCAGATACAAGAATAGCCCCTTCTCCCCGGACCGCTTCACCGATCAGGTAGGATTTCTCCTGCTGTACAGTTGGGTGAACCTGAATCTGATCCAGGTCTACGGTAGTTCCGCCGACCTTCTCAATCATGGCAATGCCGTCGCCGGTGCTGCCAATCTGGTTGGTCGTTACCAGCCCTTGCAGATCCGGGCGAACCTTGGCAATCAGTTCCTTGTTGGCACCAAAGCCCCCGGTGGTTACGATAACTGCTGCTGCGCTGATCGTTTTGTCATCGGCCTGGTTGAACAGCACCTTCACGCCGTTCACCTTACCGTCCTGCACCGTAAGCTCCTTCACATCCGCATTGACGAACAGCGGAATTCCCTGCTCCTGAACATTGCGGACAAGTCCTGCTACAAGATATTGTCCCACTGCCGAGCCGTCCTCCGGACGATGGGTACGCTTCTCCTTCATACCGCCGGTAATTGTAATATTGTTCAGGCGGATTCCGATGGAATCGAGCCAGTCAATGGCCCCTGCGGATTGATCCACGAAGAAGTGCAGCAGCTCCTTATTGTTCGTATCATGTCCGCCCTTAAGGGTCTCTTCATAGAACAGTTCGTTGCTGTCTTCGATGCCCTGCTCCTTCTGGAACTTGGTCTGCGAGGCATTCATCCCAGAGGAGGATTTGGTTGTATTGCCGCCGGCTACCGGCATTTTCTCTAAGATAACCGGGTTCATGCCGGCCGCTTTGGCTTCCAGCGCAGCAGACATTCCCGCACCGCCTGCGCCGACGATGACGATATCATATTTATCTTTTAACTGATCGTACGGAGTATAGCTCGCTTCGGATGCTCCCGACACGGCCTCTGCCTTCTCTGTAGGTGCAGTGGTTGCTGCCGGCTCAGTGGCCGTGCTGCCTGCTTCCTTGCTCTCATTCTTGCTGCTGCCCGCATTGTTGTTTCCGCAGCCTGCAATTACCAGCATCACGGAGAGAATGAGGATAAGCGCCGCTGTTAATCTCTTATTCATGTGAGTTGTGCCCCCTTGTGCATATTTTCACAATTATCATAGCGCCAAAGAAGCGGGTTGTGGAACCTTCCGTAAGTTATTAAAGAGTTTTGTAACTAAAGTAAGCGGGCATGTGGACCTTAAATGTTCACATACCCTCCTCCTCCTTCACCTCATAAGGCACATCCACGATAAAATGCGCTCCCGGCCCGCAGCCGACGGCAAGCTCAAGATGGCCCCTGAGTTTGTCTACACTTTTCTTCACCAGATATAGGCCGATTCCCCGCTGTTCACCCTTGGAGGAGTAACCCTGAACGAAGATCTTCTCCCCCAGGCCCGCCGGAATTCCCGGACCGTTGTCGCTTACCTCGCATAGCAGCCGCTCCTCTTCATATTGAAAAGCAAGCTCCACCCGCTTCACGGGTTGCTCGCGGAGCTCCCCCAGCGCCTCCAGAGCATTATCCAGCAGATTGCCGGCAATCGTAATCAGCTCATGAATTACCTGCGGATCGGCAGGCTCCGGCAGATAGCTGTCTCCGGTCAACAGCAGCTCGATTCCCGCTTCGCGCGCCCTGCTCAGCTTCCCCAGCAGAAATCCGGCCATCACCGGGTCCTTGATCTGTCTCGTGATCGACCCGATCTCCTTCTGGTAATTGCTTACCGTTCCCAGAATATATTGCTGCAGCTCATCATACAGACCCATATGCGTCATGCCCATAATGACATGCAGCTTGTTCATGAACTCATGGGCACCGGAGCGCAGCGCTTCTGCATAGACCGAGACTCCCGACAGCTTCTCCGCCAGCACAGCCAGCTCGGTTTCATCCCGGAAGGTAGCAATCGCGCCAACGATGTTCCCGTTCACCCGGACTGGCAGGCTGTTCACCAAAAGAGAGCTGTCTCCCAGCTCTAGCTCCCGGTCCTGTATCCCCTCTCCCTCAGCCAATACCCGCTCCAGACCCAGCTCCGGCCAAAACTCGGCAATCTGCCGGTTCATCGCACTCCCGCCAATCCCCGCTGCCCTCAGAAGCCGCTGCGCCTCCATATTAAGGATGGTAATCCGCGCCTCCTGATCTACGGCAATAATTCCCTCGCGCGTGGATTCCAGCATCGCACTGCGTTCCTGGAGCAGCTTGGAGATGTCCTCCGGCTCCATCCCGAACACCATCCGCTTGATCCGGGCTGCGAGGATGAATGCTCCTCCCGCTCCAAGCAAGGCTCCCGAGACCAGAATCGCAATAATCGTCCACTCATTCAGCAGGACCAGCCGCTCGACCCGCTCCAGGGACAGACCGGCAATGACCACTCCCACCTGATGCCCCCGGTTGTTATAGACCGGCACGAAGCCGCGCAGGGATCTGCCGAGCGGCCCGGCCCCTTCGGAGATGCTCTCCCCTCCGCGCAGCGATATCTCCTGGCCGCCTCCCGCAAAGGGCAGACCGACCAGCGAGGCATCCGGATGGGAATAGCGGATTCCCTTCATATCTGTCACTACCACGAACATAATATCATTACGGCGGGCGATTCTTGAGGTGTAGTCCTGAATCTCCTTGCTGTTGCCTTCACTGAGTCCCTCCGAGACCAGCGGAATAAGGGCGATGGTACGGGCAATCGTAATCGCCTTATCCTCCAGTGCCTGCCGGGTCTGCGGAATAATCTGATTGCGGAAAATAAAATATAAAATCAGCAATACCAGCAGGACAACGGCAGACACCATGACGGCAATCATTGTGCGCAGACTGTAGCTTTTTTTCCTGGCCACTGGTGCGAAGACCTCCCTTCATGTCCCATATTCCTATACCATTCGAACTATATTAGTTGAACCTGAATTTGTAAAGCTACTCCCGGGGATCGCTTCTGGGGAATAGAAGAATGAAGCAAGCCCAGCCGTTCTGCCGGAGACAGGAGGACTGGGCTTGCTGGAATGAAATTTTCACAACTCTTGTATAAGTAATTCGATGATAGCTTACTGCTTCTTGGCCTGTTCCAGTGCCTGGGTCACCGCTTCAATAATCCCGCCGCTGGAGCCGGAAGCCCCGGAGAGGGCATCTACGCCTTCTGTGGTTTGCTTTTCAATAATTTCAGGAATCGTATTCTCCACAGCCGCATCGATCATCGCCTGCGTCTCCTTGTGCTCCTCTACGGTAATGGCGTCGATCTTCTCATCCTTGATTTCTACCGCCACTTTAATATCACTCTTAACCCCTTTGCCTGTTCCATCATATGTCCCGTCCACATACTTGCCGGAAGATGAAGAGCATCCCGCCGTAAGTACTGTTGCAGCCGCAAGGGCAGAGAACAGCAAGGTTTTTGTCCACTTGTGCATGAGTAATTCCTCCTTCTGAAAGTTCCTATTTCTTAAGTGCCTTCACAGCTTCATCTGCTGCAATCCGCCCAAAGGTAGTGATGTCTGCCAGTGCATTCCCGCCCAGACGGTTAGCGCCGTGTACCCCGCCGGTTACTTCGCCCGCAGCATACAGCCCGGCAATGACCTGACCCTTGGTATCCAGCACCTGAGCCTGAGTGTTAATCGCTACTCCGCCCATAGTATGGTGGATTCCTGGTGTTACCTGAATTGCATAATACTTACCCTTTTCAAAAGACAGCTTAAGATCCGGCCGTTCAAACTCTGTATCCTTACCGGAAGCAACGAAGCCATTATACGTATTCAGTGTATCTGCCAGTGCTTTGCCGTCTACACCAATCTGTGCCGCCAATTCTTCAGGTGTTGCCGCTTCTTTGACTAGATCCATTCCAAAGTAAACCTCAGTTGCCTTCAGGTTCGCACGCAGCTCATCATTGAAGATCAGGTAAGCTACTTTACCGGATTGGGCCAGAATATTCTGGGACACGACATCGCGGGTCAGCAGTTCATTCGTGAATCGCTTGCCTTCGCTATTGACCAGAATCGCACCGTCTCCGCGTACCCCTTCCGTGATCAGCACGCCTTGATTCGGAATGGTGGTCGGATGAATCTGAATCTCCTTCATGTCTACCAGCTTGGCACCGATCTTCTCTGCCATCGTTGTACCATCGCCGGTTGCGCCCGGATGGTTAGTGGTGGAGAACCCTTCCAGCTTCGGCTGGTACCCCTTGATCATGTCCATATTGGCTCCAAAACCGCCGGCCGCCAGAATAACGGAATTCGCACTGATCGTGTACTGCTTGCCATCCTTATCCGTCACCTTCACTCCGGTAACCACGCCGTCCTTATTCTTGACGATCTCATCGGCAGTCGTCCGCAGACGCACATCAATTTTGTACTCCTCCAGCTTCTTCTTCAGCGCGACTACGATGAAATTCCCTGCCGCTTCTCCGCCTGCCGGACGGTGAATCCGGTTCACGCTTGCCCCGCCTGCGCGTCCCACCTCAGACAGCTCGGCTCCATTTTCCTTCAACCACTCCACCGAAGCCGCCGCGCCGTTCGTAAGCGTTCTGACCAGATCCGGGTTATTGAGATTCTTGCCGCCCTTCATGGTATCCTCGAAATGCAGCTCCGGACTGTCTGTAATGCCAGCCGCTGCCTGATAAGGTGTTCCTGCCGCATTCAATCCGCCTTCTGCACGGACGGTGTTGCCTCCAAGCATAGGCATTTTTTCGATCAATATCACTTTGGCTCCCTGATTATGCGCTTCAATGGCAGCAGTCATTCCCGCACCGCCGCCGCCGATAATAACAATGTCCGTAGACTCCCCTTTGGTGCTGTTACATGCAGGCAATACCACCAGACTTGCCAGCAGCAGCCCCTTGCCCAGCAGACTTCCCCATCTCTTTCTGTTCATTCTGTTCTCCTCCAATTGTAATTGTGCATATTTTCACAATCATCATAACCTGAAGGAGCCCTGACAAGAATATTTAGTAATTAAAGAAATGATAAAGTAAATAAAGGTAGTGAATTTGCTTGAATGTGTTTATAGATTTATAATTGGAGCTTATACAACCGTATCACTAGGAGGAGCAGAAACTATGGAAAAAAGCGAAAAATATTGGCTGGCCGGTGCTGTTCTGGCAGCAGCCGGTGTCTCCCTGATGAGCTACACCGCGAGCCGCTATACTTCATTCAAAAGAGTAGTTACCCGAACCGTCCAACTGGAAGATATCGCCGCTCTGGAAATTACCCGCCTGTCTTCTGTTCCCGGTGAACAGAAGGACGTTGTGCTTACCGAGCCGGAAGCGATTAAGCGAATCTACGATGATTTCTCCGGCGTCCGCCTGATGAAATCCGCCCGCAATGTGAGCACAGACAACAAGTACAGCTATTACATTACCATCGTCCAGGCCGACCGGAAGCAGCGGTTCGACATTATTTTGAAGGGCAAGCATCACATGATTATCTATGACAATGACATGAACAACCCGCACCTGGTAGCCTATAAAATCATTAACGAGTTCAGTCCGCTGGCTCTGCAGGGGGCCTTCGAGTGATGCTGCGTATGCTTATGTATGGCATAGCTTAATAGCTTAATTAACCTTCACAGCTACTGTGATGGCTATATGGAGTCATGGAACGCCTGGGGCAGCCTCGGGACACCTTGACTCCGTTTTATTGATGCGGCTAGCTCCTTCCGCTCATTCGTATATTTTTCCGGCATACAGTATGCCTGCGATGAAGCTCCAGTCGATATTCTGCGGCGCGGGCCGCTTCAGATTCTCATAATATCCATCCATATCCTCTACCCAGGACTGAACTCCTTCCAGATACAGCTCCACACTGCCATTCTCCCATTCGCCCGGATTCGCGCTGTAATCCTTAGCCAGCAGGCCAAGGAATGCTGTGAAGTCCTCCCTGCTTCTAACCTTCTTCAGTGCTTCATGCAATTCCATGCTCCAGCTCCTCCCGCCCTTAGCTGCTTATAGATATTTACGGATAAGCTCATACCCTTCAGGTCTCACCTTATACATATACACCGGCCTGCCTACCGCCCCGTAGCTAAGCTCCATTTCCAGAATACCTGCCTCCGTCAGAAAAGCCAGATATTTGCGGACCGAGATCCGCGAGATGGGCGCATTGCTGCTAATATCCTCGGTGGAGAACACCGGGCTCTCCAGCCGGTTAATCGTGCTCCAGATGCTCTCCAGCGTGCCTTCGGCAAGTCCCTTGGGCAGCGGCAGGGCAGCGTTCTTATCCTCTTCCGTCCCGAGCGAATGCCGCAGCAGCTTATCCAGCTGCTCCTGGCTGAGATGCTCCTTGTGCATCAGCTTATAATCTTCACGATACGCCGACAAGGCCGCCTGAAACCGGGCAAACTCAAACGGCTTGATCAAATAATCCACGGCCCCGTTCTGCAGTGCTTTGCGGATGCTGGCATTGTCACTGGCGGCGGAGATTACAATGATATCCACCTTGCTCCCCTGCTCCCGCAGCGCAGAGAGCAGCTGCAGCCCGCTGACCCGCGGCATATAAATATCCAGCAGCACCAGATCTACCTGCTGCTCCTCCAGCATAGTTCTCGCTTCCTCCCCTGTCGCCGCCCAGCCCGCATACTCAAAGCCCGGAACCTGCTCCAGATAATGCCGGTTAAACTTCGCCACCATTGGGTCATCTTCAACGATTAGTACTTTAATGTTCATGGGTTCTCCTTGTCTTTTGTGCAATTACAGTATATTGATTGAACTAATGATTTTAGGTTAGGGTTTGGCCGTGACTCCAGAGAAGTTTTGGACTTCCGGCCGCTGTTGTCCCCAGATTTCTTGATTTTATACGCTCTTAGCGGTAGAAATCCGGTGACAAAGGCGGTCGCTACCGCTCCTCCAGTTCCAAAATTCCCCTCCGCCACTTCCCCTTAACTTAAATATCCAAGTTCAATTGATACGGATTGAAGGTAAATCATTTTCACATAAGTATCCCTAATGTTCTTTTAATAGAATTCTCCACATTTTCTACCCCATATGTTTTTACTACAGTATTTCCGTCAAACACATAAATTCTTTCACATACACTACATCTCCAAACATCGTTTCGAGGAGACGGTATTGTAACGGGATCAATCAAGTCCCCTATATTAATAATATCGTCCCATTCTCTATCTGTAAAAACTATCAATTCTACGTCATTAGGTGCGTCTGAATTTGAAAGCACAGCACCACATTTACATTGGAATCTTGCCATCAAGCTCCTCCTACTCTTTTTATCTGTCGGTTAATATTGTAATCTTAAACTTTCGAAAATAGAAGGCGGAACGAAGTGACAAGGCTTATCCCAAACGTTATCAGTGAAAAAAGAGAACAAAAAAAACACCAATTCGAGAAATCATTCGAACGGTGCGTTAGAAAAATGACCCTAGTCCAGTGTCAGATTTAAAAGGGTGGATAAGCTTGTCAAACTCAGGGGTTCGTGTAATGAAACCCTATCATCCCAAAAAAGCTAACGGACCGAAGAGACCTTATCCCCACGAGAACGACACCTTTTGCAGCGTAACGGACTCAGTGGACCTTATCGTCTTTCTGCGAGACGTTTTGGAGCTGAATTGCAGGGAATAAGGTCCTTGCTGCAATTAGAATAAAAGGTGGACGCCACGTTAAGAGACACTGGATAATAACCTTAATGAAGGAAGGTGTCTAATGTGGGGGAACGACGTCAACGATACAATGAAGAATTCAAGAAGCAGACGGTGAAATATGTGCAAGAGCAGACCAAGAGCATTGGGGATATCTGTGAGGAGCTGAATATTCCCAAGAGTACGATTCATCAATGGATCTCTCAGTACCGCCAATTCGACCAGGAAGCCATTCACCACCCGGAGAAAATGCGTCAGATCGAACAGACGCTTAAGGATGCCGAAGCGGAGAATCGCCGCAAAGAACGTGAAATCGAGGATCTGAAAGAAGAGCTGGCCATTCTAAAAAAGGCGCTGCACATCTTCAGCAAAGAAAAGAACTAAGGTTCCAGTTCATCGAAGATCACCGCTCGGATTTTCGATTGGAGAAGATGTGCAAGGTCCTAAAGGTATCCCGGAGCGGGTACTACAAATGGCGTGCGGCAGAGCCGCCGGTACGCCTCGAGCGAAAAGAGAAGCTGATTCAGCGTATTCGGTGGCATCATCAGGATTCAGGGGGCACCTACGGCAGCCCGAGGATTCATCGGGAACTCCAAAAGGAAGGCTGGAAGGTCTCCGAGCGTACCGTCGGCCTCTTCATGCGCGAGCAAGGGATACGCTCGTGTATGGCCCGTAAATACCGGGTTACGACCACGGACTCGAATCACGATCTGCCGATCGCGCCCAATGAACTCCAGCAAGACTTTTCGGCCACAAGACCAAATGAAAAATGGGTGGCCGATATTACGTACATTCCATGTCGTCAAGGCAAGCTCTATCTGGCGAGTATTCTGGATCTGTATACGAAACAAATTGTCGGATGGAAGCTCAGTGACCGGATGACCACGGATTTGGTTCTGGACGCCCTCCAGCAGGCCTACAAGGCGAAAAAGCCTAGGAAGGGCCTTATACACCACTCCGACAGGGGATCTCAGTATGCCTCCAAGAACTACCGGAAACAACTCCAAACCTATCGTATGAAAGCGAGTATGAGCCGCAGGGGCAACTGCTACGATAATGCTTGTATAGAAGCGTTCCACAGCATTCTGAAGCGCGAGTTGATCTACAGTCATCCGAAGTTTAAAACCAAGGAAGAGGCCTACCAAAAGCTGTACTGGTATTTAGAGTTATTTTACAACCGTAAGCGTTCCAACAGTACTCTGGGATACATGTCGCCAGTGCGTTTTGAGCAACTTTACTACCAGACAGTCGTTTAATTGGGCGCCCACTTTATTGACAGAAGAGCATGCGGTCCGCTAATCGCCCTAGTGACGACTTTCTTCCCGGATAAGAGCCCCTGTGTCCGTTACGCTAAGCAAAACGCCCCCAAATAACAACCGTCTATTGAAATTATGTAATTTGAAGGGTGATTTATTCTACTCCACTATTTTAAATCTGATGAGGTACTAGGATTCATGTGCATTTAATATAATTATTCAAAATCCCAATGATTCGCCCACAAGGATAACCTTTATTCTTCCCGCTGTTTTACACATTCTTGTTTCGACGATGTAAGAACAGATACAATCCTCTGATTTACAATCTGCACAAGCACCATTGATTAGGCAGGGCGTTTTTTGCGGTGAATGTAAAAATGGGCTGGACGAACTCGAAAGACGGTTTGCGTTAATGGGAGCGGCATAGGTTCTGGCTCTGATCACTGCATCTTCAGCGGTCTTGCACACCTTATTCATCCCCACGACAGCAACCACACTTCTCGGTCCAAAAGTAACCGCTGCCGCCCGATTGCCCACACTGTCGATATTGACCAGTATCCCATCTTCACTAACCGCGTTGAAGCTGGTTAAATAGGTGTCGCACAAAAGAGATTGGCGCATGAGGTCATAACGTTCCTCCATTGTCTGCGCTGTATCACGATCAATGACTGCATAGTTGCTTTGGCGTACCCGGTCAAGAAGCCCGATTTCCTCAAGCGTGACTGAACCGCCCCAAGATACCGAAGACTGTTCCGGAATTAAGGATAGCGCCTTTTCCGCAGCTTCTATGGCGTTGTCACAGTAATAGGCCTCAAATTTTCTGCTTTGCAGATTTTTCATAACCTTGGAGGCTAACAGCCGGTTTCTCGCTTTGATTGAATCTTCTTTCGTTTGCATTGCTCTTCCTCCGTTCTGACGTTAGACAAGGTGGCTAAACTTCGTGTGTATGTATGATTAATATAGTATAGTGGAAATAAAAAGGATGTTGCACATGCAACGCGAAGCCGCTCAGAATAACTTAGAGTCCATATGTCAATCACGTTTATTTTCAGGGATTTCCCCTGATGATATTCCCCAAATGCTAAAATGTCTGTCAGCTACACGGAAAGAATATGTAAAAGATGAGATGGTTGTCCGTGAGGGCGATTACGTTGATGATGTCGGCATCATATTGCAGGGCCTCGCTCAAAGCACGAAATTGAGCCCCGCGGGAAAACAAATTATTGTATCCCTCCATTATCCGGGTGGATATACCGCTGTTCTAACAGCAGCCAGCCGTGGAAGAAGATGCCCGATGTCAGTAAAGGCCATAGAACCGCTTGAGGTGCTGTTTATTCCTATCCAAAACATATTGAGTCCTTGCACGAAGTTATGTATGGCACACGAACACTTACTTGGCAATCTTTTCGATAGTATCGCAGAACGTGCGTTAGAACTGCATGACCGGAACGATTGTCTGATTATGCCGACTATTCGGGATAAGGTTTTAACTTACTTAACAAGAGTTAGGCGTGAAGCTGGAACCGCAGCTTTTACGATACCCTTTGATCGAGAAGCCATGGCCGAGTATCTTGACGTAGACCGCAGCGCCCTTTCCAGAGAGTTGGCATGGATGAAGCGGGATGGCTTGATTGAGTTCTGTAGAAATGAATTTAGGCTGTTGGGAAAAGCAGTAAAAAAGGATTTTCGCTAACGCAAGCAGGGCTGGTGTCTTCGCTTATGTGGGGGTTGGTGCTCGAAATCGACGGACAAGAATGTGGATATTCGTTAACTCTGGTTTTTCGCATAATTGGGCTTTTTTTGATACATCGCTGAAAGCTCTCCCGAATCATACGCATATCGAATGAAAGATTTCGTTATATTGTTTTGTACTTACATCAAATGCTAATAAAAGTTCGATCTCGATACGATGTTTGGAGAGATATTGAATGTGAAAGAGTTTATATATTTGACGAGAATACTGTAGTAAAAGCAAAGCATAAGGTTAGAAAATTTATAAACAGATTTGTATTGAAATCTTGCCATTGAATTTTTTCCTATTCTAATATTGGTGAGGATTTCTACATTTTACTGCAAACAGTCTAATTATTCACAACTGGTTTATGCATTTGATCTTCCTACGCCCCCTATAAAAACTCAGTAATAAAGAAGGTGAGTCTCATTTTATTTACATAGAATAAAAGAAACCTTGAATGGTTACAACCATTCAAGGTCAAAAGCTAATCAAGATCAGTAACGACCTAATTTAAAAATTAATGCCTTAATTCAAAGAAGCTAAGCAATGCTATTATACATCAGAATTTGAAATTATATAATTTTATAATTCTTCTAGTGAGACAGCTTCTATTGAACTGCAGTAAAATTCAATAAAATTGTAACCATCATTTTCGCCATACCCACTATCATCATGAACATGATATCTTTGACTTGATTCCCATCCTAACTCTTTTTTATCATGTACTATTAAACTTCTAGTCAAATAAAGATTTGTTATTTTTCTTATACTAAGTTCTGAAACATTAAAATATTTGATCTTCAATTTAAATCTCTGACCTGTTTTAATAACTTGAACATGAAAGGAAAGAATCAATAAAGCTATACAATTTTCTTCATAATCATAGTCCACAACATAATCAATTCCGATTACTTCCTTAAATATCCAACCACCAAGGTCATTTAAATTATTTGTTATAATGTCGAAATTTTTAATATTATTCACCATATATTCCTCCCTCATTGACCAATAAACTTAATCTTGTTTGTTTCTATATCTATTACACCTTCTCTCAGCCTACCTGTAGAAAAGTCCATAAAATATTTAATTTCGGTTTTAATACTTTTTTCCAGCATCCTGATAAATAAATTCATGCCACTGCTTCCGTCCATCTCAAGAATCACGTGCTGACGGTCATATGCATAATTCATTTCCTTTGCTATATTCCCTGCTTTAGCACTTCTTACCGTTTTCTTTACCCGTTAGCCGTTCACTGGCTAAGCTCGTTGCCATTTTTATCGAAAAGATAATTAAGGTTAGCAAGCGATTGTTCAAATCATACGTGTAGGCTTCTTTAAGGCTATCATCATACTGTACCATTGTCTGGTTTCCATATTAGTCCATAAATTTTCCAAGTTTCGTCCCTATATTTCCACAGATACACCGTGGTTTGGATAGAGAAACAGATCAATTACGGCAGTACCTAACCATAATCGACCTGTTTGATGTAACAATATAACGTTATTTAGGAATTAAATTCAAAATTTTTGTACGTGCAATAGAAATGAAGAATTTATTTTTAATAATGAATGGGTTATATATATTATTTACTCAACTTTCGCACCTGGAATATTGTCATAAACCGTTGAGGGCGTAAGAAGGATTCAATATATTGGTCTCTATTGACAAAAAACACCTTCTTGTTTGGTATCATGGAAGTGTCGAATCAACCATGCCAACAAGAAAGGTGCGTAACACTATGGTACAACAACATTCCCTGTCTGAACAGTCTCGCTTTTCCAAACTTTTTGCTTCGCTCCACATCGGGAAAGCCTTACGGCACGCAGGCATTTCCAAATCCTTTGGTCTTTCGAGTCTAGCGGTTTTTCAAATCGTTTTCTCTTTGGTCTTCGAAGGAAAGAACTGGTTTCGACTTCTGGAAAGTGACCGTAGAGCAGATCTTCCCGGCAAAGATGTCATCTATCGATTTTTGAATCAAGCTTCTTTTGCGTGGCGGCGCTTTTTGCAAACCTTAAGTCTTCGCACCGTGCAGGGTTTCGAATCGCTTATTTCATCTACGCGTGTACGAGTGTTCATCATCGACGATTCCGTTTTGAGCCGAAACCGGAGCAAAAAAGCAGAGTTACTGGCACGAGTCTTTGACCATTCCACGGGCAAATTTACCAAAGGTTACACCATGCTAACCCTGGGCTGGTCGGACGGTTTTAGCTTCGCTCCGCTTGACTTTGCCATGCTGTCTTCAGCTAAACTGGCCAATCGGTTGTGCGAAATGGCTTCGAATCTCTCGAAACGCAGCAACGGGTACAAACGTCGAATGGAGGCCTTTTCTCGGAAGCCGGATGCCGTTGTTGCCTTGCTGGAACGGGCTTTACGTGCAGGATTCACCGCCGATTACGTACTCATGGATAGCTGGTTTACGCAAGCTCCACTGCTTCGTCAGCTCACAGGCAAAGGCCTCGCTGTGATTGGTATGGTCAAGGAAATGAAACAGCGCTATCTGGTTCAAGGCAAGCGAATGACGCTAAGTGAAGTTTTTCAAAGCCTTCCGAAGTCCAATTCAAAAGACATCAAAGGCTCCGTCATCGTACACACGACCTGTGATCTGCCCGTGAAGCTTGTTTTTGTCCGTAACCGGAATAAAAAACGGGAATGGCTGGCGATTTTAAGTACAGACGTAACGCTGGATGCTGCTGAAATTGTACGAATCTACGGTATGCGCTGGAGTATAGAGACTTTTTTCAAAGTCACCAAAAGCTATTTGAAACTGGGTACCGAATTTCAAGGCCGTTCCTTCGACCAATTGATCAGTCACACAACGATTGTGTTCAGCCGTTATTTGGCAATGGAATACGAACGGCGTCAATCGAGTGATGACCGGACACTGGGAGGACTCTTTTTCCTCTTTGCAGATGAAGTTCGCGATCTGGACTTCCAGACCGCGCTTCAGCAACTCATGAGTTTATTTCTCGAAATGTCAGAGGCCAAAACCAAGAAGAACAAAACAGCTGTTTTTTGTCAACTACAAGATTGGATCTCTAGTTTACCCAGCTATATCAAGGGTTTGTTTGGAGATTTGTGCTGCGAAAGTTGAGTTATTTATTAAATATTTGATGCTTTCCGCATTACGAGTCCTCAAACAAACTATCTTTCCTCTTGGCACCGAAGTGAATCACAGCTTACTAATCTCCTACCTATTAAATCGTCAGCGTTATATTCGCCTGGCTCTAATTGTATAGTCATGGATTCTGTAGGACTAATGTATTCATTCTTATTGACCAACGCTACTCCCTTCACTAAATAGGATTTAGAATTATCGGTTTCATCATGTAGAAATTCTCCTTCAAGGTTTCCATTTGGTTTTCCTTCAATGGCAACTATGTTGGCAACCTTGATAAAGAACGCTGTTTTGACCTCAATTGAAAACATTTTCTCACCTCGTCATTTCCCCAGTTCATTTAACTCTTGTGTCATTTTTCTCAATCTATCAATTGTCGCCCTTGTTTCAACATTTGGAATCCCATAAGATTTCCTGTACTTTATGAGCTTTTCAGCGGCTTCAATCTCTACGGTAACGGTAAGTACTGTTTTTGGTGTTTGGTCTGGTATTTTGCCTGCTCTGTATTGTGCAGTATGAATGAACTCTTCAAATACAGCAGAAGTCGTTGGATTCTGCTTTAATTGTATTGTCTTCTCATTCCAAGTGACAGCCTCTGCACCACGATAATCTAAATATCTTATTGCTTCTTCGGACTGGTCAATAACCCCTCCTTGTTTTTCAAATGCTTTTTTCATCCTATCAAATTTTACAGGGTCTATAGAACCAGATGAATACCCAGAACTTCTTGTAAGAGCTTCACTTACCCCTCAGCCTGCATCTTCAGGCCAGCTGAATTAGCCGCCTTAACCTCATCATCCGTTAGAGTGGTTGGAATACCTTGTTTTCTCAGTTTACTATACAGCCCACTCGGGCTGTTCGACAACATCTCCTGAACAGTCTGATTCCCTACTGCTGCACTAGTTTGCTGCGCTGCTTTTTGGATCGCTTTACTTCCGGCTATTTCTGCTGCATCCTTTCCCACAGCTGATGTGACAGCTTTTCCTGTTATTTTGGCTGCTATTTTTTCTGTTACTTGGATAGCACCTTTAACGCTAGATTTAACAAATGCGGCTTCACCAAACGTAGCAACGTTGAGGAGCAAGTTAGCAGAACCTGCGCTTCTTTGCAAGAACGACTTATCTTTCCCAAAGGCCAGTTTGGCATCGTCACCAATCATTAAGTTGTAGGTATTTACAACTAAGTTCTTCGTTCCATTTTTTATTGAATTAAATACAGATCCGCTGGCAGTATTCTTTGCAGAAGACTTCACAGGTACAGGATCTTTCTTGACAGATGTTTTAGCTGCCTGGACAACTTGTTCCTCTTTCTTTGCTTTTTTTAGATCTACTGCCAAAACTGTATTTTTCTGCTGCAGCTTTGATATTGCAGCGGCGGCTGCACTTCCTGCTGCTGATAATCCTGAAACCACTAGTTGATGCAGTCCATTTTGGTATCACGGTGAATCAAAGGAATTCATCTTTTTACAGCTATTACATGGATTAAATCTGCTATCAATTTAATAATTATTTCGTTCTTCAACCACACTTCACTATGAAAAAACCTTGAAAGGCACGAAGCCGATCAAGGTATGAAGAGGAACATTATTCGTTATCTTCAACTACCGGAACAAAAGGAGATAAAAATAAATCTTCTTTTAGTTGAATATTACCACGGGCTAAAACGAGTACTCTAAAGTTATTATCGTACCCTTCAATATCTTCATCGTCCCTTGTATATAGTACTCCGTAAGAACCTGATGAATGGTCTGCGATGAATTGATATAGCTTAATTATTTCCTCTGCCTCGGTAGTTTTACGATTCAAGAAGCCGCCCACAGAAAGATAATAATTACCATTAGAAGGGTAAACCTCCAGAAGCCCAGCACTCCAATTTAACTCTGAAATAAATTTTTGTATATTATTTACAATCATTTCCAAATTGCCTGCATCAGCTTCTGTAGTTGTCTCATGGATTGTTGCCCAACCGTGAAATTCATACATTATCCTCACCTACTTCAAAGGTTTTGTATCAATTAAAACTTTTATTCCATATCTACTGCTGTACTCATTCAGTTTATCAATTACCGATTGAGCAGGTTGCCCTTCAAAATGGTAATAAACCCTTCTACCAGTTTCCTGAGCAGCCTCGAATGTCGCTTTCATTTGGTCCCGAACACTTTTATTTACGGTATGGAGTGCAGGTTTAGATTGACCAACATATTGGTCATTAATAGCATCAAACTCTCTACTAGCGGGATCGTTGGAGAACTTAACGCGGGATTGACCACCAATTCTTTCAGCTAATGCATCTGCCGCTGCATCAGGTTTATTTACAACCACCAAATCCCCTGAGTAGCGACCTGCTTTACCAGCTCCCTCAGCCTGCATCTTCAGGCCAGCTGAATTAGCCGCCTTGACCTCATCATCCGTCAGAGTGGTCGGAATACCTTGTTTTCTCAGTTTACTATAAAGCCCACTCGGGCTGTTCGACAACATCTCCTGAACAGTCTGATTCCCTACTGCTGCACTAGTTTGCTGCGCTGCTTTTTGGATCGCCTTACTTCCGGCTATTTCTGCTGCATCCTTTACCACAGCTGATGTGACAGCTTTTCCTGTTATTTTGGCTGCTATTTTTTCTGTTACTTGGATAGCACCTTTAACGCTAGATTTAACAAATGCGGCTTCACCAAACGTAGCAACGTTGAGGAGCAAGTTAGCAGAACCTGCGCTTCTTTGCAAGAACGACTTATCTTTCCCAAAGGCCAGTTTGGCATCGTCACCAATCATTAAGTTGTAGGTATTTACAACTAAGTTCTTCGTTCCATTTTTTATTGAATTAAATACAGATCCGCTGGCAGTATTCTTTGCAGAAGACTTCACAGGTACAGGATCTTTCTTGACAGATGTTTTAGCTGCCTGGACAACTTGTTCCTCTTTCTTTGCTTTTTTTAGATCTACTGCCAAAACTGTATTTTTCTGCTGCAACTTTGATATTGCAGCCGCCGCTGCACTTCCAGATGCTGATGGACGTGAGCTACTAGTTGAGCCACTGTTTGATGTTGCCGGCGGCTTTGTTACCGTGGCTGGTGGAGTTGCTTTATTATTATTTGCTGGCGCCGACGAAGCAGACTTCTTCGAATTCTGTGCAGGCTTCGTTGGTGCTGGTGGCTCTTGTTTTGGAGGCGGTGTGGACGCCTTCTGCTTAGCCAGAAACAGATGCTCTTGGCGGTCCGCAGCAGCGTCGTTTCGGTTGATCTGGCTTTGAATGGAGCTTGCCGTTGCTTTGTGACCAGTCGGATCGATATACTGAATCGGATCATTATTGGCATAAGTGTAGAGATTGAGACTGAGCGGGTTATTGTCTTCCCCCCAGTAGCTGTCTTCTGACAGGAAACGCCCGATGTACGGATCGTAATAACGTGCCCGAAGGTAGTACAGCCCTGTCTCCCCATCATAATACTCTCCTGCATAACGGATGGATTCCGAATAGGACTCGATGCTTAAAACCGGATTACCAAAGACATCATAGTCATATTGGTTCTGCACTTCTCCTGCAGATGTTACAGTCTGCACAACATCTCCGTGTCCATTGAACAAATAATAAGTATATGCCTTAGCTTGATTCATTCTGGCAATATAGTTAATACCCCGGATGTAACGGGCGCTGAGCTTGCTGCCTCCGTCCATCTCCAGAATCACATGCTGACGGTCATATACATAATTCGTTTCCTTTGCTATATTCCCTGCTTTAGCACTGCTTACCGTTTTCTTTACTCGTAAGCCGTCTCCATTATAAACATAATCTACAGTTGTCCGGTCTCCCGCCTTCACCTTGACAGCTTTCGTTAATCGGTTGAACCCGTCATAGACTTGAGTTACTTTTTCGATAAGACTATTAATTTCTTTAGTCTGTGCCTCGTAAGTATCTCCCCCGGTAGACTGGTGCATTGCTGTTGTATGAGGCTGGGTATAGGCTGTCCGTTGGCTAAGCTCATTCCCGTTCTTATCAAAAAGATAATCTACAGTTTTGAGCAGCAACTCCTTCCCTGTTGTATCGCTCATCCGCTCTTCAAGCTTCATCAACTGATTACTTGAAGAATACTGGTATTCACTCTTCTTCAATTTATACTGAAGTGCTTGCTTGGTATCCGGGAAGATATAACTGCTAGGCTGCAGCGAGGTATAGGTCTCCAGCATAGACTGCCGATTTCCTGCCCTGTCATAGGCATAGACAGTCGTCTTTCCCGGTGCTTCTACCTGCTTAATACGGCCAGCATCGTCGTAGCTGTATGCCGTTGATCCAAAACTATCTGTCTTGGTAATCTGCCGGCCAGCATCATCATAGGTATAACGGTAACTGGAGATCTCAGAACCATTGTTCCGTTTGTTTGTTAAGGTTAGCAGACGATTGTTCAGATCGTACGTATAGACCTCCTTGAGACCATCTTCATACTGCACCATCGTACGGTTGCCATTCTTATCATAGGAATAGGCAGTTTCTTTACCATCATAGTCAACACGGGCCATCCGGCTGGACTTGTCATACTGGTAAGTTGTGGTGTAGCCCAAGATGTCTGTCACCGATTCTACATTTCCAATTACATCGTAAGTGTATTTGATCTGAACCTTACTGTCTTTACTAATCTGGAGCAGTTGATTCTGGGAATTATAAGTGTAGCTATACGTTCCACTCACATCATTCATGCCAGTCCGATTTCCAGCTTCGTCATAGCTAAAGTTAATTTTGTCCCCAGTCTCTACTACTCTCATCTCAGTTAACAGATTCTGATTACTATATAAATATAGTGTACTATTTCCCTGACGGTCGATCATACGCTGCTTGTTCAGTGCCAGATCATAGGTGTAACTGATGGTTGCATTGCCAGCATCCGTGACGGATTGCAGTACCCCAAAAGATCCATAGCGGTACTGGGTAACTTTACCTCTTCCGTCTTTCATGGACTGCTTGTTGCCCATACGGTCATAGCTATAGCTGACCTCCACACCCAGCGCATCAGTAACCTGAGTTAAACGTCCAGCATTATCATATTCATAGCGAATAGAGTTACCAAGCGCATCCGTTTTTTGAATAAGGTTACCGTAGATATTGTACTGATAAACAGTAGTGAATTTACTTGTACCATTTTTACTAGCTAATACCGGATCAATAGCAGCAGTCACACGATTGCCTAAATCATAATGATAAGTAATTCCATACCGGGAGCCATCCGTCTCTCCTGCCGCATAGCCTTTAGCATCAATGCTCTTGACCATATTGCCCTTCGCATCATAAATCTTCTTGCCGACCACTGTACCATATGGGTCAATGGTAAGAGATACTCTATTTAATTTGTCATAGGTGTATGACATACTGTAGCCCTTGGCATTGGTATCCGCGATTTTATTCCCTGCCAGATCATATGCTGTTGTAAATTTGTTGCCTTCCGGGTCAGTAACTACAGTAATCCGGTTAACTGGATCATACGCATACTTGGTTACGTATCCCCTCTCATCCTTATCCGAAATTTTATTTCCGGCCGCGTCATAGCTGTATTGTCTTACACTCTCTGTCGAACCTAGAGCACGAATGACCTTCTCCACACGGTTCATAGCATCATAGGTATAATTTATGGTGTATGCCTTTCGGTTAGCCGAATCAGAGGACAAGAATCCGTTTGCTCTAGGATCTGTTTCCTGAATTTTATTGCCAAGCACGTCATAGCTGTAAGTTGTAATCTGCATGATTTTATTCGGATAGGAAGAATCAAGTAGATCAGCTAGATTAGGCAAAGTTGAATAACCTTCAACGGTTGTCTTATCCAGCCATCCAATCCGTTTCACCATGCGGTTCTGGGAATCATACTCATACTGCTCCACATCCTTGAGATCGGAATCTCTTAACTTTTCTGATTTGATGAGATTACCATTCTTGTCATACTCCATGGATGAGCTGGCACCGCTGTTGTCAATGATGCCTTTAAGCAGATTGTTATCGAAATAGATATAAGTAGTTTCTCGGTTAGCAGAATCTTCTTTTGATCCCAATACAATCTTCTTAGTCATATTTCCTGCCGCATCATAATGGAAGCTCTCTACAGCGTAAATCACGTTTCTGCTCTCATCGAGTGCGAGCGGTGATTTTTTGTCGATGAGCCTGTTTCCGGCATCATAGTTGAACAGGGTTATGCTGTCTGCTTGATCTTTTACCGACACCAAATTCCCGTTAAGATCATACTTGTTTTCAACTGTATACCCGTAGGGGTCTTTTACAACCTTTTCTTTGCCAAATGAAGTGTAGCTGGTAGTAGTTACTGCTCCAAGCGGATTGGTCTCGGAAGTCTTTCTGCCCTGCTTATCAAAGGTATACTTGAAAATCCCACCATCTGCATAAATAATTTTAGCAGGTGTTCCGTCAGGATTGACTTCATATGAAGTCGTGTTGCCCCGTTCATCCGTTCGAGCCAGCAAATGATCAAGCACATCATATTCATACCGTTTACTGTCGCCCAGAACATTGGTTTCTTTAATCAGCCGGCCAAGCCCATCATATAAATAGGTTATACCTTTGGAAGAGCCAATATTGCCTGAGTACCTGAGACCATCCACTTTTTTGGACATCTGTCCCTTAGCATCATATTCGAGGTATTCCACGACCGTCCCTTCAGGAGATACTGTGGATAGTCTGCGGTTCATCTTGTCATAAGTATACGACATCCCCTTCATACTCAAGACCTGATTGGTACTATCCAGCTCTTTCTTGTATTGATTAGGTGAGATTTCCCGAATCAGATTACCACTTAAGTCATAGATGTATCGTGTTACAGCCAATCCGCCGTCTGCAGCGGGCAGACTTTTACGCAGCACACGATCAAGTGCATCATACTCATAGCGGGTTTGCATTCCAATGGAATTGGTCTCGGTTAGTACATTGCCCGCAGCATCATATTGATACAGCGTTGAACCTTTCATAGCATCGGTCTTCTTCAATAGCTGCTTATTATAATTATATTCAAATGAAGTTGTGTTCCCCTTAGCATCGCTCTGGCTTAACAATTGATCATTCTTAGAATAGGTATAGGTTGTTGCTGCCTCCAGACGGTCCACATATTCATTGTCAAAAATAGCTCCCGGTAAAAAACCTGCACTGATATCTGCAGTCTTAACCAGTAAAGCACTTTTGGTAAGGCGTGATCTGGAGTCATAGCTGTTCCGTGTAATATCATAGTTATTATCGCTACTCTTTTGATAAGTCGTAATCACATTCCCGGCACGGTCGTAATCCTGTTTACTCTCTCTGCCAAACGGTCCTGTAACCTGAATAACTCTTCCGCCCTTATCATAGATCTGCTGAGTAAGATCCCCCATGCTGGTCTGAGTTACGGCTCCATTTTTATTAGAGACAATGAGTTGAAAGGTTTCTGTCGAGAGCAATTTAGCAGCTTCATCATACTTCATTAGGGTAAACCGGTAATACGTATTGGTTTGATCCGCACGAATATATTCTTTTTTGGATATTTGATTACCCGCTAAATCGTAACCGTAGTAAATAGACTTCCCATTCTGGTCTGTGCTTTCCAGCAATTCGCCTTGCGATGAATAACGGAAGGACTCAGAGGTACCGTCTGGATATTCTATTAGGTAAGGAGAGCCAAAAATAGTATTGTAGCTTTTGGTCTGTTGGCCTGACTTATCCGTGTTAATAGTGACCCATTTACCTGTAAGATCATAGTCAACCGTTGTACGTGAGCCGTCAGCATAGGTTGTTTGCTTCAAACGGCCTCCAAGATCATAGAGATATGAAGTAGTATGACCAAGCTCATCCGTCTCGCTCAATACGTTACCAGAACCATCATAGATAAGCTGTTTGCCGATTTTCCCGATGCCCTGCTGTTTGTTATCATAAGCAGCCTGGGCTGAAATAATTTCAACAGGCTTATCAACAACATTGTATTGATATAACAGACCTATAGACTGCTCTGGATGAGTAGCATTATACCCTTCTCCATCGACATCTTTGATAAGGTTGCCCCTACCATCATATTCCTTGTAAGCAATGACCTCACGATTGGTTCCGTCAAAGGCAATAGTCTTTATTAACCGGTTCTCTGCATCATATATATTCTCAATGCCAGGAGCCTGTTCCATAGCAAGAGCAGAATATCTTGAATCCACAGTTTTTAGCAAATTGCCCATCGTATCATACTGATAACGGCTTGAATTCCCCAAAGGATCGGTTGTCCCAGTTGCGAAGCCTAATCCGTCGTAAGTATAAGAGGTTGTCCGCTCTGTTCCATCAATTACTGACGTCTCAGCAATCAGATTGCCGGACTTGTCGTATTGATAACGGCTGATTCTAGGCCCCTTGTCATTAAAAGGCTTGGAGCTAGATACCTTAAGATTTCTATAATTGTACGTATTCTCCTCAGTATCATAACCCGTACCATTGAATCGCCTCGTCTTCAGAAGGTTTCCTTCGAGATCAAATTCGTTTAAGGTCTGATAGGCCCCTCTTTCTACAAGTGATCCGTCCTCCCCTTTTTCTTTGGATGATCCTGTCTCTGACGTTATGTTTCCGGCAAAATCATATTGATAATTCTGTACAATCTGTTTAGCGCCAGTTGAATCTGCGTATTCTACAGTCTTAGTTTTATTCCCGTTTGCATCATACTCGTTAGATGTGTGAGAACGGTTAGCAGCGTCCAGGCTGACATATTGATCTGTCACTTGGTTAAGCGAATCATATGAAAAGGAGGTTATTGAAGAGTCCTTGTTAGCTCCTGCTGAATATAGCCCTTGCGTAAGTTTAATTCTGTTATTCACCGCATCATATTGGCTATTTGTATAGAAATAATCCGAAGTTCCCGCCTGATAGATTTTTTGAATGGTGTTTCTACCCAATCCATCGTAGATCCACTCTGTGATTTTCCCGCCGGGAGCTTTCTCGGAGACCGGTTGCTCCATCGCGTTATAGCCATATTCTGTCGTGTTACCCAGTGCATCAGTGGCGCTAATCTTTCTTCCCAAGGCATCATAAGTATAAAGTGTAGTATGTTTGCCTTCGTCAGTGTCTGTTATGAGGTTGCCGACATAGTCATAAGTGAAGGTTGAGGCGTAATACGTCTGACGATCCGGCGTAACCTCTTGCTTGATCAATTGGCTCTCAAGGTCATAGTAGTACCTTTTACCATAGCCTTCTTCATTCGTAATCGTCATAAGCATAGGAAACTGGGGAGAAGAATTGATCTGATAATCAATTTTCACAGCTGCCCTAAGCGCCTTATCATTGTCATAGAAGGATTTCTCCACAATCTGCTGATTGCTGTCGTAGGTATAGCGAGTACTGTGTCCATTACTATTCATTTCTTTAGTCAGATTGCCAAAAGCATCATATTGCAGGGAGGATAACCTCTCCCATGTACCTTGGCTATTGATGCTATGGTTCAGCAAATTCCCCTCAATATCATACTCATTCAGATACTTGTAATTTCCCGCATCCGTGTACTGTATCTTGAAGTTGGCATACGGGCTCTCCTGATATTCGTACTGCAGTGCCTTATTATCCGGCCGGATGTTCTTCAGTACGCGGCCTACTGCATCATATTGATACGATGTCTTGTTTCCATTCGCATCGATCTCGCTGACTATATTGCCGGTCTGCATATCATAGGCGTAGGTTTTGGCATAAGTCTTACCATCCGCCTGCTGATATTGTTTGGTCAGGTAAGCCCCTTTGGTATTAGTGCCATTGGCGTCGATGCCATATTCATAGTGAGTGGTGAAATCCTGTGAACGGTCATGGGCCGTTTTACGGATTAGATTGCCATAGGAATCATAGGCGTAATCTGTGATTAACCAGGGATTCGCCGGATCATTTGTGGCTTTGCTCTCTTTGATTACGTTACCTTTACTATCCAGCTCATAATTGGTCTGAGCCGTTGTATTGGGGTTGAGCTTCCAGGTCTTCTGGGTCAGAATATGATATTTATTAATATCATAGGTAAATAGTTCGGTGTGTTCATTGTTCACCGGATAACCTTTGCTGTCACGATCGGCAATCGGTCCGGTATGACTGGTCATATTGCCGTACTCATCATAACGGTAGTTCTCAATGCTATGAACCGGCTCACCTGTAGCCTGCCCGCCAGCCACTTGATAGATAAGAGTCTCCTGTTTCTTGACCAGCTTCAGCTCATCATGCTCACTGGTAACGGTCTCCTTGTGATTCTTTCCCAGCTTCTCAGTGAGAATCATTTCCTGATTACCGTTGTATGTATATTTGACAGTGCTGCCGTTAACATCTGTAATGGTTGTGTAGTAACGGTATGTATCTTTAAGATAGGCCTTATCATCCTGCTTATAGTCTACCGTGCCGTACCCGTCAGCTTCATTGGTATAGGTGTAGGTCTGCTTGTTATAGGTATCGGTTACGAATTTATCCAGAAAGTTTGGTTTGGCAGGATCGAGCCCTTTCTTGATCAGATCCTTACTCTCAAAAATCTTTCTGTATTGCATACTGCCTTCATTCAGCCGTTTGGTGTAAGTGTTATATACATAGCTCTTCGCCTTATTGCTCTTCACTTCATCTACCAGTACAAGATTCTCGTAACGGGAATACGCAGAATATTTATCTTTATTGAAGTAGGTGAAGCCCAGATCAGGCTGCTCATACCAGAACATGAATTTCGGTTTCGCATCCGTGTCATATACCCTTTGCAGCCGGGTTCGTATGACATGCTTGGAATCATTAACGAGCGCCGCTGACTTGTCATACACAATACTTTTATCGCCCGGAAGATGAACAATCACTTGGAACTTACCCTTTAGATCTCCGGAATCCGTATTATTGGGGCTTTGCGATGCGTTATAATAGTTGTTCGCATTTACAGGAGAATCAATGCTAATCGGGCCTACTGTGTAATTGAAATCCTCCTTGTATTCAATCGTGGTATCGCGGCCCACTGAATCCGTAATTTTGGAGATCAGTTTTTTGTTGATGGAATGACCATCCATATAATAACTCAAGGACTCATACTGAAAATTAATAGTGTTGCCATACCGGTCCACGATTCCCAAGATCCGGCCGTCTTCGGCGAAATAGGTATTCTTCCCATCCTTTCCTGTCATTACATACTTGGAGGTTCCGTCTGCTTGTCCATTCTGATAAGCGGCAGTCTCACGGACTACCACATCTTTCACAGTCTGGCCCTCCGGCAAAAATACATAGGCTCCGTCCAGATTCGCAGGCTTAAGACGGTATACATCTCCGCTGTCTGTATGCAAAAACTTATGGCTGGAGCCGTCCGAATTCACCTTCACTTCAATATTCGGGAAGGAGAAGCGCATACCCATGCCGAGGTTATATCTATCCTCATAGAAGGAGGAGGTTTTGGCATAAGAGAAGGCTCTGTCTACCCAGGCTCCGTCTACATAATTCACTTCCATCTCTTGCACATTCGCTGTTTCATTCTTATAAATTCGTTTGAATTCAAGATCTAGTCCGTTCTTGCCAGGCAGGACATAATCTGTCTGAGTAATGGTAAGTGAACCACTCTGAGGACTAATTTCGTCAATCGTTTCATTGGTTCTTAAATATGCCGGTGAGAGCATAGTATTGTACTTTTGTTTGGGACCTACCAGATTGTTCAATTGATCCTGTAAGGTCTCGGCACTTGCTGCCGGTAAGAAAAACATCATCAAGATAAAAGAAGCCAATGATATTCGGATACATGCTTTCTTCACAAAGCTACCCCCGTCTGCCTGTTAGTTATTGCCCGTACTTTTCCGTATAGGTCTGGGCCATGATCATTTCATCTGAAAAGCCTTGCGCAACTCTAGTAACAACAACTTTGGCAGACTCTCCAAGCTTCTGTGCCAGTACAAAAGCATGTGTAACCTGCTGCTCGGAAAGCTTACCATCCCCAGTATATTTACGAACTTCTTCCTCTGTTATCTGAACCCTCGGAAATGGATTTCCGCTGTACAATACCTTCTCCCGTTCAAAAACACTGCTCCATTTACCACTTTTCAGCTTCTCATTCAATAAATCTCCAAACAGCTTGCCGGTTACGAAAGATATCCTGTCCGCGATCATAATATCGTCAGAGGTTGCTCCTTGCACCTGCATTAGTAGCTCAAGTTCTTCTGATTCGAAGGATCTGGGGATAAACTCTTTATGTGTCTCACGATATTGTGTGAAAAGTGTCTCCCAGGACTTGCCTACGCTTCTGGCCTCAAGCATTGCGGTCCAATCATTCACATTACCGAAATTGTGGTATAAGAAGTCATACGCAGTTAATACCGCAGCACGGCTATAACCGCCAGCAACCAGCTCTTCAATCTGCTTACGGTATGTCTCTTGAACACTGAATTCTTTCAGGAACTGATCATATGAACTCTGGACCACTTCAGACTGTACAGGTCCAGCGTTCATTCCATG